>JAJYLA010000024.1 GCA_021788115.1 Actinomycetes bacterium | reverse complement strand
CGCCGGCGGGGACCGCGACACCCAGGACGCCTTCGACACGCTCGGAACCGTCCTGGAGGTGGTCTGCCGGGTCAGCGCCCCGCTGCTTCCGTTGATCACAGAGGACATCTGGCGGGGCCTCACCGGCGTCGGATCGCCGGCGGCGGGCGCCGACGACGAGCGCTCGGTACACCTCAGCGACTGGCCCGACCCGGCGTCGCTCCCCTGGGACGCCGGGCTGGTGGCGGACATGGACCTCGCCCGGGCCGTGTGCTCGGCCGCCCATTCCGTGCGCAAGGCGCAGGGGCTCCGCGCCCGGCTGCCCCTCGCCACCCTGACGGTGGCGTCCGCCGGCGCCGACAGGCTGAAGCCGTTCACGGGGCTGATCGCCGAGGAGGTCAACGTCAAGTCCGTGGTCCTGACCGACGACGTCGACCGCTTCGCCGCCCGAGTGCTCACCGTGACCTTCAAGGTCGCCGCCCCGCGGCTCGGACCGGCGACCCAGGCCGTGGCGGCCGCCGCCCGGCGCGGCGACTGGGAGTTGATCGACGGCGGGCGCGCCCGCGTGGGCGACAGCGTCCTCGGCAGCGGCGAGTTCGAGATGCGCGTGAAGCCGGTCGACGCATCGACGACCCGTGCGCTCGCCGGTCACGCCGGGCTCGTGGTCCTCGACACCGCGGTGACACCGGAGCTGGCCGTCGAGGGCCGCGCCCGCGACCTCGTCCGGATGGTCCAGCAGCGTCGGCGCGACGCCGGCCTCGATGTCACCGACCGCATCCGTCTCGAGGTCGCCGGCGGGCCGGATCTGCGCGCGGCGCTCGACGCCCACCGGGACTGGGTGGCCGAGCAGATCCTCGCGGTGGACATCGCCGCCGCCGACGTGGCGGGCGTGACAGGCGACGGGTCCGCCCCGGAGGGCTGGAGCTCCGCCCGGCTGGCGGACGGCACCGACGTGTGGGTCCGCCTCACCCGCCACGGCGCCGGCGGGGCCGCCTGAGCCGGCTGCGGCCGGCGGAGCCGGCGGCCGCGCGCCGCCCCGGGGGCGCCCCACCGGCACACGAGCGGACACAGTTCGAGGCCTACGTCGCGACACCGCGCGAACTGTGTCCCATCGCGTACCCGCAGGGGTACAAAAGCGGACACAGTTCGAGGCCCACCCCCTCGCAGCGCTGCAACCGTGTCCCATCGCGCCCCCCATCGCGCCCCCCATCGCGCCCCCCGCACCTCTCGCCTTCCCGCCGGCGCCGCGATCTGCCGGTCCGGACGGGGGATCTGCCCGACCGGCGGAATGATCAGCCGCCGGATGGCGGCACGTCGCCCGCCGGGGGGTGTTCGGCCGGCTCGATGCCGCCGGCGGGGTCCGATGCTGCCAGGGGTGGCCGCGCCGGCGGCGGCCCCGGCGGCGCCGGCGGCGCCGGTGGTGTCGCGAGCCTGCGGCTCAACCGGCTCAGCCGGCTCACCACCACCAGCGCGAGCGCGGCAGCCCCGGCGCAGGCCACCGCCAGGTAGACGTAGACAAGGGCGTCCTGGACGTACCCGATGATCAAGAAGACGGTGCCCACGACCAAGAACAGCAGCGTCACCATCAGCAACACGGGATCACCCTTCGCCGTAGCGGACAGCGCGCCGCCGGATGCAATCCGTGGAACTCCGCGTCACGCACGGGGGCACCGCCGTGCCGGGTGACTCTGGCGGGTTGACAGGCCCGGGAGGCGTGTCTACCGCCGGCGGCGCAGGCGGCCGCCGATGCGGCGATCCATGACCAGGTCGTCGCGATCGTCGAAAAAGTCGTCGAGGGCCTGATCGTCGGGGCCGCGCAGCGACTCGTCGTCGAGCGCCAGGATCTCCCGCAGGCCCCCGGCCGCCTCTGGGGCGGCCCTGTCGTCGCGCCGGTCACCCGGCGCCTCCGCCGGGGCCCACGCGACCGTGGGGGGACCACCTTCGGGATCGCCCCCGGTCGACGGCGCAGCCGCCGAGGGCACCGGGGGGGCCTGGGCCGTCTCTGGGCCGGGCGGGACGGACGGCTGCTGGGGTGACGGCGGCGACCACAACAGGCCGGCGCGCTCCACCGCGGCCATCGCTTCCGAGAGCGACGACTGCAGGTGCGCCCTGTGCTCGTCGATCCAGCGCTTCAGCCCCTCCACTTCATGCTGGGCCTGGGCGCGGGCGACCTCGAGGCGGCCAAGCTCCACCCGGCTCTCCGCGAGGGTCTCCTCGAGAGTGAGCCTGCCCTTCTCCTCCGCCTCGGCCAGCACGGCCTGGGCCTGCTGCTCGGCACCGGCAAGGATCCGCGCAGCCTGGTCGCGGGCCTCCTGGACCGCCATGTCGGCGGTGCGCTGCGCCAGGACCAGCGTCTTGCGGAGCATGTCGTCGGTGTTGCCGGCCTCGGACGCCGCGGCTTCGGCCCGCTGGGCGCGCTCCACCGCCTGGCGAAGTCGATCCTGCAGGACCTCCAGGCCCGCGGCCACCTGCTCCAGGAAGTGGTCGACGTCCTCAGGGTGATAGCCGCGCATCTTCTCGCGAAATTCGACCTCGCGCAGAGTCTTGGGTGAGACCTCCATGGGCCATCATCGTAGTTCGGCGGCGTGCACCGGGCGGGGACCCCGCTCCCGCTGCCCGGGCGCGACCGACCGGCGCGGGGGCTCGGCGAGCGCCGGCCGCGGCGACGCCCCGGCCCCGCCCGTCAGAAGGGAACGCGGCTGAGGACGTTCTGGACGATCAGCTCCACGACGATGAAGGCCACCAGGAAGGACAGGTCGAGCATCCCGACAGGCGGGATGATCCGGCGGAACGGGGCGAGAACAGGCTCGGTGACGGCGAAAAGCACCTTGCGCACCCCGTTGAGCGGCGAGTCGTGGCGGTAGGGGAACCAGCTCATCACGGCCCGCAGGATCAGCACGAGCACGTAGAGCTGCCCGATGTCGTAGAGGATGTGCCCTCCGTGGAAGCTCAACACCGACGCCCGTCAGGAACGGTACAGGCCGCGCTCTTGCAAGCGCCGCTTCTCTTCGGGGGACACCTCGACGTTCGACGGCGTCAGGAGGAACACCTGGTCGGCGACCTTGTCCATGCTTCCGGCAAGGGCGTAGGTGACCCCGCTGCAAAAGTCGATCATCCGCCGCGCCAGCTCGCGGTCGTTGGACTGAAGGTTCACGATGACCGGTTGGCCGTTGCGGAACCGGTCCCCGATCTCCTGGGCGTCGGCGAATTTCGACGGGGCGACGACGTGGACCTTGGCGCTTTGCATCGGCGTGATCGGCTTCACGACCGCGGGGCGTGGCGTCACTATGACACCGCTCGACGGGTCCACGGTGTCGCGGACCACAGGCCGCACCGCGGAGACGGGGCCGGAGCTCTCCATGTCCTGGTAGCGGCGCGAGGAGCCCTGGATCGAGGAACCGGCATCGTCGTAGTCGTCGTACTCCTCGTACTCGTCGTCGGTGAGCCCCAGGTACACCATTGCCTTGCGGACCAACCCTGATGCCATCACAAGCCTCCCACAAGCAAGCCTATCGTGACACGACTGCCGGTCCCGGGCGGGGACCGAACAGAACTCGTCCCAGACGGAGGGTGGTCGCGCCTTCCGCGACAGCGACCTCGAAGTCGTCGCTCATACCCATCGACAGCCCTCTCAAGCGCAGCTCGCGCGCCCGGCGCGCGAGCCAGCGAAAGTCCCGGCGCCCGGCGTCGATGTCCCCCTCCGGCCCGACCGTCATCAGGCCGGCCACATCGAGCCCCACGGCCCGGCAGTGCTCGACGAGTGCCTCGGCCTCGCCGGGCGCGCACCCGGAGCGGGAAGGGGCGCCCGTCACGTTCACTTCCACGAACACCTCGGCCCCGGGCGTCGCGGCAGCGACGGCGTCCGCGGCTCTGGGGCGGTCGATCCCGTGCCACACCCGAACGAGGGGAGCGAGGCGGGACACCTTGTTGCGCTGCACGGTACCCAGGAAGTGCCATCGGACGCCGGGCGGTGACGCCGAGGCCTTGGCAACCAACTCCTGGGCGTAGTTCTCCCCGACATCCACGAGCCCGGCCTGGAACGCCGCCGCGACAGCCTCGGGACCGAACCCCTTCGTGACCGCCACGATCCGGATCTCGTCGGGATCGCCGCCGGCATGCGCGACCCGGCGCCGTACGTCCGCGACCCGGGCGGCGACCGTCTCCGCCTCGATGCTCACGGCCGCCATACCACCGTCGCCTGTCGCCGTGTGTCGCCCGCGGCGCGCGCCGACCAGTGCCACTCGGAGCACCCCGTGCAGATCCCGGCCTCGCCGAGGAAGGTCGCGCCGGCCGAGTGCAAGGCGGCGCGGACGCCCGCGGGCAGGTCGAGGGCAGGCCGTCCTTGCCGGTCGACCGCCCGCACCTGCGGTCCGAGGCGCCGGGCGACGCTGTCGAGGTCCTCCTGCCCGAACGAATAGCAGCACGGATGTACGCAGGGACCGACGACAGCCTCGACGCGGGTCGCACCGAGGCGCCGCATCGCGGTAACCGCCGCTTCGACTACCCCGGCCCGCAGGCCCCGCCACCCGGCGTGCACGACCCCGAGGATCCCCTGCGGGCTCGCCAGGGCGACTGGGGCGCAGTCGGCGGTCAGCACCGCGAGCGCCGCGCCCCTTACCGTGGTCACAGCAGCGTCGGCCGGCTCCCCCGACGCCGCGCCGGGCTCATCGACGATCACGACCCGAGCCCCGTGCACCTGGGTGAGAAGGGTCCACGGCAGGTTCACGACCGCAGCGCGCCGCGCCTCCACGGCCGGACCGGCTCCCGCCAGGTCGCCCTGGGCGCAGCCGGTGCTGCGGACCCGGATGCCGCCGGCGAGGCTCCACTCGACCGGGTGGGCTCCGACCCCGACCATCGTTACTTCAGGAAATCCGGGACGTCGAACTCGTCGCTCACCAGACCCAGTTCGTCCTCGCTGTCGCGCAGCCCGCGCTCGGTCTCGAGAAGCCCGATCCCCGGCGCGGGCGCACGTCCCTTTTCGGGCTGGTCGTCCCAACGCTCGAATCCCGCGGCGATCACCGTGACGCGAACCTCGTCGCCCATCGAATCGTCGATCACCTGACCGAAGATGATGTTGGCGTCGGGATGGGCGACTCCGTGGATGATCTCGGCCGCCTCGTTGACCTCGAACAGCCCGAGGTCGCTGCCGCCGGCGATGTTGAGGAGGATGCCCCGCGCCCCCTCGATCGACGCCTCGAGGAGCGGGGAGGTGATCGCCAGCCTCGCCGCTGTGACCGCCCGCCCGTCGCCCGACGCCGTGCCGATGCCCATGATCGCCGTCCCGGCATTGCTCATGATCATCTTGACGTCCGCGAAGTCCGTGTTGATCAGGCCGGGGGTCGTGATCAGATCGGTGATCCCCTGGACGCCCTGGAGAAGAACCTCGTCCGCCATCTTGAAAGCGTTCACCATCGAGGTCTTGTCGTTGGACACGGTGAGCAGCCTGTCGTTGGGGATCACGATGAGCGTGTCCACCTTTTCCTTCAGACGCTGGATGCCGGACTCCGCCTGCACGGACCGGCGACGACCCTCGAACGAGAACGGCCTGGTCACGACCCCGATGGTGAGCGCCCCGAGCGACTTGGCGACCTCCGCGACCACCGGGGCGCCCCCGGTGCCGGTGCCGCCCCCCTTGCCCGCGGTGATGAACACCATGTCGGCGCCCTTCAGCACTTCTTCGATCTCGTCCCGGTGCTCTTCGGCAGCCGCCCGCCCGACTTCGGGATCGCTTCCCGCACCCAGGCCTCGGGTGAGCTGCCGCCCGATGTCCAGCTTGACGTCCGCGTCGCTCATGAGCAGAGCCTGCGCGTCCGTGTTGATGGCGATGAACTCGACGCCCTTCAGACCGGCGTCGATCATGCGGTTCACCGCGTTGACGCCGCCGCCGCCGATACCGACGACCTTGATCACGGCTATGTAGTTCTGGGCGCCACCGGCCATGAATACCCTCCCGGGCACTACTGCAGCCCGCCTCTCGGTGGGACTGTCTCGATGTCTAACGATCGTCGGGGGAAAAAGAAACGGGGCTGCAGCGATCAGTCATCGCCTCCCCGCAGCGGTTGCGCGCTGGGTGTTCGCCTGGATGGTTCAGACAGTGCCACGCCGCCGTGCCGCCGGGGCGGATCCCGGCAACCTTCCGGCAGAAAATCCTTGACTTCAAGTAGAGAGTTATGTCAACCTCCCGGACGGGTCGAGACAGTACCCGGGCTTCGACGCGCGGTCAAGGATCGCCCGGTCAAGGGTTGCTCCGCGTCACGGGGCGGTCGGGCACGGTCAGATCGATGGCGCGCACCCCGGAAAGGTGCGCCTCGCCGACGAGTGTGGCCAGGGCCGTGATCTTCGCCCCCAGGTGGGACCCATCCCCCAGGATTACGAGGACGGGACCCGACGCCGGCGACCGCGGTGCGAGGGACAGCGACAGCGCCCCGTCGGCTGCTACGTCCACGCTCAGCACCTGAGCCCGCACCGCCTTGGGCAGCGCGGCCGCTATCGCGAGCGCCGCCGCTATGCCACCCGGTGCGCTCGCCGAGTCGGCCGCCGCGTTCAGATCGGCCAGGGGGGGGCCGCCCGGGTCAACGGGTCCCACCCGCGCACCGGGGGAGCCGGCGAACCACGACCCGGGCGGCGGCGGGGCGCCCACGCCGGTCAGCGTCGGCAGCCCCCGCGGGATGCTGGCCACGTCGGCGAGCACGCGCCCCGTGGCGTCGACGGTGGCCCAGCTGTGGGGCCCTGCACCCGTGCGGGCGACGGCGGCGACCGGGGTGCGCACGGTGAGGCGGATCTCCACGGTAAACGGCCACGAGCGGCTCACGTGGGCCCCGCCGAGGTCGGGGATCGCGTCGAGGCGCGCGGCGATGGCGCCGCTGCGCACGTGCACCATCAGCGGAGCACGCGCCAGTCCCGACACGTGGAGCACTTCGGAGCGCACGGCGGTGTCGGCACCGGCGACTCGAACGTGGCGCACCTCCATCAGCGGCGAGTAGACGACGCCCGCGGCGACGGCGGCGGTGGCGACGGCCCCGAGAGACGCCAGCAGGATCCGCAGCCTTCGACGGCCCTGCTCCCGGCGTACCTCGACCCAGCGCCGTGCGAAGCGGGGGTCGATGTGCGGACCCGGCCCCACGCGCCACCCGCCCCGATGCGGCGCACCCGCCCGGTCGCCTGCCGGCCCGGATCCCCGCAACGTAGCCTCCCGCCCGACGGCCTCCCGCCCGACGGCCTCCCGCGAGACGGCCTCCCGCGACCCGCCGCCCTGCGACGCCCGACCCCGTTCCGCCGGCGCCGGACGGCCTCCCGCCGGCGCGCCTCCTCCCGGCGGAGAGGCGGGCCGCGCGCGGGACCGGACCCTGCCGACCAGCCACTCTCTGGGGGGACGGAGCGCTCTCACGACCCTAGACCTCCAGTTGACGTTGATATTTGGTCGAAGCCGACAGGCCGTACCTCGATGCCGAGCATCACCCCGTGGGCCCGCTCGACCCCGGCGCGGATCTCATCGATGAGACGGCGCACGTCGTCCGCCGAGCCGCCGGGATCCGCCTGGATGAAGTTGGCGTGCTTCGTCGAGACCATCGCGCTCCCGCTTCGCCGGCCCTTGAGGCCGGCGGCTTCGATCAACCACCCCGCCGAGTTCGCCGGGGGCTCGCCCGGCGGGTTCGTGAAAACGGACCCGGCGTTCTGTCCTCCCGGTTGATGCTCGCGCCGCCAGCGGACGATGTCGCGGATTGTCGCCCGGCCCGTCGCTCGGTCCCCCGGAGCGAGGGCGAACCCCGCCTCCACGACGACGTCGGCCGGCCCGATCGCCGAGCGCCGGTACGCATAGTCGAGCTGTTCGAGACCGAGGCTCGAAGCGACCGCTCGGCCCTCTCCGCCCACACGCACGACCCGGCACCATTCGAGGCTGTGCGCGATGTCCGAGCCGTGGCCCCCGGCGTTCATACGCACCCCCCCGCCGACCGAGCCGGGGACTCCCACGGCCCATTCCAGGCCGGTGAGCCCGGCCTCGACGGTTCGTCGGGCCAGCGCCGGCAGGGCGACGGCGGCCCCGGCCCGCACGCGGGTGCCGTCGATGCGGATGTCCCCGAATCGCTCCGGGTCAAGGACGACGGCGATCCCCGGGAAGCCCGCGTCGGCGACGAGCAGGTTCGAGCCTCGCCCGACGACGAGGACGGGCAGACCCGATGCCCTGACCGCGGACGCCACATGGCTCAGCTGCCCTTCGTCCCCGACGGTGACCCGGATAGCCGCCCGGCCTCCGACGCGGTAGGTGGTGAGAGCTCCGAGCTCCCCGGGCGCCGCCACCGCGTCACCCAGGCACGCCAGTTCCTCCAGCGCCGCCGCGACGGGCCCGCCGCTGCGAGCCCTGCGCAGGGCCGTGCCCGCGGTGGGGTCCCCGGTGGGTTCACCCATCGGCGTCGGCTTCCCCGAGGAGCGATGCCGCCAGTGTCGTCACGTCCCCGGCACCGAGGGTGATGCATAGGTCCCCCGGGCGCAGCTCGTCTCGAAGCGCCCGGGCGACACCCTCGAGCGTCGGCTCGTAACGCACGTCCGCGCCGGCGCGCGCGGCGCGTGCAGCGTCCGCAACGAGCCGGCCCGACACGCCCGCCCGCGGCCGCTCCCCCGCGGGATACACGTCGGTCACGAGGAGCACGTCCGCCGCGGCACAGGCCTCGCCGAGCTGGCGCCACAGCGCCTCCGTCCGGGAGTACCGGTGCGGCTGGAAAACCGCCACGACGCGGGACCATCCCCCCGCCCGGGCGGTGGCCAGCGCCGCCTCCACCTTCTCCGGGTTGTGGGCGTAGTCGTCGATGTAGGTCACCCCCGACCGGACCCCGCGCTGCTCGTAGCGGCGGGCGACGCCCGTGTAGCCGGCGAGGCCGCGGCCCGCGACCTCCCACGCCACGCCGAGGGCATGCGCCGTGGCGAGAGCGGCGGTGGCGTTGCGGACGTTGTGGAGGCCGGGCACGGGGAGCGAGAACCGTCCGACCGTCTCGCCACCGGCCGCCAGGGAGAAATGGGCGGCGGAGCGCTCCACCACGACGTCGGCGATCCGCACCGACGCCGTGGCCGCCGTCCCGTAGGTGACGACTCGCTCGGGCCCTGCCGCAACGACCTGCTCGAGGGAGGCGCTGCCGGGGTCGTCCGCGCACAGCACGACCGGCCCGGGCGCCTCACGGACGAAGCGGACGAACGCCTCTCGCAGCGCCTCCGTCCCTCCGTAGAAATCGGCGTGATCGGATCCGACGCTCGTGACGACGACCGCCTCGGCGCCGAGCTCCACGAACGTGCCGTCGCTCTCGTCGGCCTCCACGACCAACCACTCTCCGGCCGGATCCCACACCGCGCCCGAGCCGGCGCCGGCGACGTCGCCCCCGACGATCATCGAGGGCCGGAGGCCGGCGTCGCGCAGGACGAGCGCCAGCATGGCCGAGGTCGTCGTCTTGCCGTGCGACCCCGACACCGCGACGGTGCGCCGCCGAGCGCAGATGGCGGCGAGCAGCTGCGATCGCCGCCAGACCGTCATGCCCCGCCGCAGCGCCTCGCGGACCTCCACGTTTTGAGCGGGGATGGCCGTCGAGATGGCGATTACCTCGGCGTCGTCGACCCATGCGGGGTCGTGGCCGCCGTGCACGTCGAGGCCCCGCCGGGCCAGGCGGTCCAGAACGGCGCTCCCGGCGGCGTCGCTGCCGCTCACTCGGTGACCCATGCCGGCGAGCACCGTGGCGATGGCGCTCATCCCCGAGCCGCCGACACCCACGAGGTGGATCCGGCGTGGACGGGAGAGATCGGGCCGTCCGGCGCCTCTCGCGCCTCCGGCGCCTCCCGCGCCTCCCGCGCCGGCCCCGCCGGCCCCGCCGGCGCGGCCCGGCTCAACCACGGGCGTGCTCCTCGACGAGGGCGGCCACCGCGTCGGCAGCGCCGGGGCGGGCGAGGGCGGCGCACGCCTTGCTCATCGCCCGGCGCACCGCCTCGTCGCCGAGAAGGCGGTCCAGCTCCGCGGCCAGCCGTGCGGCGTCGAGCTCCGCGTCGGGCACCATGACTGCAGCGCCGGCGTCGGCGAGGCGGCGGGCGTTGAGGGTCTGGTGGTCGCCGGGGGCGCCGGGAAGCGGCACCAGGATGGACGGTACGGCGGCGGCGACCAGTTCGGACACGGTGCTCGCCCCCGCCCGCTGCACCGTCACGTCGGAGGCGGCCAGCAGGAGGTCCATCCGGTCCTCGAAACGCACCTGCTGGTACGCCAGCCCGCCCTCCCCCGTATCGGGCGAGCCGGCAGACACGACGTCGAAGTCCCTCTCGCCGACCACGTGCCGCACGGCGACCCCGCGGCGGTCCCTCCACAGGCGCACCAGGCCGAGCACGGCGTCGTTGATCCGCCGCGCGCCGAGGGATCCGCCGGCAGCCGCGACGACGAGCGCGTCCTCGGGGAGGTCAAGCGCCCGGCGCGCCGAGCGCATGCCCTCCGGCGAGCGGTCGACAGCGAGGATCTCCGGCCGTACCGGGTTGCCCGTCACCACGGCGCGCGGCAGGCGGGTTCCCGGCCAGGACGTCGCGCACGCCGCTGCGGCCCGTCCTGCGAGGCGGTTGGCGAGCCCGGGCGACGCGTTCTGCTCGGCCACCACGAGCGGCACCCGCCACAGCGCCGCGGCCAGGGCGCACGCCACGCTGGCATAGCCGCCGACGGATACCACCACCGCGGGGCGGAGCCGGCGCACCAGGACGAGCGCTTCGGCTGCGGCCACGAGCAGCCCGCCGGCGGCCCCGGCGTTGTCCCAGGTGAACCGCCGGGCGATACCCCGGCCGGGAAGGACCGTCAGGTCGAACCCTGCTGCCGGCACGAGGCGGCCCTCGATCCCCCGGCGCGACCCGACGAAACGGATCGAACCCGCGGGATGCCCCCGCTCCACCAGGGCGCGGCCGATGGCGATGGCGGGTACGACGTGGCCGCCCGTGCCACCGCCGGCGATGATCGCCCACACCCGCGCCGGAGGCCTCGAGGCCCGCCGCCCGATCACGACTGGCGGGCGATGTTGGCCAGCATCCCCGCCGCGAACATGGTGATGACCAGGGCCGAGCCGCCGAAGGACACGAACGGGAGGGGGACGCCGGTGACGGGGAAGAGCCCGACCACCGCACCGATGTTGATCGCCGCCTGGCCGACGAGCCACGCCGTGATCCCGGCGGCGACGAGCGCCGCGTAACGGCTCGGGGCGCGGCAGGCGACGCGGGTGCCGACCAGACCGACGGTGAGGAACAGGCCGCTCAAGAGAAGCCCGCCGACCATCCCGGTTTCCTCGCCGATCACCGCGAAGATGAAATCGGTCTGGGCGTTGGGCAGGTAGCCGTAGCTTGCGATGCTCGACCCGAGCCCGTCGCCGAGCACCTGTCCGTGGCTCATGGCGAGGAGCGCCTGCACCGACTGGTAGCCGGTGTTGGAGGCGTCTTTGAAAGGATGCAAGAACGCCGTCAGCCTGCGCCACCGGTACGGCGCTGCCACGGCCATGAGCATCCCGCACCCCACCCCGGCGGCGACGAGGCCGGCCAAGGGGCGGAGGGGCAGCCCGGCGGTGATCATCATCGCCATGGCGATCAGCGCCAGCACCATGGACGTGCCCATGTCGGGCTGGACGATGACGAGCAGCACGAGCAGGGCCAGGACGGCGAGCACCGGCGCCATCTGGTAGCGCCAGTCGCGGGTGCCGCCCCGCCGGTCCAAGACGTCCGCGGCGAAGAGCACCAGGCACAGCTTGGCGATCTCCGACGGCTGGATCTGCAGCGACGAGGTCCCCAGCCAGCGGGACGCGCCGGCGGCCCGGACCCCGACGCCGGGGACGAGCACGGCGAAGAGGAGCACCACGCTCACGACCATGGCGGGCCGGGCCAGCGGGCGCCACCGGCGGTGGTCGACGCGGAGGGCGACGACGAAGCCGCCGAGCCCGATGGCCATCCACAGCAGCTCCCTCTCGAAGAAGTGCCAGGGGGTGCCGAACTGCCGGAGGCTCGTGATCGACGAAGCGGAGAGGACCATGACGACCCCGGTGAGGCACAGCAGAGCGACGAGGACCACCAGCAGCCAGAATCCCCCGCCCGTCGCCGCCGGGCGCCTTCCCGGCCGCCGGAATGTGGGTAAAGACGCAGGTCTGTCGGCGGTCAACACGTCTGCTCGCCTCCTCGTGTCGTGCGGGTCGGGCCGCGATCCCGTCGCGGTGCGGGGCAGCCCGTCCGGGCGACGCCGCGGCTGCTGCTGACGCGTCACCCTGTCCCCCCGCGCGACAGGAAGTCGGCGTAGAAGGCGCCGAGCGCCAGCGAGGTGCACAGACCGGCCAGGATCCAGAACCGGACGATGACGGTCGTCTCGGGCCAGCCGAGCAGTTCGAAGTGGTGGTGGATGGGCGCCATCCGGAACACCCGCCGGCGGGTGAGCCGGAAGCTGGCGACCTGCACGATGACCGACAGGGTCTCGATGACGAACAGGCCGCCCACGATGGGCAGCAGGAGATCGACGTTCTCGAGCAAGGCGATCACCGCCACGGCCGCGCCGATCCCGAGGGAGCCGGTGTCGCCCATGAAGATCCGCGCCGGCGCGGCGTTGAACCACAGGAACCCGGCGCAGGCCCCGACCAGCGCCGAAGCGAACGTCGCCTCGTCCAGCGAGGCGGGGTTCAGGTAGATCCCGTGGTGCTTGAACTGGTAGAAGCCGATCACCGTGAACGCCACGAACGAGAAGATCGACGAACCGGCGGCCAGGCCGTCGAGGCCGTCGGTCAGGTTCACGGCGTTGGAGAAACCGACGATCACCACGACGGCGAGGATCACCCAGCCGACCTTGCCGAGGTCGATGCCGAACGAGTTGTACCGGGTGAACGACAGATGGGTGTCGACGCCCAGCCAGGTGACGCACGCCACCGCGAACGCCACCGCCACGACGAGCTGTCCGGCCGCTTTTGCCCGCTTGTTGAGGCCGAGGCTGCGCTGGCGGTGGACCTTGATCCAGTCGTCCACGAGACCGACGGCCGCGGTGGCGCAGACGGCGAGCACCGCGACGATGCCCCGTGTGGTGAACGTGCCCCTCATGTGGGCGGCGAGGTAGCCGGCGACGCTCCCCACGATGATGGCCACGCCGCCCATCGTGGGCGTGCCGGCCTTGGTGAGGTGCAGCTCCGGGCCGTCTTCGCGGATCTGCTGGCCGATTCCGCGCATGCGGAGCCAGTTGATCAACACCGGCGTTCCGAGGAGCGACACGAAGAGGGAGACGGCGCCGGCGATGAGAAGTTCGGTCACGGGGCGCTCCGCCGGGAGGCGAGGATGCGCACCAGGGCGTCGCGGGCGACTTCGGCGTCGTCGAAGGGGACGACGTGGCCGCCGATGTCCTGGCCGGTCTCGTGACCCTTGCCGGCGATCACCACCACGTCACCGGGCTGGGCGTTGGCGAGGGCCGCGGCGATGGCCGCCCCCCGGTCCGGTTCGACCACGACGTTCGGGCGCCCTTCGGCGCCGGCGAGGATCTCCTCGATGATTCTGCCGGGGTCCTCGGAGCGGGGGTTGTCCGAGGTGACGATGGCGAGGTCGGCGAGGGCCGCGGCGATCGCACCCATGAGGGGGCGCTTGTCGCGGTCCCGGTCGCCGCCGGCCCCGAAGACGACGAGCAGCCGCCCTCGGGTCAGCTCGCGGGCGGCGCCGAGCGCCTGGTTCAGGGCATCGGGCTTGTGGGCGTAGTCGACGAGGACGGTGAAGGGCTGGCCGGCGTCGACGCGCTCGAAGCGCCCCCGGACCCCCTGCACCTCCGACAGCCCCTCGGCGACCGCCGCGGGGTCGATGCCCAGCGCGCCGGCGCAGGTCGCCGCCGCCAGGGCGTTCGCCACGTTGAAGCGCCCGGGAAGGTGGACGCTGAGCTCCGTGCCCCGCCAGCGGAAGCGGCTGCCGTCGGGCAGAAGCTCGAGATCCTCGACCTCCTCGACCGAGAAGACCTCGACGGGGACCGCCCCGCCCTCGAGGCGGGCGATCAGCTTCTGCCCCCACGGGTCGGCGCCGTTGACCACGGCGAGGCTCGCCCGGCCGGCTTCGAACAGCAGCGCCTTCGCGTCGAAGTAGGCCTCCATCGTGTGGTGGTAGTCGAGGTGCTCCGGGCTCAGGTTCGTGAAGACGCCAGCGGCAAAGCGCGTCGCGTCGACTCGGTGCTGGTCCAGGGCGTGAGAGGAAACTTCCATCGCTACGGCTTGCCCGCCGCTGTCGCGCCATCCGGCCAGGAGCGCCTGCAGCGCCGGCGCCTCCGGCGTCGTCCGCTGCTGGGTGAGCGTCCCTATGCTAGTGGCCCGCAGACCTCCCGCCTCCAGGACCGCCCGCAGGAAGGCGCACGTCGTCGTCTTCCCGCTCGTCCCGGTGACACCGACGACGGTGAGAGCGCGCGAGGGGTGCCCGAAGAACGTGTCGGCGACGGGCCCGAGGGCGCGCCGCACCGACGTCACCACGGCCTGAGGCGCGTCGATCTCGAGCGGGTGCTCACAGAGCAACGAGGCCGCGCCGGCGGCGAGGGCTTCCGGCGCGAACTCGTGACCGTCGCTGTGCTCGCCGGTCACGCACGCGAACAGGGCGCCCGGCGTCACCGCGTGCGAATCCATGGCGATGGCGGTGACCTCGACGTTCATGTCACCGCTGGTGCTGGACAGAAGACCCTGCTGCGCCAAGCCCGACTCCGCGACCAACCCCTCGAGCTGCACGGCGCTACCCCGTCCCTGGGCTCGACCGTGACCGCACCGTGGCAGCGGTCGTCGAGGGCGAGGCCGTCCCCGGCGCCGAGGTGGACCGGGGCACGGACGTCGACGTCGGGGGGGCCGCCGTCGTCGCTGTCGTCGCCGGCCGGGCCGGCGTCACGCGCGGCGGGACCGCCATGCCCGGAAGCGGCGCACCCGCGATCTCTCCGGCGCCGGTGGCCGACTGCGGGGTCGCGAGCGGAACGCCGGCGGCGGGGGGCCGCTTCGGAAGCGGGGGGATGTCGAGCTCGTGCAGGGCGTCGCGGGCGATGGTGGCGAAGGTAGGCGCCGACGCCTGCGCGCCGTAGTCGGGGGTGTCGTCGACCACGACCATGCCGGTGATACGCGGGCTCTCCGCCGGGACGAAGCCGGCGAAGCTGGCCACATAGTGCCCGGCCTCATATCCGCCGTTCGGGGAAGGGACGAGGCCGGTGCCGGTCTTGCCCGCCACCGTGTAGGGGTCGAGGTTCGCCGCGGTCCCGGTGCCGACCCTGACCACCTCGTCGAGCATCGTGGTCATCTCGCCGGCCACGGTGCTCGACACGACCCGGTGGGGGGCGGGGTACGCGACGGGGTGCTCTTTTCCCTGACCGTCGATCGTGGCGTCGACGAGCTTGGGCGGTACGTAGACGCCGCCGTCGGCGATGGTGTTGTAGGCGGCGAGCATCTGCACGGCGGTCACGGCGATGCCCTGACCGATGGGGACGTCCGCGATGGAGGTGCCCGACCAGTACGTCGGCAGCAGCCCCGCGGACTCTCCCGGGAAATCGATGTCCGTGATCGAGCCGAGCCCGAAGGCGTGGATGTAGCGGAGCAGGCTGTCCTTGCCGAGCCGTTTGGCGATCTGGATCGTCCCGATGTTCGAGGAGTTGGCCAGGATGTCGGTGACCGTCCAGTGCTCGGTCGCGTGGGACTCTGCGTCGTGGAACGTCGTGCCGGCCACCTGGTAGCTGTTCGGGATGGTGAAGGTGTCCGACGGCACGACGACCCCCGTCTGCAGGGCCGCGGAGATCGTGACGAGCTTGTTCACCGACCCGGGCTCGTAGACGTTGGTGAAGGCGGTCGCCGAGGAGGACTCGACGGGCTGGGGCTGCGTCTTGGCCTTCGAGCCGGGGGGCGCGGGGATGTTGACCGGCACCGCGGGCGGCTCGGTGTTGCCGGCCGTGGGCATGGACAGCTCGGCGTCGGCGAGTATCTCCCCCGTCTTCGTGTCCATGAGCAGGGCGATGCCGCGCTTGGCGCCCGCCGCGACGATGGCCTGGGCGAGCGCCTGCTCCGCCTCGTACTGCAGCGGCTCGTCGATGCTGAGGACGAGATCCTGGCCGGCTACGGGAGCCCGGTACTCCCGGAGCCCGCCGGGCAGCTGCCGCCCCTGGGGGTCGATCTGCTCGATGAGCTTGCCGGGATGGCCTTGGAGGGCGGCGTTGTACTTGTATTCCAGCCCGGCGAGCCCCGTGCCGTCGGTGCCGACCGTGCCGAGCAGCGGCGAGGCCAGCTGCCCCGCCGGGTAGAACCGCTTCGGCTCCTCGAGGCTGTAGATCCCGGCGAGGTGGAGCTTCGCGACCCTGGCCGCCGTGGCGTCGCTCACCGTGCGTGCCAGGTAGACGAAGCCGCCGGCGGCGGAGAGGTCGTTCTGCAGGGTGGCGGCGTCGATGCCGAGCACCGGGGCCAGCGCCAGCGCCTCGGCGCGGGGGTCGCTCACCTGGTGGGGGTCGGCGTAGATGGTCTTCTGCGGCACCGACATCGCCAGCTCCAGGCCGTTGCGGTCCAGGATGGCGCCGCGCTCGGCGGGGAGGGTGACCGTCTGTTGCCACTCGGAGGACCCCACGGCGATGTAGCGCTGCGAGTCGATGCCCTGGATCAGCACGAGCCTGACCCCGATGCCGGCGAAGACCACCGCCGACACGAGCAGCAGGGCGAACGCCCGCTTCCGGCCCGACGCGTCGAGACGCCGGGGGGCGCCGTGCGCCGGCCGGTAGCGCGTCAGCGTCGGGTGCCGTGACGGCGCGGGTCGCCGGTGGGGCGCCGGGCGCGGGGCGTCAGAACCTCGGGCCCGTGTCGTGCCGGAGGCGGCGTCCGCCCGGGGGGGTCGGCCCCTGCCGGGGGGCCGACCGCTCATGGACTTCCCGCCAGCTGCGACTTGATCTGCGGCCAGTCCGCGTCGCCGGCCGGGGCGGCGGAGGGCGAGGTGCCGGCGCTCGCCGTCCTGTCAGGCGAGCCGGCAGCCGCAATCGGCTTGGCGTCCTCCTCGGTCACCCGCGCCGGCCTGAGGTACGTCACCGAGGCGGGTTGCACCATCCCGAGCTGCCCTTCGGCCGTGGAGATGATGTGCTCGGGGGACCCGAGCTCCGCCGCTTGCAGCCGGAGCCGCTGGTACGTCGCCTGCTCGCGCTGCACCGCCGTGGTGGCCCTGTCGAGGGCAAACTGGCGCTGAGCGAGCACGACGTGCAGGTAGACGAGCCCGAAGGCGACGAGGACGAGGAGCACGGCCGCGCCGAGCAGGACCGCCCTGGCCCGCTGGCGGCGGACGCGGGGGCTCGGCCGCCCCCGCTCGACGAGGCGGAGGTGCCGCCGGGGGTCCTCACCATGGCGGGGGTCGGCACCGGGCTCGCCGCCACCGGGTGCAGGGCGGCCGGTGCCGGCGCGACCATCCGCCGCCGGCCGTGCGCCGGCCCGCACCTTGGCGCCGGCCCCAACCTTGGCGCCGGCCCCAACCTTGGCGCCGCCCACGAGGAGGGCCGCGGCCGCCGCGCGCGCCTCGGAGGGCCGTGCGGAGACACGTATGCCCGGCGCCGGCGTCGCGGCAGCGGAGACGAGAACAGCGCGGGGCGCCCCAGGGTGGCCGCGGTGCGTGCGGCCGGGGGACCTCTCGGCCTCGGCGACGATCGGCGGCGTCACGGCCGCCTCCGCGCCGCCGGCGACCCGGAGGCGTCCGGCGGTTCGGCGGGCAGGCGCTCCACGGACCGGAGCCGGGCGCTCTCCGAGCGCCGGTTCGCCGCCACCTCTGCGGGAGAGGGCCGCCGGGCGCGACGGGTCAGGAGCCTGACGGTGGGGGTCGCGCCACACACGCAGGGCAGCCCGGGCGGGCACGTGCAACCGCCGGTGGCGGCGTGGCGGAACCGGTCCTTGACGATACGGTCCTCGCCCGAGTGGTACGACAGGACGACGCACCGCCCGCCGGGCGAGAGCAGGTCGAGGGCGTCGTCGAGAGCGGTGGGCAGCACCGCGAGCTCCTCGTTGACGGCGATGCGGACCGCCTGGAACACGCGGCGCGCCGGGTGCCCGCCCGTGCGGCGGGCCGCCGCAGGGATGGCATCGCGCACCACGGCCGCGAACTCGGACGTCGTGCGCAGCGGACGCCCGGCGACGACGGCACGGGCCACCCGGCGGGCGAAGCGGGGCTCGCCGTGCTCGGCGAAGAGGCGCGCCAGGTCGGCCTCGGCCCACCCGTTCACCACGTCGCTCGCCGAGACGGGCTGGCGGCGATCCATGCGCATGTCGAGCGGACCCTCCGCCCGGTAGCTGAAACCCCTCTCGGGCCGGTCGAGCTGCGGGGAGCTGACCCCGAGGTCGAAGAGCGCGCCCGACAGGGCCGCCACGCCGAGACCCGCCAGGACGCCGGCGAGGTCGTCGAAACGGGCCTGCTCCACGCGAGCCCTGGGGCCGTACTCCTCGAGCGCGGCGCGAGCGGCCGCCACGGCGTCCGCGTCCCGGTCGAGACCGACGACGCCGAGATGCGGGGCCGCGGCGAGCAGCGCCCGGGCGTGGCCGCCGCCACCGACCGTGGCGTCGAGCACCGTCCCGGGCGGGGTGGCAGCGAGAAGGTCCACGACCTCCTCGACCATCACCGGCCGGTGCGCGAAGGTCCGGTGCACGAGGGGCCGCTCCCCGCCGGAGCCGCCGGCCGGCGTCCGGGAGGACATCGTCAACGCCGCCCAGCGCTGGACCATCCGCAGCCTTTCGACCGGCATGCCGTCGGGATTTCTCCCCGATCGTGCAAAGTGGAAGCGGGCGGAGAAGGGGACTTCCACCCAGCCGGTCGAAAGGCTGCGCATGCCCCGGCCTTGCGGTGCGACGGCGTGCGCGTACCCACGGTGAGAGACGGAAGACGGGTCGGATGCGTGAGGGGTCATCCTTCGGGAGCCCCGGAAGGGTGCGCCGGTGGTGGGGACAGGGGCACCCCTCCGGGCGAACCACCCGGCTGCGTCGCTGCGTGGAGCGCCTCCCCCGCCGGGGAGCCGGCGGGGTCGTGGCCGGGCGGAGCGCCCATCTGCGCCAGCGAAGAACCGGCCAGCTGGAGGTCGCCCGGAGCGCCCCGGACCTCCCACTCCGCGGGGCTCCAGACCTCGACGTGCGTGACGACCCCGTGGATCAGCACCGCACTCTCCAGGTGGGCGTACTCCCGCAGGTAGGCGGGAATCGCCAGACGCCCCTGACGGTCGATCTCCACCTCCGTGGACCCCGACGCCCAGGCCCGCACCACCTGACGGTCCTGCGGGCTGCGGTCGAGAATGGCCTCCATCTCGTCGAGCTTGCGCTCGAAGGCCTGGGGAGTCCAGATCGCCAGGCAGCGCTCGTTGTGCTTCGAGACGTAGGCGGAGTTGCCGAAGTCCGGCCGGTAGCGCGCGGGAAGGATGATCCTGCCCTTCGCGTCCAGGGAGTGTTCGTACCTCCCTACGAACCGGACGACCACCTCTCACTCACTCCGTCCTCTGCGTCTCAGGGCCCTCACACGCCGAGTGCCCTCCCCTTCGTGCCACCGCCATCCACGCTACACCCTTCTCCTCCACCCGTCAACGTCTCAGCGCCACCGTGGCTTGTTTTCTCCGGGTTTTCGCCCCACGCCTGGCGCGAACCCGCCGCGCCGGGACGCGCGGCGGCCGGACGCCGAGTAAGGGGCGGGAGCGGGCCGGAAGTGGGGCGGAAGTGGGGCGGAAGTGGGGCGGAAGTGGGGCGGAAGTGGGGGGCGCTCAGTCCCTGCGGGGGGCCATCGCGACGCGCAGCCTCGTCAGGTCCCAGGCGCGGGGGAAGGGGTGGGTGAGCCGGACCTCCATCTGCACGACCTCGCCACCGGTCGCGTCGACGACTTCGAGCATCGCCCGCACCGGACCGGCGGCGTCCCCGGAACGCGAAGGAGGGCCGGCGGCCTCGGCCTCCACCTCGTCGGCGAGAGCACGCAACAGGCGAGCGACCTCGCCAGCGCCCTCTGCTACCAGCACGCGCATGACCGCACTCCTTGTCCCTTCACCCAGGATGCGGGCGGGTTCCCGGACAGGGTAGGGCCGAAGGTCCTGAGCTGCGCCTGCGCCGCTACGAAAGACGCGGCGACAGCTCGCGTTCGATATCGGCGATGGTCCAGCGGTCGGGCTGCGAGACGCCGGCCTGCCGGGTCCAGCCGACCATCGGGGCGATCGTGCCCCCGAAGACGTAGAACGTCCGCCCCGTGACCGGGCAGCCCTCGGTCGCCAGCCACGCCACGAGGGGTGCGACGTTCGCCGGGTCCCACTCGTCGAAACGTGCCGGATCCGCCGGCGCGGCGACGATCTCTCCGAGGCCCGGCGTGGCTTCGGTGAGGCGGGTCCGCGCGGCCGGGGCGATCGCGTTGACCCGCACCCCGACGCGCCCGAGCTCCTCCGCGGCGATCACCGTCAACGCCGCGATCGCCGCCTTGGCGGCGCCGTAGTTGGATTGGCCCGGATTGCCGAAAAGACCGGACGTGGAGGAGGTGTTGATCACCGATGCCTTGACCAGACCGGTCTCCCTGGCCCGATCCCGCCAGTACGCCGCGGCGTGGCGGAGGGGGGCGAAGTGACCCTTCAGGTGCACCCGGATCACGGAGTCCCACTCGTCCTCGGTCATGTTGACGAGGAAGCGGTCCCGGAGGATGCCCGCGTTGTTGACAAGGACGTGGAGGTCGCCGAAGGCGTCGAGCGCCGCGCGGACCAGGTTCTCGGCGCCCCGCCAGTCGGCCACGTCGTCGCCGTTGGCGATCGCTTCCCCCCCGAGGTCGCGGATCTCCTCGACGACCTGGTGCGCCGCCCGGTCGTCCGCGCCGACCCCGTCCGGCCCGGACCCGCGGTCGTTGACCACGACGCGGGCCCCCTCTGAGGCGAACAGCAAGGCGTGCTCCCGGCCGATGCCCCGCCCCGCTCCTGTGATGATGGCAACCCTGCCGTCGAGCGAGCCCATGACCAGATCATGGCATCAGCGCCGCCAGGAAGGCATGTTCCACACGGCCGGCACGGCCGGCCCCCACCCCGCCCGCGGCGGCGCGGAGAGCGTCGGCACCCCGCCTGCGCACGTTCTCGGGGAGCGCCAGGAGCCCGAGAATCTCGCCGGGGTCCCACCGGAGGAGCACCGCCGTCTGGAAGAGGGCGCCGCGACGCGTCCGGCGCTGGGAGACCCCCACGACCTTCCGGCCCCCCACGAGGACCTCGCCGGGGCCCACGCCCCCGAAGCAGACCTTGGCCGACCACTGAGTCCGGCGGGCCCCGTCGCGCCACACGGTCGCCTCGCCGGCGCCGGCCGCCTCCAGCGCCGACGCCCACGTCTCGCCCACCCACCACGCGGCCCGCCCCACGTCGTCCTCCCACAGCGGGTCGCCAACCGGCAGGAGGACGTCCACCCAGAGGACCCCGCCGGGCCCGACGAGCACGGCTCCCCCTCCGCTTCGGCGCCGTACGACGTCGACCCCGGCAGCGCGCGCCGCTGCCGCGTCGACGTCGCCGGCGGGCTGGGTGCTGCCGAGCACCAGCGCCGGGGCGACCGCGTGCAGCACGCGCACCGTCCTGGTCACCGGTGCAACTCCCGAGATCGCGTCTGCGGAACGGCCCAGCAGCTCTGCCGCGGGGCCTTCCTCGCGCTGGACGGTCCAGCCCCTCAAGCGGAGAGGGTGGCGGAGGGGACGCCCAGGTACGGCTCCCAGTCCGAGCGCATCGAGCCCTCCGCGATCAGCATCCACGCACGCTCGCGTGGCACGGTCGGGTGCCGGCGCAGGTGCATCCCGCTCTCTTCGAGGAGGCGGTCCCGCTTGCGGGTGTTGCACGGCCGGCACGACGCCACGACGTTGTCCCACGCGTGAGCACCGCCCCGGCTCCGGGGGATCACATGGTCGATGTTCTCCGCCGACGCTCCGCAGTATTGGCAGCGGTGACCGTCTCTCGCGAACACCGCCCGGCGGTTGAGAGCCATGCGCGCCTGGAACGGGATCCTCACGTAGTGCCAGAGGCGCACCACCGACGGCTCCGCGAACGCAGCGCGCGCCGCCCGGAACATCCCCTCGGTGGCGTGCAGCAGTTCGGCCTTCTCGTCGAGGACGAGCATCAGGGCCCGCCGGCTCGACACGACACAGATCGGCTCGTAGGTGGCATTGAGCACGAGCGCCTGCGTCATTTCGCGCCGCCTGCCTTACCGGGCCACCGCCGGCCCGCCGGCCGCGTCCGGGTCTGGACCGTCTCCCCCGTGTTGCGTCTCGCGCACGGCCAGACGTTACCGTGTCCGTCGGGCAATACCGCGGCACCACTTCAGATAGGCCACCAGGTCGTCGGCGCCCGGAGCCGCGCGGGGGTCGGCGTACATGGTCTGCGAGCGAAAGCGCCGGTAGTTCCGGGGCGGAAGGGGTAGAGGCGGCCAGCGCCTCCACCACCGCGGCGGCACGAGGCCCAGGGCGGCCCGCCACAGCTGCGGACGGCGGAGCACCGCCGCGACGAGCCCGGCGACCGGCCACCGGCCGCCTGCCGTGGCGGGAGCGAGGAGAACCGACCCCGCCTCCGGCGGCGCCGATCCCGGCTCGGGCGCCGCCGCGCCGCCGAGACGGCGTGGCGTCCCGTCAGTCACGTCGGGTCGCCAGACCGACCCGCTCGTCAGCGGAGAAATCCATTGCCGGCAGGGTACGCTAGCTCCAGAGATCTCAGGAGGGTTATGGCGAAACAACCGGCGTGGGACGTGGATACCGCGACCCTCGGCGGTTTCGCCGAGACTTTCGAGGCGGTCGTCCTCAACGTCGGTCGGGTCCTCCAGGGAAAAGAGGATGCCACACGGCTGGCCCTGGTCTGCCTTGCCTCTCAAGGCCACCTGCTGCTCGAGGATGTCCCCGGGGTGGGCAAGACGAGCCTGGCAAAGGCGCTCGCCCGCTCCTTCGGCCTCGAGTGGAAACGCATCCAGTTCACCCCCGACCTGCTCCCCTCCGATGTGACCGGGGCGAGCGTTTACGACCGCGACAGGGGGACGTTCACCTTTCGTCCCGGGAGCGTGTTCGCCAACGTCGTGCTCGCGGACGAGATCAACCGCGCGTCGCCGAAGACGCAGTCCGCCCTGCTCGAGGCGATGCAGGAGGGACAGGTGACGGTCGACAACGTCACGCACATCCTGCCGGACCCATTCCTGGTCATCGCCACGCAGAACCCGGTCGAGCACGAGGGCACCTACCCGCTTCCGGAGAGCCAGCTCGACAGGTTCCTTCTCCGCGTGCGGATGGGCTACCCGGACCGCTCGGCAGAGGTGACGATGCTCGAGATGGTCGGCTCCGCACCGGCGCCCGACACGCTTCCGGTCGTCGCGACGCCGGACGCGATTCCCGCCATGGTCCGCTTCACCGACGAAGTCCACGTCGCGTCGTCGCTGAAGGGCTACATCGTCGACCTCGCCGCCGCGACCCGCTCCCACCCGGCGCTGGCGCTCGGAATGTCGCCGCGGGCGGTGCTTGCCCTGCAGCGGGCGGCGCGTGCCCTCGCGGCGTCGCGCGGCAGGGAGTACGTGATCCCCGACGACCTCAAGACCGTCGCCGGTCCCGTCCTCGAGCACCGTCTGGTGCTGTCGCCGGAGGCCGCGATCAGCGGTATCGACGTGCGGGAGGTGCTCGCCGACGTGTTCCGCAGCGTTCCGGTCCCGTCGGGGCGAAGCGGGCCGTAGATGGACAGGGGTGCGGCGACGCTCACCACCCGGGGGTGGGCGGTGGTCGTGGTTGCCGGCGTCGCGGTCGCCGCCGCGGCCCTGTTCGGCATCGAGGAGCTCTACCCCATCGGGGCCGCAGCGCTGGTCCTGGTCGTGGCCACCCGGCTGTGGGCGAGTGGCCGGGCCTGGGACGTTCGCGTCGCCCGCCGCCTGCGGCCCGCGCGCGTGCCCGCGGGCGCCGAAGCCCGGGTGGACCTCACGGCGCGCAACCACGGCCCGGCCCGCTCACCCCTCCTCGCAGTGAGCGACCCCTTCGACGAGGGGCGGCGCCGGGCCCGGTTCCTCCTCGCTCCGTTGGAGCCGGGCGAGACCGTCTCCGCCACCTATCGGCTGCCGACCTCCCAGCGAGGGGTCTTCCCCCTCGGGCCGCTCGCGCTCGAACTGCTCGACCCCTTCGGCCTCGCCCGGGTCCGGCGCCGGGTGGAGGGGTCGTCCGCCCGCCTGACGGTGCATCCCCGTGTGGACGCGGTGACGAGCCGCTCGCTGCCGGCAGACGTCCGACACGAAGTCCGGGTGCCGCTGCCGGTGCTCGGCGAGGGGGGCGACGAGTTCTACGGCCTGCGCGAGTACCGCGTCGGCGACGACCTTCGTCGCATCCACTGGTGGTCCACGGCCCGCGTCGACGAGCTCATGATCCGCCAGCCGGAGAACCTGTGGAAGGGCAGGGTCACGATCGCCGTGGACCTCCGGGCCGACGTGCACGACAGCGTCTCCCTGGAGGAGACGCTGTCGGCCGTCGCCAGCATCGCCGTGGCGGCACTTCGCAGCGACGTCCACGTCCGGCTGCTCACGAGCGGGGGCGCCGACACCGGCTTTGGCGTCACCCTGGCGCATCGGGCCACGATTCTCGACCTCCTCGCCAGCGCGCAGGTCCACCCCGGACCGGTGCCGGCCGAGCTCTTCCGCGCGCGCTCGATGGCGGGACCTGTGACCGTGGTGACCACCGACACCGCCACGGACCCTGACATCGCGACCCTGGTCGGTCCGGGCCGGCGGGAGCGGGCGACCATCGTCATCTTCGAGCGCGGTCCTCGCCGTGCGGCGCCGGCCGCCGCCCGCGGCCACGGACTCCGCGCAGCCGGGTTCACCACGGGCCGCCCAGGGCAGGGCACCGTCGTCCGGGTGCCGCGCGGCGGCTCCTTCCCCGCCTGCTGGGAGGGTGCGCGTTGCTGAGCGCCCCTCCCCGCCGGGCGGCACCGCGCCTGGCCCCCGAGCCGGGGGGCGGTCCGGGCATGCCCGCGCCCGCCGGCGGCGGCGGTCTGCTCACCCCGGAGGAAACCGCGACGCTGACCCTCGCGCTCCTCACGTTCGTGTCCTCCGCGGCATTCCTGCGAGTCTTCTACGGGCACGGATGGATGGCCCCCGTGCTTCTCACGGTGATCGCCGCCCACGCCAGCGGCTGGTGGGGGCGGCGCCGGCGGCTGCGGTGGGCGCCGTCGGCGCTCCTCAGCGTTGCGGTCGTCGCCCTGCTCGTGTGCTGGACGGTCCTCGGGCCGACCACCCGCTACGGGATTCCCGGCGGCGCCACGTGGTCGGCGTTCGCCAGGTCCCTGGACGACGCCCGCCGCGACGCCCAGACAGCCATCGCGCCAGTCCAGGCCGCCCGTGGGTACGTCCTCGTCGTCACGTCGGCGTCCGGTCTGATTGCGGTCCTCGGAGACTGGCTGGCCTTCCGCCTGGGTTCTTCGCTGTCGGCGGCCGTGCCGGCGGTCGCCCTGTTCGTGACCGGCTGCACCTTTGGCCAGGGGCCGGGCCGGCAGTGGCTCGTCGCCGCGGAGGTGGCCGCCCTGGTGGTCTTCCTCGCCGCCCATCGCATAGCCATGACCGTGTCGGGTCGCGCCTGGTTCGGCCAGCGGCGGGCGCGCCTCACGGGATGGGTGGCGCGTGCCGGCGGCGTCGCGGCCGCCGCGGCCGTCGTGACGGCCCTCGTCGTGACCCCGGTCCTCGGCACCGCCGAGGGTCACGGCGTGCTGGGCTGGCGCGGTCACTTCGGGGGAGGGGGGGCCGGCAAACGCGAGGTGGCCAACCCCATCGTGGATCTCCACACCCGGCTGCTGGACCTGAGCGACACCCCGGTGTTCACCGTGGTCAGCACCGTCCCGTCGTACTGGCGGCTCACGTCGCTCGACGACTTCAACGGGCAGGTGTGGACGTCCACCAACTCCTACCGTGGGTTCGCGACGCGGCTGCCGGGCGGCCAGGCCGTGCCGCCCGGGACACGGACCGTGACCGAGAAGTTCTCCATCGAGAACCTCAACTCCGTGTGGCTGCCGGACGCGTTCACTCCGGTCTCGGTGACGGGCAGGGACGTCAGGGGGGTCGGCTACGACCCGGTCTCCGGAAGCCTGATCACGTCCCGCTCGACGTCCAACGGGATGTCCTACACGGTCGAGTCCTACCAGTACCTCTCGACCCTCGACCCCCGGTCTCTCGAAAAGGCGCCTCCGGTGCGCGCCACCGGATCCCTCGCCCGCTACGTGGCGCTGCCCTCCGTGGTGCCGCGGGCCGTCTACGACCTCGCCCGCGAGATCACCAAAGGCAAGACCACCGAGTACGGCAAGGCGCTGGCCCTGCAGTACTTCTTCCTCGGCCCGACGTTTCACTACAGCCTGAACCCGCCCGCGGACGGGTACGGCATCAGCGCCCTGCTCACCTTCCTCTTCGGCACGCGGACCGGCTACTGCCAGCAATTCGCCGGCGCCTACGCGGTCCTCGCCCGGGCCGTCGGCCTGCCCACCCGCCTGGCCGTCGGCTTCGCCCTCGGCGAGGAGCAGGCGCCCAACACCTACCAGGTTCTCGACGCAGACGCCCACACGTGGCCCGAGGTGTACTTCGGGCCGAAGTACGGATGGCTGCCTTTCGAGCCCACCCCCAGCTTCGTCGACCCGCCCGCCACCGGCTACCTGCCGCCTCTGCCCCCTTTGAGGACGACGCCGACCACCCCCGCGACGCCCGACACGCTCGCCCCGGCGAACCGCCACCGCGCGCTGCCTCCCGGCAGCCGCGGCGCGACGACGAACACCACCGCGGCGACCGCCAGGATCCTCCCGGCCGGGAACGGGAGCGCCGCGTGGCCGGCGCTCGCCCTCGCCCTGGCCGCCACCGTGGCATGGATCCTGCTCAACTGGGCGGCCCGGCGCCTGCGGTGGCGATGGCGGATATGGCGCGTCCGGCGCGACCCCGCCGCGGTGGTCCTGGCGTATTGGGCGGTGGCGGCCGAGCTGTTCGCCTGGTGGGGCGTGCACAGGCTGCCCGGCGAGACGGACCTGGAGTTCGGCCGGAGAGCGGGGCGTCACATCGCCGCGCGGCTGATCGAGCCCTCCCCGTGGATACCCCGCGGCGCCGCACGCCTTGCCGGCGTCGCCGTCGAAGCCGCCTTCGCGCCGTCGATCAGCCCCGGGCGCGCCGAGGAAGCGGCCATGGTGACCGAGGAGCTGCGCCAGCGGTGCGTGCGGGCCGCCACCGGGCGCCAGCTGCTGTCGTGGCTGTTCGTTCCCCGCCCGGGGCTGCGCGCCCCGCGGCACGCTGCGCCGGCGGCGCACGGCGTGGGGGCCGCCGCCGGCACGGTCTGACCTCCGGACGGGAGCGCGGGCGTTCGGCTGCGCTCAGGAGCCGCCGGGGTCGCCATCCCCGCCGGAGAAGCGGCGGCGGAGGCGCTCCGCGGCGTCCTCGATCATCTGGCCGACGTTGCGACCGCCGTTGGACCGGGTGAGCTGGTGCCAGCTGTGCCGACCGATCCTGCGCAGGTTCTGCGTGAAGGTGATCGCGCCGGCCAGCATGACCACGAACCCGATCAGGCCGAGCACCCAGCTCGACGCGAACCCGACCAGGAGGATGACGAGCCCGACCAGGAAGCCGACGATCCCCCACTTGCAGTTCCGGGCCAGGTACCGCGGCAGGGTGGTCGAGCGGATCCGCCGCGCGGACTCCGGGTCGCTGTCCTCGAGACGCCGCTCGATCTCCCGAAGGATGCGCTCTTCGTTCTCGTTCAGCGGCACGTCCGACCCTCCGTTGGCGCCATTTTCGCACCTGCCCGCACGGTATAGCAACGCAGCGGGGTAGCACGAGCCGCTTGCGCGCGACCGGCCGGCGGCACGGGGCAGGCGCTCAGCTCCCGCTGCGCGGCCCGCCGGCTCCCCCCGGCGGCTCCGCGCCAGGCCCCCACGGGGCGTCACCCGTGCGCTTCACCCGGATCCCCCCGGGACCGAGCAGCGCGGCGGGACCGAGGGACGCGGCACCGAAGCGTTCCCGGACCGAGTCGACGGCTCCCGAGGCTGCCGCCCGGCGCGCCGCTGGCGACGGTCGCTCCGCCCCGCCGGGCGCGCCTGTGTCTCCGCGGACGCCGCCCGGCCGGGGCGGCGCGGCGCGGTCCAGGTCGAGGGTCATCTGCTCGGCAGACGCCGGCCCTGGCGCAGCCAGGCTCGATACGCCCACGCCGAGCAGGCGTACCCCCCTCGTGACGTCGATCGCGTCGAACAGAGCCCGCGCGATCGACGCGATGGCCTGGCCGTCGGCGACGCCGGCTGGCTCGGTGCGGGAGCGTGTGAGGGTGGTGAAGTCGCCGAAGCGGACCTTGAGGGTCACGGTGCGCCCGACCCTGCCGGCGCGCCGGACCCGGGTGGCGACGGCATCAGCCATGCGCAGCAGCTCGTCCCGCAGCCCGTCGCGGTCGCGGCGGTCGAGGGGATAGGTCTCCTCCTGGCTCACCGACTTGGTCTCCCTCTCCGGCTCGACCGGCCGATCGTCGACGCCGCGCGCCAGCTGACCGAGATGCCGGCCGTGCGCCCGCCCGACGGTCGCTTCGAGGACGTCGCAAGGTACTGCGGCAAGGTCGCCGACGGTGTGCACGCCGAGGCGGCGCAGCCGGGCGGCCGTCGCGGGACCCACCCCCCACAGGGTTTCGATCGTCAGCGGGTGCAAGAAGGCGAGTTCCTCCCCGGGTCTGATGACCACGACCCCGCGGCCGGGTTGCACCCCGGCCGGGCCGGCCGTCGGCTTGGCCGCCTCCGAGGCCAGCTTCGCCAGGAACTTCGCGGGCGCCACCCCGACCGAGCAGTCGAGCCGGAGCTCCTGGGCGATGGCGGAGCGGATCGACCACGCGATCTCCTCGGCCGGCCCGACGGCCCGCTCGGAGCCTGTGACATCCAAAAATGCCTCGTCGAGCGATATGCCCTCGACGAGGGGCGTGAAGCGCTGCAGGACGGCGTGGATGCTCCGGCTCAGCTCGGCGTAGCGGTCGTGGCGCCCCGGGACGAAGACCGCGTGCGGGCAGAGGCGCCGCGCCTGGGCGGTCGGCATGGCGGAATGCACCCCGAAAACCCGCGCCTCATAGCTGCACGAGGCGACCACACCCCGCCGGCCGGTCCCGCCGACGACGAGGGGCCGCCCGGCGAGCGTTGGGTCGTCGAGGATCTCGACGGCAGCGAAAAAGGCGTCCATGTCGACGTGGAGGATGCGCCGGAGGCGCCGGTCGGGCCGGGCCGGAGGACGGGGACCCACCCGCTCAGTCTCGCTCACCGCGGCCGGCATCAGGAGAGAAGGATGCGGCGGAAGCCCTCGGCGTGGGCGACCCCCGCCGCGCGACCGGCTTCCTCTGCCCGCTGGCGCACGGCATGGCGGAGCCACTCCCCGGCATCGCCCACCTGGCTGGCGTGGCACGCGATGGCCGCAGCCTTGGCGTCGATCGTCCCGGAGATGTCGACCCACACGTCCGGTTCGAGGGTGCCCGACAGGTACAGCATCCGCACGCGGTGGGGGGGGCCGGCGTCGGGGAAGTAGTGCGGGTTGGACGCCGCCGGGGCCACGGCGTCGAGGGCCGCCCAGCCGGTCACCCGGTGGTCGCGGTGGTTGACGTATCGCTCGCCGAAGTACACGGCGGTCGGGTCGGCGGCCAGCACCGCCTCGGGACGGACCTGGCGCACCAGCGCCACGAGCTGCGAGCGCAGTGCCGCGCCGTCCTCCAGCTCGCCGTCGCGCCAGCCGAGCCAGTGGTGGGCCCGGACGCCGACGATGGTGCCGGCGGCCGCGGTCTCCGAGCGGCGCCGGACCACCAGCTCCTCGGGGTCGGCCGCCGGGTCGGCCGAGCCCTTGTCGCCGTCGGCGCAGATGCACACGTGGACCACGCAGCCCGCCGACGCCCAGGTCGCGAGGGTCCCCCCGGCCGACACGTCGGCGTCGTCGGGATGGGCGTAGATGGCGAGGACGCTGAGCGGCACGGCGGTGACGAGCTCGGCCACGGGCACACGGTAGCCCCGCGGCCTGCCGTGCTCAGGGACCGGGCGCCCGGGCGATCGCGTCGCAGGCGGCGTCGACGCCCGCGTCGTCGACATCGGCGTGGGTGACCAGCCGGACCACCCCCGGCGCGATCGTGCCGGCCAGCACGCCCGACTCGCCGAGGTGGCGCAGCAGGCCGCCGGGGTCGGGCGGCGAGAAGACCACGATGTTCGTCTGAACCCCCGCCCGGGGCAGGCATCCTTCGGGCCATCGCTCCGCGACAGCGGCGCCGAGCCGGCGAGCCCGTTCGTGATCCTCGGCGAGGCGCTCGACGCCGTCGCGGAGGGCGACCAGGCCGGCGGCCGCGATGACGCCGGCCTGCCTCATCGCCCCGCCCAGCCGCTTGCGGGCCAGGTGCGCCGCGTCCATGACGTCGAGGGGTCCGGCGACGAGCGACCCGATCGGCGCCGCCAGGCCCTTGGACAGACAGCACGTCACGGTCGTCGCAGCGGCAGCCCGCTCCCTCAGGGTGCCGCCGGTGGCTACCGCTGCGTGCCAGAGCCGGGCACCGTCGAGGTGGACCCGCAGGCCGCGTCGGCGGGCGAGCTCCGACACCGCGTCGAGCCTGTCCTTCGGCCATACCGTCCCGCCCGCCGCCATGTGGGTGTCCTCCAGCGCGACAGCGGAAGGCACGGGCTGGTGGTGGGCTGCGGCGTCGATCGCCGCTTCCACGTCGCCCACGTTGAGGCGCCCGTGCTCGTCGGGGACCGCGAGCCAGGTGACGCCGGCGTTGGCAGGCCCCGCGCCCGCCTCGTAGAGGACGACATGCTGCCGGGCCCCGACGACGACGGCGTCGCCCGGGCGCGTGAGGGCGAGGAGGCACACCTGGTTGCCCATCGTCCCCGACGGGACGAGCATGGCCGCCTCCTTGCCGGTGATGTCCGCGAAAGTCTCCTCCAGCAGCCGGACCGTCGGGTCCTCCCCGTACTGGTCGTCACCCACCTCGGCGTCGGCCATCGCGCGCCGCATCGCCGGCGTGGGACGGGTGACGGTATCGGAGCGGAGATCGACGAGCACGCCCTCACCGTACGCTACAGCCGTGACCCGCCACGATCCTCATCCCGAACCGAACGGCGCCTCCGTCGGGGCCGGTCCCGGCGCGGCCGCCGGGGAGGTCTTCGGGCCACCCCCCGCCGGGGCGGACCCCCTGACCGTCGAGCTGGCCGCCACGGCCGTCACCGCGGCGTGGGCGGCAGCGGGCATCGTCGCCGCCTCCTTCGAGGGCGAGCACCGCTCCGTCGAGACCAAGACGTCGGCGACCGACATGGTGTCGGAAGTCGACCGCGCCGCCGAGGCGGCCGTCGCGGCCGTCCTGCGGGAGCGGCGGCCCGATGACGCCGTCCTCGGGGAAGAGGGCACCGAGCGATCCGGGACGACCGGGGTCCGCTGGGTCGTCGACCCGCTCGACGGCACCACCAACTTCCTCTTCGACATACCGCAGTTCTCGGTGTCCGTCGCCGCGGAGGTGGACGGCGAGACGGCAGTCGGTGTCGTCGTCGATCCCTGCCGCGAGGAGACGTGGGCAGCGGTGCGGGGATGGGGCGCCCGGCGGAACGGCTCCCCCTGCCGCGTCGCGTCCGGCCGGTCGGAGCTGGCCACCGCGCTCGTCGCCACCGGGTTCGGCTACCGCGCCGAGCGCCGCCGCTGGCAGGCCGAGATCCTCGGCCGGGTCCTGCCGGCGGTGCGCGACATCCGCCGGTTGGGCTCGGCGGCCCTCGACCTGTGCTGGACGGCCGCCGGGCGCTTCGACGCGTACTACGAGTGGGGGCTCAACCCGTGGGATCTCGCCGCCGGCGCGCTCATCTGCGAGGAGGCGGGGGCGCGCGTGGAGATCCTGTCGAACCGGCTCATCCTCGCCTCGGCTCCGCAGCTGTTCGGACCCCTGGAGGAACTGCTCACCCACGCCGGGGCGCTCTCCGCTCCCGAGGGCCCCGAACCCAGGTACTGGTAGGGCGCCGGGGCCAACCCGGGGGCCGGCGTTCGCGCCGCCGGCGCCTGCGGCCCCGCGTGATCAGCTGAAGAAGTACTCGGCCACGCCGTGGTAGAGCGCCGAGTCGACGGTCTTCAGCTCCGAGACGGCCGCCTTCAGCGGGACCCGCACGATGTCGTTCCCCCGCAGGGCGACCATCTGGCCGAACGCCCGGTCGTGGACGGCATCGATCGCCGCGATCCCGAAGCGTGTGGCGAGAACCCGGTCGAACGCTGTCGGGGTCCCGCCCCGCTGGATGTGCCCGAGGATGGTGACCCGCGTCTCGAACCCGGTGCGGCTCTCGATCTCGGAGGCGAGGAGGTTGGCGATCCCGCCGAGGCGCGGGTGGCCGAACTGGTCCACCTCCCCCGATACGACGGCCATTGTTCCCTCCACGGGCAGGGCTCCTTCCGCCACAACGACGATCGACGCGAACCGCCCCTTGGCGTGGCGGGCTTTCAGCTTGCGGCATACGAGGTCGATGTCGAAGGGCTCTTCGGGGATGAGGATCTCCGCCGCCCCGCCGGCGATCCCGGCATACGTGGCGATCCATCCCGCGTGGCGGCCCATCACCTCGCACACGATCACGCGGTCGTGGGACTCGGCGGTCGTGTGCAGCCGGTCGATGGCCTCGGTCGCGATCTGTACCGCCGTATCGAAGCCGAACGTGAAGTCCGTCGCCGACAGGTCGTTGTCGATCGTCTTCGGCACGCCCACCATCGACACGCCCTCGTCGCTGCTCAGCTTCTCCGCGACCCCGAGGGTGTCCTCCCCGCCCATGGCCACGAGGGCGTCGATGCGCTGGGCGCGCAGGGTCTGGAGCAGCTTCCCCATCGCGCCGTCGAGCTTGTACGGGTTCGTGCGCGACGTACCAAGGATCGTTCCCCCACGCGGGAGGATGCCCCGGCACCGCTCGACGTCGAGCATCATGGTCGTGTTCTCGATCACGCCCCGCCAGCCGTCCAGAAAGCCTACGATCTCGTCGTTGAACGTGACCTCCCCCTTCCGCACGACCGCCCGGATCACCGCGTTGAGACCCGGGCAGTCGCCGCCGCCGGTGAGCAGTCCGACGCGCATAGCCACTCCCTCCTGCGATTCGCGGACCGGGTGGGGACCGGTCCTCAGTCCCTAAGGAACCTAGCTCGCCGCTGGCGGCTCCCCACGCCGTCCCCCCGTCGCGCCCCGACGCCCTGTCTCAGGCGGGCCTCTTCGGCTCCGTCGATTTGGTGAGCAGGCCGGCCTCCCTCTCGAAGTCGAGCGCGCCGGAGAAACCCTTGTAGACACTGGCGAAGCGCAGATAGGTCACCTCGTCGAACGCGCGCAGCCGATCGAGGACGGCCAGGCCGACCTGCTGGGATGTGACCTCCTGCCCGAGCAGGCGCAGCGTCTCTTCGATCTCCGAGGCGAGTTGCTCCATCTGAAGGACCGTCACCGGCCGGTTCTTGGCGGCGGCCCCGATGCCCGCGGCCACTTTCGCCCTGTCGAAGGGCTCGCGGTAGCCCGAGCGCTTCACCACCACCAAGGGGAGCTCCTCCAGGCGTTCGTAGGTGGTGAAGCGATGGCCGCACGACATGCACTCCCGCCGACGCCGGATCGCGGCGCCGTCCTCCGCTGAGCGGGAGTCGACGACCTTGTCCTCCACGCTCGAACAGACGGGGCACCGCACGTGCCGACGCTACCGCCGGGGGGCGCCACGGGTCACGGCAAGGAGATCCGCTCCCCTGGGTACAGCGAGGTGCTTCCCACCTCGGCGGCCAGGCGGTCAACCAGCGGTCTCACGTCCCCGCTCGGGTCGACGCTCTCGGCGATCGACCACAGCGTGTCGCCGGGCCGCACGACCCACACCCCCGCGGCAGCGGGGCGCGATCCGCCGGGCGCGCCGGCGGCGGAGAGGGGACCACCGCCGCCGGCGCCACCCAGGGTCGTGCGGGCACCCGCCCAGATGCAGAGCGCCGCCCCGGCC
>JAJYLA010000144.1 GCA_021788115.1 Actinomycetes bacterium | reverse complement strand
AGCTTCTCCCTCGCGCCAGGCGAAAGGTGGGGGATCTCGCGGTACTCAGGCTGCGATCCGTGCCGGACTCTGCCGTTGACCAGGACAAGCTCCATCTGGATGGTCACTCCAGAAGAGCCACACCCGTTTGGATGATTCCCGGCGCCGGGCTGTGGACCATGGCTCTACATCCCGGAACGGTGTTCTTCGTGTTCGCCTTCGCCTGGGTACCCGCACTGGCCGCGGTCGCTCTCTACATCTCCATCGCCGTGTGGCGGAAATAACCCCCCGGAACGCCACCCCGCCAGATACGAGCAGAACGCCCCGACATAACCCCCGATTCAGCCGGAGTAGCATGAGAGTGAGCGATGTGTACTCGCAGGCTGCTCGACGGCGAGCATTCAGCACGGCTTCCCTGACGGTTCGACGGTGGAGAGGATCTCGGCTCCCAGCGTTGATCCAGGGCTGAAGTTGATCGGTAGCAGTACTACTCCCTCCCAGCCGTTGCCGTGCAGGTAGACGTAGCTGTCCTCTCGGTACAGGACCCTCCTGTCGATGATGGTCGTCGACGATGTGCTGGAGTAGAGTCGGCTTGCCTGACCGCGTAGACACTCGATGGCCACCGCCTCGACCGTTGGACTCTCTGGGCCATACGCGGGACAGCTCGCCGCCCTCACCGCACTCAGCGTGTATTCGTTGACGACGTTCGGGGGCGACCCGCAGAACAGCGGTGCCGAGCTGATGGCCCATCCGGAGGGGGCTCCAACGCTCAAGGCGCCGTAGGCGAACCGCGCCCAACCCGTCGGCAGGCGAGGGTCGCTCGTCTTGAGCGAGGCTGGCTGAGGGGCAGCATTACCAGCGCCCGAGCGCGACGTGCACCCGGTCAGGCCCAACACTAGGGACAAGACGGAAAGAGAAGCGAGGAACCATCGGCGCTTCTTCGGTGCGCTCCCGCCTGCAGTGATCGCTGAGGTCCTCTCGCGTGAATTGGATGTGCCCTCGCTGTCAGTCTCTGACGTTGTCGACATCCAGTCCGGTTCCCAAGACAACTCCCTGCCGATTACATCGCACTTGTCTCCGCGGGACCAATCTGCCCAGCGATTCCGGGAGCGCACAATCTGAGCACGTTTCGACAAGGCGAGGGCCTACGCTTGCGACATGTCGGAGCGCGGTGACGTGCTGGAGCTGGTGTGCGACGCGTTCGGGCGGCTTCCGACCCTATCGGCCACCGTTCGATCCTGGACCAACTACGAACGACACCAACAGGCCTTAGACGCAGCCCACCGGGCGGGGGACCCACGCGTGTCCATGCTGATCTCGCCCAAGGCGAGAAACGAGTCGGGAGAATACGAGCACACGGAGCACCTCGTCATCGCTCCGCACCAGGGGGCCTACCGTGTCGAGTGGCCCAAGGCCAATGATTCCTCTCCCGGTCGTCTCGACATCTACGACGGCACCAACGCCTGGATGCTGATCGGTCCGGGAGAAGTTATGGCCCGTCCCCCGGCCAACCTCCTGCGCTTCCCATCCGACCGCCTATTAGACCCCTCCTGGCTGGCCCGATACACCTGGGACCCACCGGTCAAGGACCGCTGCAACGGAAGAGACGTCCTCCAGATCCGGGCGCGACTCAACTCGGGTCCACGTCCCCCTCGGAGAACGGAACGGCCCGAGCCGGCAGAGGTAGACGTAGCCATCGACGCCCATCTCGGCTTCCTGCACCGTATGACAGAACTCGTGGACGGTCTGCCTTTCCACGAGGTCGAGCTGTTGGACGTCGTACTCAACCCACCGATCGACCAGCGAACCTTCCAAATCGACGAGTCCAAGCTCCGAATCGTCAGCCCAGACGAATGGCAACGCCGTCATGGGCCACCACCCGCCCGCCGAGCCTGGTGGGCGCTGAAGTCGCGCCTGCGACATCCGCTCCGACGACGCTCCGGGCAGCCGAAGGCCACCTGATTCGGCCCAAGCCCGAAACTAACTAACATCAGCCAGCGACTGACCGGGATGCCGAACAGTTCATCTGCGATCGTCCATCTGAAGGCGGAGCATCCCGGTTATCCGCTTGTAACGACGGGGCGGGCGCTTGCCCTCCATCTGGCTGTACGGCGCAGAATGTGACGCCATAACTCCGCCGACATGGGTTCACAGTTCGGGACCGCTCCGGGTGACGCGGGGGGCGGGGCTGTGGCCGGGGTAGGGGTTCGCGTGGCGCTGCGCCTGGCGGCGGAGGGCGTGTTGGTAGCTGTGATTTTGGGTTTGGCGGAGGCCTTCGACGATCGCATGCTGACGGTCCAGGTCTGTCTTGGGTTGTAGCGATTCGAGTTCGTCGCGGAGGGTCTCGGTGGCGGATTTCTCGCCGCTTGTGCGCCGCAGGGCGGCGGCGAGGACGTCCTCCGCGGGCGGGGCGGGGCGGCGGGTGTGTTCGTCGCCGGCCGCTTCGGTGATGACGCAGGCCAGGTTGTGGTGTCGGCCTCTGGTCATGCCGACGTAGAGGTGCTCCGCGCTGGTGGAACGGTCAACGACAAGTACCGCCTGATCGGTCGTGAGGCCTTGGCTGCGGTGGACGGTGACGGCATAGGCAAGCCCGACGTGCCCGTGGACGTAGTCACCGGGGAGCGTGACCGTGCCCCGGCCGTCGAGCGACCGAAGCCGCATAGCCCCACTCTCGTGGCGCTGGTCGACGGTCCAGCGGTCACCGTTTCGGACCCAGGCGCCGGTGGTGGTGACCAGGCGGCGGTCGTTGTGGGTGGTGACGATTTCGTCGCCGACTCCGACGGTCTGGGCGTTGAGGATGATCCCGCCGGTCTCGACTTCGCCTGCTTGGACGCGGGCGGCTCGGGCTCGCATGGCGAGCTGGTCGACGATGTCGTGATTGGCGGCCATGACCACCACCGATCGGCCGTGCTCCCGGCCGTCCTTCCAGGCTTGGTGGGCGGCCTCGAGGACCTGGTCGCGGTCACCGGAGCGGACTCTGTGCCGCTGGGTGTACTCGTCGATCACGGTCGGGTCGCCGTGGCGGAGCCGGCGGGTGGCTTGGGCTTCCCACGGGTCGGCGAAGCGGCGGATACCGGTCAGTTCGGCGGTGCGGGCGTCCGCGGCGAGGAGCCGGAACAGGCCTCCGGCGTCGACCGATCCGAGCTGGTAGTGGTCACCGACGAGCACCACTTTGGCGCCGGCGGTGTCGGCGAGGAGGACGAGTCGGGCGAGGTCGCGGGTGGAGACCATCGACGCTTCGTCGCAGACGATCACCTCGCCGGGCTTGAGGGTGGTGCGCCGGTTGGAGACGTCGAGGAGGAACCGGGCGAGGGTGTCGGAGCCGATCCCGGCTTGTTCGGTGAGGACCCCGGCGGCCACCGCGGACGGGGCCACACCACGCACCGCGATACCGGCTTGTTCCCAGGCTTGGCGGGCCGCTCGGAGGGTGCGGGACTTGCCGGATCCGGCCGGGCCGATCAGCACGGCGACGCTTTCGCCGCCTTCGCAGACACGCCGCACGGCGTGCTCCTGGTCCTCGCCGAGGCCGGCATCGGCCAGCACCCGGTGGGTGGCCACGACCGCCACGCCGGCGGTCCGGCCGGCTTCGACGGTGTCGAGGACGGCTTGTTCGGTCTGTAGTGTCCACCAGGTGCTGTAGCGGGGGCTGCCATGGCGGGTATCCGGCCGGTCCGGGCAGGACAGGGCGACTATGTCGGGGTGGGCGAGGAGCATGTCGGCGGCTGCCTCCAGCGCCTGGCGTACCTGCCCGGCGGTCTGGCTGTTGTGGGTGGGGAGGACGACTGAGAGGACCTCGACCGCTTGGGCTCGTCCCCAGGTGGAATGGGAGCGCTCGAGCCGGTCGATCGCCTCCACGAGGACCAGATCCAGGGTTGGTCTGAGTCCCAGCCGGGCCAGGGACAGCTCGGCTTTGGTGATGCTGCGCCGCTCGAGGACTCGCCCGAGCCAGCCTTCAACCGGGAAGCCGACTTCGGCTGCTTCGGCCCGCCACCGGGCCTTCAGCTCGGCGGTGGTCTCAGCCCCGTCTCTGCTCTTGGCCGCTCGGGACTGGTAGGCGGCCAGCTGGTAGACGGCCGCCCGCTCGTCGCCGGTCAACGACCGGCCCAACGCTGATTCTCTCTCTCCGGCCAGGCGGGCGGCGGCCGCCTCGACCTGCCCCCGGCGCTTGGAGAACTCTCGGATCAACGCCTCGGGGACGCCTTCGATCTCGGCTCCGCCGTTGCCGTCCACGTCGCTCCAGGCGACACCGAGACGGGCGGTGAGCTCGGCCCGCAGGGCGGCTTTGTAGAGCATCCCGGCCGCTTTCTGCACCTCGTACAGCTCCCGACCGTCGACGGTCAACCACCGACCATCCGAGGCGGCTTGGACCTTGTTGGCCACCAAGACGTGACTGTGCAACTGCGGATCCCCGGCCCGCGACGTCCGGTGCACGAACACCGCAGCCAGGTATCCGCCGGTGGCTTCCTGGATGGCTCCGCCGTGGCTGCGGCGACAGAAGCCGGCGTGATCCTGCAAGAACTCCAACGCCGCGGCGACCGCCGCGTCGTGGCCTTCGCGGACCTGATCGGCGACCTCGGCTAGGGCCAGAGCCCACAGGACTGACACTGATTTCGGTGGTGAGAAGGACAGGGCGTAGCCGGCCACCGCCGTCTTCTCCGACCGGAACGGGCAACCCAACGGTGCGCCCGAACGAGGATGGACTCCCTGTCCGAAAAGCCGGGACAGACCGTCGGAATCGACCGGCCCGGACAGGCCGAGCGTTTCGGCTCCGCGGCCGACCCAGCGGCCGGTCTCCTCGCCGTGGCCAACGAAATAGTCCTCCACACCGGCCGCGATCTCCCGGGCGTAATACGCCCAGCCGTCCGGCGCGATCTTCGCCAACCCCATCACCAGGCGCCCGCCTCCACCGGCGAGGCCCACCCGGCGCACCCCCGGTGCAGAGGTGTCTGCCGGGGGTGGAAGGAGAGCGGGGCGTGTGAGGAGTGGCGGGAGGCTGAGGGGCTGGAGGGAGCGGGATGCTGGGGAAGGGCGGGACGGGGATGAGGGGAGGGGCAGTGATGGGAGAGGACGGGCCTGGGGGCGTCGATGACGTGTTGTGCGGCCGCGGCGCGGCCGGCCGCCGGGGCCGGCCGTCTGGTGGTGGTTGCCGGCATCACCTAGAGCTCCGGGCCGCCGGGATCGACCCGGCGCGGCTCCGCATACCCGGACGCCTTCTGGCCGGCCAGGGTCGTCTCGTATAGCCGTCGGGCGGCCGGCGCTTCCATCCCGGCCGCTGCGGCGATCTCCGCCCAGCTGGCCCCGGCTTTGCGGGCGGTCTCCATGGCCAGCCACCGGTGCCGGCGCATCCGGTCCTCCAACTCCCGCCGGGCCGCCAAGGCGAGCAGCGCCTCATCCTTCGACGGTGTCCGGCGCAGCAGGGCGGCGATCTCCACGTCGACCACCGCCCCCAGCACATCCGTCGACGCCTACTGGCCGAGTGGCTTGTCCGGCCGGGTGGTCAACCCGCGTCTCCCGGTGAGACAGCCATCTGTTCGATCGCGGAGCGCGGCACCCGCAACAGCCGGCCCAGCCGCTGCACCGGCAGACCGCTCCGACCCTGAGTGTGCCGCCACCGCTGGGTCAGCAGATAGGCCGAGGTGCGGCCGATGCGCAACACACGAGCCGCCTCCTCCACAGTCAAGAACTCCGGCAGATCGTCGAGTGCCACCTACACCTCCACCTCTATGGGCGTCCGGGCGTCACGTAGCCACCGGCGCCTCCCGCCATAAGGGCCGCCCGGCCGCCAGCTGCCTGCAACCGAGTGAGTGACCATGACAAGACCTCCTCCTCACCCCCCACCGAGGCCGTGTCATTCGCCGGGAATGACATCGCCCCGGGAGGTGTGGGAGAGGCCGCCGTCGCACGGCCCGTCCCTTCCTGGCAGTACCATGACCGTCGTATTTGGCGGCCGATCCCGGCCCGGCTCGAGGCTCCGCCCGGCCCGGGGACGCCCAAGAGCCTCCACCGCGTCAACCCGTACGCCCTGGAGGTCCACGCATGCCCGCCCGCCGCCACTTCGGCTCCGTCCGCAGACTCCCCTCTAGCCGCTACCAGGCCAGCTACTGGCATCTGGCCGAGCGCCACGTCGCCCCTGAGACGTTCACGACCAAGGGGGAGGCTTACGCGTGGCTCAGCACCGTCGAGGCGGATGTCCTCAAGGGCGCGTGGGTCGCACCGTCAGCCGGAAGCCAGACCTTCGGTGACTACGCAGACAATTGGCTCAACCGTCGCCGCGATCTCCGACCCCGCACCCGGGAGCTGTACGAGTACCTCCTCGGCAGCTTCCTACTCCCTGCCTTTCGCAACATCTGTCTGGCGGATCTCACCCTGGCCCGGATCCGTCTCTGGCACGGAGGGCTCGTGACTGAACACCCGGCTTTGGCCCCGAAGGCGTACCGGCTCCTCAAGACGATCCTCAACGCCGCCGTGGAGGACCGCCGGCTGATCGCGAACCCGTGCCAGATCAAGGGAGCGGCGGCCGAGCACCCCGATGAGCGGCCTGTCGCCACGATCGCTGAGGTGGACGCACTCGCGGACGCGGTCCCGCCCCGGTACCGGGCGATGGTCCTGCTGGCCGCATGGTGCTCGTTGCGGTTCGGAGAGCTGGCCGCTCTGACGCGCCAGCGGGTGAACCCGATCCAGGGATGGGTCGAGGTCCAACAGACCCTCACGGAGACCGATGACGGCCACCTGCGACTCGGACCGCCGAAGACGAAGGCCGGGCGGCGGGCGGTCGCCATCCCGCCTCACGTCATGCCCGACTTGATGAGGCACCTCGAGACGCATGTCGGACCAACGCCGGATTCGCTGCTCTTCCCCGCTCCGGAGGGAACGGGCTACCTCCGGCGGAGCAACTTCGCCAGGCGTATATGGCAGCCGGCCATCCGGAAGGTGGGCGTGTCGCTGCACTTCCACGATTATGCCGATGTCCTCGTTATGCCGACGTCCGTCGTCGAAGCCTTGTTGTGTGAGGTGAGCGAGCTGCATAGGTCGGCATAACGCGAGCCAAGGATGCAATCGTCTCCTTCCCTTCCGAGGA
>JAJYLA010000143.1 GCA_021788115.1 Actinomycetes bacterium | reverse complement strand
CCGGCGCAGGAGAGCGACGCCGCTCCGCTCGATGAAAGACGTCGTCGCAGCGCCGGCCAGGAACTCCGGGTGGCGCAAGGCGGCGACGAGGAAGTCGCGGTTGGTGGTCACCCCCCGGATCCGGCTGCGCTCGAGCGCGAGCGCCAGGCGCAGGACGGCCTCCCGGCGGGTCGGCGCGTGCGCGACCACCTTCGCCAGCATCGGGTCGAAGTCGGTCCCGATCGTCGACCCGGACTCGACCCCCGAGTCCCATCGCACCGCCGGGTCCTCCGCCGGCGCCCATTCCGCCAGGGTGCCCGCCGCCGGCAGGAAGCCGGCCGCGGAATCCTCCGCGTACAGGCGGGCCTCGACGGCGTGGCCGCTGATCGACAGGTCCGCCTGGCTGACCGAGAGCGGAAGTCCCTCGGCGACGCGCAGCTGCTCGCGGACCAGGTCGACGCCGGTGACGGCCTCGGTGACGGGGTGCTCGACCTGCAGGCGGGTGTTGACCTCGAGGAACCAGAAGTCCCCCGACGGCTCCACCACGAACTCCACCGTGCCGGCGTTGCGGTATCCCACCGCCTTGACCGCCGCGAGCGCCGCGGCCCCCATGCGTTCGCGGAGCGCGGGGTCGATCGCCGGCGACGGGGACTCCTCGATCACCTTCTGGTGCCGGCGCTGGATGGAGCAGTCGCGCTCGAAGCAGTGGACGGCGTTGCCGTGGTCGTCGGCGAGGACCTGGATCTCGACGTGCCGGGAGTCCGGCACGTACGGCTCGAGGAAGACGGTGTCGTCGCCGAAAGCGGCGCCGGCCTCCCGCTTCGCCGAGGCGATCGCCCCCTGCAGGTCTCCGCCCGGTTCGACGATCCGCATCCCCCTGCCGCCCCCGCCCGCCGCCGCCTTCACCAGCACGGGGAACTCCACCCGGCCGAGTTCGCGGTGCTCCACGGTCGGCAGGACCGGGACGCCGACGCCGGCCATGAGGCGCTTGGCGGCGAGCTTGTCGCCCAGCGCCTCGATCACCTCGGGCGGCGGTCCCACCCACACCAGGCCGGCGCCGATGACGGCGCGGGCGAACGCGGCACGCTCGGAGAGGAAGCCGTAGCCGGGATGCACGGCATCCGCGCCCGACGCCTCCGCGGCGGCCAGGAGCGCCGCGACGTCGAGGTAGGTGTCGGCCGCAGTGCGGCCGCCCAGCGCGACGGCCCGGTCGGCTTCGCGGACGAACGGCGCCCCGGCGTCGCCGTCGGCGTAGACGGCCACCGACGTGATCCCCATGGAGGAAGCCGTCCTGGCGATACGGCGGGCTATTTCTCCCCTGTTGGCGATGAGCAGCGTCGTGATCACAGGCGGAACACCCCGTAGCCGCGGGTCCCCCGGACCGGGCCGCTGTGGCACGCCGACAGGGCCATCCCCACCACGGTGCGCGTGTCGCGAGGGTCGATCACCCCGTCGTCCGCGACGCGCCCGGTCGCGTACAGGCCGAGGGACTGCGCCTCGGCGAAGTCCTCGACCGCACGGGTTATCGCCGCCTCCATCTCCTCGTCGACGGGCCGGCCGCGGCGGACCGCCTGCTCGCGGCGCACGATCGACATGACGCCGGCCATCTGGCGGGGCCCCATGATGGCGATCTTCGCCGTCGGCCACAAGAAGACGAAGCGGGTGTCGAACGCCCGGCCGCCCATGCCGTAGTTGCCGGCGCCGTAGCTGGCGCCGAGGATCACCGTGACGTGGGGGACCGCGGAGTTCGACAGGGCGTTGATCATCTGGCTGCCGTGCTTGACGATCCCGCCCCGCTCGTAGTCGCGTCCGACCATGTAGCCGGTGATGTTCTGCAGGAACAGGAGCGGCGTGTCGCTCTGATTGCACAGCTGCATGAACTGGGCCGCCTTCTGCGACGAGTCGGAGAAGAGCACCCCGTTGTTGGCGAGGATCCCCACGGGGAAGCCGAGGATCTGCGCCCAACCGGTCACGAGGGTCGTCCCGTAGCGCGGTTTGAACTCCTCGAAGCGGCTGCCGTCGGTGATCCGCGCGATCACCTCCCGGACCTCGACGGGGGTGCGGAGGTCCGCGGGCATCAGCCCGAGGAGCTCCTCGGGGTCGTGGCGCGGCGGCTCGGGGTCTTCGGTCACCGGGCCCGGGCCGAGCTTGCGCCAGTGCAGGTGGGCGACGACGTCGCGGGCCATGCGGATCGCCTCGTGCTCGTCGTCGGCGAGGTAGTCGGCGAGCCCGCTGACCGTCGCGTGCATGTCGGCGCCGCCGAGCTCCTCGTCGCTGGCGTCCTCGCCGGTCGCCACCTTCACGAGGGGCGGGCCGCCGAGGAAGACCTTGGCGCCGCCACGGACGAAGATGTTGTAGTCGGACAGGCCCGGCTGGTAGGCGCCCCCGGCGGTCGAGCTGCCGAACACCACGGAGATGGTGGGTATCCGCCGGGCCGACAGCTCGGTGATGTCGTGGAACATCCGGCCGGTCTCGGCGAAGTGGGCCAGGGTGCGGCGCATGAGCGCCTGGGGGTCCTCGCCGGCGGAGAGGCCGCGGAGGTCGCCGCCGGCGGACTCCACGAACTGGATGTAGGGCATGTGGTTGTCGCGGGAGATCTCGAGGGCCCGCATCAGCTTGCGGACGCTGATCGCGGTCATGGCGCCGCCGAGATCGGTGGGGTCGTTGCCGAGGATCACGCACTCGGTGCCCTCGACGACGCCGATGCCGAGCAGCATCCCGCCGCCGACGGCGTAGTCGGTCTGGTACCCGGCGAGGGGGCTGAGCTCGAGGAACGGGGAGTCCCTGTCGAGCAGGAGAGCCACCCGCTCGCGGACGGGGAGCTTGCCGCGGCTGCGGTGCCGTTGGGTCGCCCTCTCCCCACCGCCGGCTGCCGCCTGGCGCAGCAGCCCCTCGATGGTGGCGAGCATCGCCACCATGGCCTCGCGGTTGGCGTGGAAGCCGGGGTCGTCGGGGTCGACGGTGGTGGGCAGGACAGGGGCGGGCATGGTCTCCTCGGGTTCCTCGCCTTCCTCGGGTTCGGCTACCGGCGGGGGTCGGTGACGGTGCCGGGGCCGGCGAAGGCCTGAGCGATGCCCAGCCACTGCTCGGCGACGGGCCCGGTGGCGGTCACGGCGGTGCGGCTGCGATGCCGGCGCTGGGTGACCACCAGCGCAAGCTCGAGGGCCGTGCCGGTGACCCGGTTGGCGGCGCCGGCGGGCCCCCAGGACCACACCGTCCCGTCGGGGGCCGTCGCCTCCACCCGGATCGGGTCGCCGGGATCGGGTATCCCGTGGGCGGCAAACGCGTAGGCCCGCGCGCCGACCCCGAGATGGCAGACGTGGCGCAGCCGCCCCGTAGCCTCGAGCGGGGAGCCGAGGGCGTCGCGCACGTCCACGCCGTGCGCCCACGTCTCCATGATCCGCGCCGTGACGAAGCTGGCCAGGCTCATCGACGGGCCGTACCAGCCCACCCGGGCGGGCTCCGGCGCAGCAGCGGCCCGGGCCGCCGCGGCGAGCAGGGCGGCCCGGGCTCCGCGCCAGCGGCTCAGCAGGCCGGCGGGGTCCTCGAAGCCACGACCGAGCGCGACGTCCGGGGTCGCGGGACCGGTCGCCGGGTCGCCGGCGGCGGGCGGGCCGCCGGCGGCGGGCGGGCCGAGCGGGGCAGCCCGGCCGAGCAGGGCAGCCCGGGCGGCGTCGAAGGCGGCCGGGTCCTTGATCGCAAGGGTGGCCGCCTCGTCGAAGAAGCACAGGTGGCTGATGCTGTCCCGCACATCCCAGCCGGCCGCCGGCGTCGGCTTCGCCCATCCAGCGACGTCCCGCGTTGCGACGACCGCGTCCAGGGACGCCTGCTCGGACTCCAGGTCCCCGAGAAGTTCGGCGAGGATCGGCACCGGTCGGCCTCGCTCAGGCGGTGAAGCCGTCGAGACGGGCGAGGATCTGCAGCATGACCTCGTCGGCGCCCCCGCCGATGGACAGGAGCCGCCCGTCGCGGAAGTAGCGCGCCACCCAGCTCTCCTCCATGTACCCGACCCCCCCGTGGAACTGCAGGCACGTGTCGGCGATGTCCCGCTGCAGCCGCCCGGCCTTGAGCTTGGCGATCGTGGCGAAGCGGGTGGTGTCCTCGCCGCGCATGTAGGCCTCGGCGCAGGCGTAGTTGTAGTGGCGCAGCAGGTCGACCTCGGCGGCGAGCTCGGCGAGGCGGAACTGGATGTACTGGTTCGCCAGCAGCGGAGCCCCGAACGCGCGGCGCTCCCGGAGGTAATCCGCCGTGCGCTCGAGCGCCCTGGCCATCCCAGCGACGGCGGCGTATGCGGCGATCATCCTCTCGTTCTGGAACTGGGCCATCTGCTGCTGGAAGCCCCGGCCGACCTCGCCGATCGTGTTGGCGACGGGCACCCGGGCATCGACGAAGGACAGCTCGGCCGTGTCGGAGGAGCGGTTGCCCAGCTTGCGTAGCTTCCGGCTCACCGAGAACCCCGGCGTGTCGGTCGGGAACACGATCTGCGACATGCCCCGGTAGCCGCCCTCGTCCGAGGTGCGAACCAGGAGGCAGAGCCAGTCCGCCTGCGTCCCGTTGGTGATGTACAGCTTCGAGCCGTTGATCACCCACTCGTCGCCGTCGCGCACGGCCCGGGTGCGCAGGCCCGCGACGTCCGAGCCGGCGTCGGGCTCGGTCACTGCGATCGACGCGATCATCTCGCCGGCGAGCGCCGGTGCCAGGTAGCGCTGCTTCAACTCGTGCGAGCCGAAGCGGTGCAGCGCCGGGGTGGCCATGTCGGTCTGGACCGTGACGGCCATCGCCACGCCGGCGCAGCCCATGCGACCGAGCTCCTCACCGAGAACCACCGTGTAGGAATGGTCGGCCCCCTGGCCTCCGTAGGCGGTGTCGTACTCGAGCCCGAAGAGCCCCGCGGCGCCGAGAGCCTTGAAGAGCCGATGCCCCGGGAATCCCTCCGCCTCCTCCCACTCCTCCGCGTGGGGGACGACCTCGCGTTCGAGGACGCCGCGCACGGACTGGCGGAACGCCTCGTGATCCTCGTTGAAGAGCATCGTGCCGCTCCCCCTTCCCTCCCGACTTGTCGAACTCGAATTCGAATTCAGTTACAGCTAAGATAGCGACCCAACGGCCAGGGCGCAAGGTGCCGGCGGCCGGGGAGGGCGACGAGCAGTGGACTTCGAGCTAGCCGCAGACGACGACCCCCGGAGGACCGCCGTGCGCGTATGGCTGCACGATCATCCCCACCCCACGGGGCGCCAACTTGCCGAGGGTGGATGGGTGGTGCCCCACTGGCCGGCGCCCTACGGTCACCGCGCCGACCCCGTCCATCAGCTCATCATCGACGAGGAGCTTCGGCGGGCCGGGGTGGGCCGCCCCTCCAACCCCATCGGCATCGGCTGGGCCGCGCCCACCATCCTGCTCGCGGGCACCCAGGCGCAGAAGGACCGCTACCTCTGGCCGGCCCTCGCCGGCGAGGAGGTCTGGTGCCAGCTCTTCAGCGAGCCCGACGCCGGCTCCGACCTGGCGTCGTTGAGGACCACCGCGGTGCGCGACGGCGACGAGTGGGTGATCAACGGTTCCAAGATCTGGACCAGCGGCGCCCACCTCGCCCGGTTCGGGATCCTCCTCGCCCGCACCAACCCGGAGGCCCCGAAGCGCAAGGGCATCTCCTACTTCCTCTGCCCGATGGACACGCCGGGCATCGTCCTGGCGCCGATCGTGGACATGACGGGGGCCTACTCGTTCAACCAGGTGTTCTTCGAGGACGCCCGCCTGCCGGCGGACTGCCTTGTCGGCCAGGTCGACGACGGGTGGCGGCTGGCCAAGGCCACGCTCGCCAACGAGCGGGTGTCGCTATCCACCGGCGGCGTCCTGTGGGGCAGCGGGCCGTCGGCGGACGACCTCGTGCGGCTGGTCGCGTCGGATGCTGCATCCGGCGGTGGCCGGCTCGAAGCGGTGCTGCGCCAGCGGCTGGTGCGGACATGGATCGAAGGGGAGGTGTTGCGGCTGATGCGCCTGCGGACTTTGTCCGCCCGCCTCGCGGGCCGGACTCCGGGGCCCGAGGCGTCGGTGCAGAAGCTCCTCGGCGACCAGCACGGCCAGCACGTCATGAGCGTGGCCAAGGAAATCGCGGGAGCGGCGGGAATGCTCGCCGGTTCGGGGCCACGGGGCCGTTTGCCGGACGAGGCCCGCGGCGGGGCGACGGAGATCCGCTTCCCCGACGACCTCGTACCGGGGGTGGAGCGGGTGTGGCACTACGGTTTTCTCTTTTCCCCGGCGCTGACGATCGGTGGCGGGACCTGGGCCGTGCAGCGGAACATCGTCGCCGAGTGGGTCCTCGGACTCCCCCGTGACCCCGGCAGCTGACGGCGCCGCCGGGGCGGGCCCCAGGGCCGGCGCCAGCGCCGCCGCCGCCGGGGTCGCCGCTGCCGAAGCGGCCGTCCCCCCCACGGCACGCGGCCAGCGGACACGGGCCGCCCTGGTGCGGGCGGCGGCGCGGGTGTTCGAGCGGGACGGCTTCCTCGACGCCCGCATCGCCGACATCGCCGAGGAGGCCGGCGTCGCGAGCGGCTCCTTCTATACGTACTTCGGGTCGAAGGAGGAGATCTTCCGCGAGGTGGTGGACGACCTCATCGACCAGCTCTACCAGCAGTCCCACGTGGGGGATACCGCGGGCGAGGACCCTGCCGAGCGCATCGCTGCGGCCAACCGCCTGTACGTGGAGTCTTTTGCCCGGCATGCGGCGCTGTACGCGGTTGTGGTGCAAGTGGCTTCGTTCAGCCCGGACCTGCGGGCACGCCGGCAGGCGTCGCGCCAGGCGTTCGTCGAGAGAGCCGCCCGCGGTCTGCGTCACCTGCAGGAGACCGGCCGCGCGGACGCCGGTCTCGACGCCGGCCTCACCGCGGCGATGCTCTGCGGGATGGTCGAGAACTTCGCCGAGGTCCGCCACCTCCTCGGGCAGCGATTCGACGACGACGAGGCGGTCGCGGCCATGACCCGGATCTGGGTGCGGGCCATCGGCCTTCGGTGAGTGCGCCGGCGTGCCGGCGTGGGGCGCCGGCGTGGGGCCGGCGTGGGGCGCCGGCGTGGGGCGCCGGCGTGGGGCTGGCGTGGGGCGCCGGCGTGGGGCGCCGGCGTGTGGGGCGCGCGCGG
>JAJYLA010000142.1 GCA_021788115.1 Actinomycetes bacterium | reverse complement strand
TGGCCGAGGCGCCCGAGGCGGAGGTCATCGTCGTGCCGGTCGGCGGAGGCGGTCTGCTCGCCGGCGTGGCGGCCGCCGTGGCCCTGGGCGCCGGCGAGACGGTCGGCACCGGCGGTCCGCGAGGCGGCGGCCGGCCGGCCCCGCGCGTCGTCGGTGTGGAGGCGGCGGGCGCCCCGACGCTCATCCGGGCGCTCGCGGCGGGCCACCCGGTGCAACTCGAGCGGGTTTCGACCATGGCTGACGGCATCGCCATCCGGGCATGCAGCGAGCTGACCCTGGCGCTCGCCCAGAAGTACGTCGAGGACGTCGTGACGGTGGACGAGGAGGAGATCAGCGCGGCGATGGTCCTGCTCGTCGAGCGAGCCAAGGCCGTCGTGGAGCCGGCGGGGGCCACGGCGCTCGCCGCCCTCCTCGCAGGCCGGGTCGGCGGCAGCGGCCCGGTCGTGGCGCTGCTCTCGGGCGGCAACGTCGACCCCCTCCTGCTCATCAAGCTCATCGACCACGGCCTCTCCGCCGCCGGCCGGTACCTGGTCCTGCGCGTGGTCATGCCCGACCGCGCGGGGGCCCTCGCCGGGCTCACCGCGCACATCGCGGCGCTCGGCCTCAACGTCATCGACGTCGAGCACCACCGAAGCGGCCGGGACCTCGCGGTCGCCGAGGTGGAGGTGCACGTGACCGTGGAGACCCGGGATCACGCCCACCATGGGGAGGTGCTGCGCTCCCTGGCCAGCGCGGGCTACCGGGTGGAGCCGGTCCACTGATCCCGGCGGGACCCTGCCGGCGGCCGCGGCCGCTCTAGCGGTATTCGACCTCCCACAGGCACAGGCCGTGGGCCGGGGCCAGCTGGCCCGCCGCCGACCGCGAGCGTGCCCGCACGACGGCCGCCATTTCCCCGGCCCTCCGCTTGCCTGTGCCGACCTCGACCAGGGTGCCGACGATCGAACGCACCATCTGGTGGCAAAACGACGAGGCCTCTACGTCGAACCGCAGCATCCCCCCGCCGAGGTCCACCCAGCGGGCGTCGCGCACCACCCGCACCAGCGACGCCCCGTCGGACGGCGGCCGGCGGCAGAAGGAGGAGAAGTCGTGCGCGCCGATGAGCGGGTCGCAGGCGAGGCGCATCGCCGCCAGGTCGAGCGGCGCCGGCACGTGCCAGGCGGTGGCGGCGGTGAACGGGTCGGCGACCGGGTCGTTGCGGACGGTGTAGCGGTATCGGCGGGCGGCGGCCGAGCGGCGGGCGTCGAACCGCTCGGGGGCCACCTCGGCCGAGCGGACCACGATCGACGGCCGCAGCGCCCGGTTGACGGCCCGCTGCAGCCCGCCGGGGTCGACGTCGGCGCGGGCGTCGAAGCTGACCACCTGCCCCCATGCGTGCACGCCGGCGTCGGTCCGCCCGGCGCAGGTCAGCTCGACCGTGTGGCGCAGGTAGCGCTCGAGGGCGCCGGCGAGCGCCCCGCCGACGGTCGGCACGCCCGGCTGGAGGGCGAAGCCCCGGTAGCCGCCCCCGTCGTAGGCGACCAGGAGCCGCACGCGCACGGTCGGGCCGGCGGTCACCGCCGCCGGTGCTGCCGGGCCGGCGTCCTCGGTGAAAAGGCTCAGCGGTCGCGCCCCGAGAGCGCCGCTACACGAACTCGATGCGCGCCATCGGGGCGTTGTCGCCGTGGCGCGGACCGAGCTTGAGGATCCGGGTGTAGCCCCCGGCGCGCTCGGCGTAGCGGGGGCCGATCTCCGCGAAGAGCTTGTGGGCCATGTCCTTGTCGCGGATCAGCGCGACCACCTGGCGCTGCAGGTGCACACCGACGGCGCTCTCCTCGTCGGCGGCCGCCGCCTTCTTGGCCTTGGTCACGCACCTCTCCACGACGGGTCGGAGCGCCTTGGCCTTCGCCTCGGTGGTGACGATCGCCTCCGCGGCGATGAGGGAGGCCACCAGGTTGCCCATCATCGCCTTCTGGTGCTCGGAGTCCCCGCCGAAGCGGCGGCCCTTCTTCGGCCGCCCGGGAAGCGTTGCCATCGGCTCAGCCCTCCTTGGAGCGAAGGGCCAGCCCCCGCTCGTCGAGCTTCTGGAGCACCTCGTCGAGGGACTTCTGGCCGAAGTTGGTGATGGCCAGAAGGTCGTCCTCGGTCTTCGTGACCAGCTCGCCGACGGTGTTGACCTGGGCTCGCTTCAGGCAGTTGCGCGGTCGCTCGGAGAGGTCGAGGTCCTCGATGGGCAGGTCGAGGTCGGGCGAGCCGCTGCTGGCGACGCCGACGTCGCCGAGCTCGAGGCCGAGCGGCGTCTCGCTCATATCGGCCACCAGGCCAACCAGCGAGCGCAGCGTGTCGCCGGCGGAGGCCAGCGCCTCGCGTGGCGGGATCGACCCGTCGGTGGTGATGTCGAGCACGAGCCGGTCGTAATTGGTGGACTGCTCCACGCGGGTGGGCTCCACCGCGAACGCGGCGACGCGGATCGGCGAGAAGATCGAGTCGACGGGGATCACCCCGATCGTCGACGACTTCTTGTTGCGGTCGGCGGAGACGTAGCCCCGGCCCCGCTCGACGGTGAGATCGGCGGCCAGGCGCCCGCGGGAGTTCACCGTCGCGATCACCAGGTCGGGGTTGAGGATCTCCACGTCGCTGGTGACCACGATGTCGCCGGCGGTGACGGTGGCGGGGCCCCTCACGTCGAGGCGCAGGGTGACAGGGTCGTCGGACTGGGAGCGCAGCACCACGTCCTTGATGTTGAGGATGATCTCGGTGACATCCTCCTTGACGCCCGGCAGGGTGGTGAACTCGTGGAGCGCCTCGTCGAAGCGGATCTGGGTGATGGCGGCGCCGGGGATGGACGACAGCAGCGTGCGGCGCAAGGCGACCCCGAGGGTGTGGCCGAAGCCTGGCTCGAGGGGGCCGATGGCGAAGCGCTGGCGGTTGCCCTCCTGCTCGCCGATCGGCTCGATTGTCGGTCGTTGAATGATCAGCATGCGCGTCTTCCTACTGGGACTACTGGCTGGGGCTACTTGGAGTAGAGCTCGACGATGAGGGACTCTCGCACCGGCACGTCGATGTGCTCGCGCAGCGGGGCGTCGCGGACGGTGACCTCCAAGCCGTCCGCCGCGGTCTCGAGCCACGGCGGCACCTGCCGGCCGAGGGTGTCGAGGTTGTGGCGGACCACGATCATCGAGCGCGCCTTGTCTTTGAGCGACACCACGTCACCCTTGCGCACCCGGTAGCTCGGGATGGTCACCCGCCGGCCGTTGACCAGCACGTGGCCGTGGCGGACGAGCTGGCGGGCCTGGGCGCGGCTGGAACCCCACCCGGCACGGAATGCCACGTTGTCCGCTCGCATCTCGAGCATCCGCAGCAGGTTCTCGCCGGTGATGCCGGCCTGGCGGTTGGCCTCCTCGTAGAGGTTGTGGAACTGCTTCTCGAGCACGCCGTAGATGCGGCGGGCCTTCTGCTTCTCCCGAAGCTGGGTGAGGTACTCCGACCCCTGGCGCATGCGGTCGCGCCCGTGCTCGCCGGGGGGGTAGGGGCGCCTCTCGATGGGGCACTTCATCGAGTCGCACTTGGGCCCCTTCAAGAAGAGCTTCATCTTCTCCCGGCGGCACAGCCGGCACACCGGTCCTGTATATCGAGCCATGACTCCGTGTCTCCTAGACGCGGCGCCGCTTCTTGGGGCGGCAGCCGTTGTGGGGGATGGGGGTGACGTCCTTGATGCCTGCCACCTCGATGCCGGTGTTCATGAGCGACCGGATGGCAGTCTCGCGTCCCGAGCCGGGCCCCTTGACCATGACGTCGACCTTGCGGACCCCGTGCTCCATCGCGCGCCGGGCGCAGGCCTCGGCGGCGAGCTGTGCGGCGAACGGCGTCGACTTGCGGGAGCCCTTGTAGCCGACGTTGCCCGCCGACGCCCAGGCGATCACGTTGCCGTCGGGGTCGCTGATAGAGACGATGGTGTTGTTGAAAGAGCTCTTGATGTGCGCCACCCCGTAGCTGATGTTCTTGCGCTCGCGGCGGCGGGGGCGGCGGCCGCCCGGCTTCGGTTTCGCCATGGGATCAGTGCTTCCTTACCTTCTTCTTGCCGGCGACGGTCTTCTTGGGGCCCTTGCGGGTGCGTGCGTTGGTGTGGGTGCGCTGGCCGTGGACGGGCAGGCCCCGCCGGTGGCGGATCCCCTGGTAGGAGCCGATCTCCATCTTGCGCTTGATGTCCTGCGACACGTCGCGGCGCAGGTCTCCCTCCACCTTGAGGTTCGTGTCGATCCAGGTGCGGAGGCGGACGACCTCCTCGTCGGTGAGGTCCCTCACCCGCGTGCCCGGATCGATGCCCGTGCCCTCGCACACCCGGTTCGCCGCGGTCGCACCGACCCCGTAGATGTAGGTCAGCGACGTCCCGAGGCGCTTCTCGCGGGGAATGTCGACGCCGGCGATGCGTGCCATCTCGTCTCCCTAGCCCTGGCGCTGCTTGTGGCGGGGGTTGGTGCAGATGACCATCACCCGTCCGTGACGGCGGATGACCTTGCAGTGCTCACAGATCGGTTTGACGCTGGGACGAACTTTCACGAATAGCTCCATCCGGGGGGATACGAGGCCGCGCTGAAACCCGCGAGGGGCGACCGAATATCCTACTACCTGCCACGGCGTTGCGTCCACCGGGGGTGGGCGGCCCCTCAGCCGGAAAGCGTCAGCACCTCCGGCCCGTCATCGGTCACGGCGATGGTGTGCTCGAAGTGGGCCGACAGGCTCCCGTCCGCCGTCACCACGCTCCAGTGGTCGTCGAGCAGGATCGTCTCGGCGCCGCCGGCGTTGACCATCGGCTCGACGGCCAGGACCATCCCGCTCTTGAGCATGGGGCCGGGTCGGCCCGGCCAGTAGTTGGGCACCTGGGGATCTTCGTGCATGGCCGTGCCGATGCCGTGGCCCACGTACTCGCGCACGACGGAGAAGCCGGCCCCTTCGGCTACCGTCTGGACGGCCAGGCCGATGTCGTGCAGGCGGTGGCCGGGCTGCATCTGGGCGATCCCCGCCCACAGGCTCTCCTCGGTGACGCGCATCAGCTTCTCGGCGACCAGGTCGACCTCACCGATCCCCATGGTGAACGCCGCGTCGGCGTGGTAGCCCTCCACGATCGCTCCACAGTCGATCGACACGATGTCGCCCTCGACCAGGCGGAGGGGACCTGGGATGCCGTGCACGACCATGGCGTTCGGGGAGGTGCAGATCACCGCCGGGAAACCGTGGTAGCCGAGGAAGTTGGAGCGCGCCCCCCGACGGTCCAGGACCGCCCGGGCCGCCTGGTCCAGCTGGGCGGTGGTCACCCCGGGGCGGGCCGCAGCCCGGGTGGCCTCGTGCATCTCGCCCACGACCCGGCCGGCCTTGCGCATCTTTGCGATCTCGTCGTGGCTACGGCGCATCGTTTCATTCAACACCGCCGCGGCCTTCGAGCGTCCCGCGTCGCTCCGCGCCGGGTCTTTGCCGCTGCCTCCCCCTGGCGTCTGGCGGCCAAATGGAGCACGAACGGACACGAATCGGGGGGGATGGGCGTGACGCCGGGATTCGTGTCCCTCCATGTCCCCGTAGGGGTACGCGAGGGGACACGAATCGGGCCGGCTGCGGCGGAGGCCGGGATTCGTGTCCCCTCGCGTACGTTCGCCGGCGCGTCCGGGTCGGGCAACTCGGCGCGCCGGCGAAAGCCTGCCGAGGCGCGGCCCCCGCCTCATCACCTTCGGGACCCCACCGGTGACCGAACTGGCCGTCCTCGGGTGATCGTATCGAGAAGATGAGGAGCCGAAGCCGGTGAAGTAGGTTTCGCGCTGTGGCCCCTGACGGCGGTGACACGGACGGCACGGCCGGGCCCCGAGGGCCGTTCGGCCAGTCGGTCGGCTTCGCGCTGTCCGAGCTGGGCTACCTGGTCGCCCGCCGGCTTCACCGGTCTCTCGCGGATACGGGCATCGAGCCCCGGCACTTCACCCTCATGCGCGTCATCGAGGAGAACGACGCCCCACCGCAGAGCGCCGTCGGCGAGCGCCTCCACATCCCGCCCAGCACCATGGTCACCCTCGTCGACCAGCTGGAGTCCCGCGGTCTCGTCGAGCGGAGGTCCCATCCCAGCGACAGGCGTGCCCGGGTGCTGTATCTCACAGCGTCGGGCCGCGACCTGCTCGACAGGGCCGTCTCCATCGCCGTGCCTTTCGAGCGGTCGCTCTGTGCGGGGTTGACCGCGGAGGAATGCGACGTCCTGTTGGGCCTGCTCGGCCGGGTGGGCGCGAACCTGGGCGCCCATCCGGGCACGCACCCCCTGTCCTCCGCCCGGGAGGACGGCCACCGGGGAAGTCGGGATCCGGGGGCCGAGGAGGCGTTCGGCGATCTGGCCTCGAAGCCCGGCCGGGGTCTCCCCTGAGGCGAGGAGCACCTGGCGGACCGCGTGGGGCGGCCGACGGCGGCGGACTCGCCGGCGCCGTCGCGGCGCTCCCCGAGTGGTACCGGACCCACAAGCGAGACCTGCCGTGGCGCGGCGCCGACCCCTGGGGGGTGCTCGTCTCGGAGATCATGCTCCAGCAGACGCCCGTCGCGCGGGTCCTCCCCACATACCGCGAGTGGATGGACCGCTGGCCGGCCCCGGCTGCCCTGGCGTCCGCCACGGTCGGCGACGCGATAGTGGCGTGGGGCCGCCTGGGCTACCCACGCCGGGCGCGCAACCTCCACCGGTCGGCGCGACTCGTAGTCGCCGGCCACGCCGGCGAGGTGCCCGCCGATCTGGACTCCCTGCGGGCCCTGCCCGGGGTGGGTGACTACACGGGGCGCGCCGTCGCGGTGTTCGCCTTCGGCCGCCGCCACGGCGTCGTGGACGTCAACGTCCGCCGGGTGCTCGTTCGAGCCGCGACGGGTCTTCACGACGGCGTGCCCTCGCCGGCGCACGTGGGACTCGCCGAGAGCCTGCTTCCCTCCGACCCGGCCGCCGCCGCGGTCGTGTCCGCCGCCTTGATGGAGCTCGGGGCGCTCGTCTGCCGGCGGCGTTCGCCGGCATGCGCCGACTGCCCCCTGGCCGAGGTGTGCCTGTGGCGGCTCGCCGGGTTCCTCGAGCCGACGGCCCCCGCCGGCCCCCCCGGCCGCCTCACCCCCGCCGGCCCCGCCGCCGGCCCCGCCGGCCCCCCC
>JAJYLA010000141.1 GCA_021788115.1 Actinomycetes bacterium | reverse complement strand
CGAGATCACCCGACGAAGCCCCCTGGCCATCGCCTGGCGGCAACTCGACCGCGCTCTCGACGACTACATGGACCGTCAACTGCTCGCCGCGTGAAGACTTGACCTGCCTGTGAACTTAGAAGTGAGGAAGTGGAACTAGCAGGCATCCGGGGGAAGGACCCCGCCGGCGGCGGGCCCCGCCCCCTCACCCGTGAGGGGCCGCTGCAGGGAACGCCGGACCCGCGACAGCGCCGGAGCGACGAGCACCCGGTGCAGGGCCGAGCGCTGCATGAGGGCCGCCCGGGCGGCGTTGGACCCGCAGGCCCCGTGGACGCCGCCGCCGGGATGGGCCGACGAGGAGGCCAGGTAGAGCCCCTCGACGGGGGTCTCCGGGCGCCCCAGGCCGGGGAGCGGGCGGAAGAAGAGCTGCTGGTGGGGCGCGGCGGTGCCCCCGTTGACGGCTCCCCCGACGAGGTTCGGGTCGTGCGCCTCCAGGCCAGCGGGACCGAGGAGGTGGCGGCGGCGGATCAGCGACCTGAAGCCCGGAGCGAACCGCTCGATGCGGGCTTCGACCCGATCGGCCATCGACTCAAGGTCGGCCGCGTCCCAGGTGCCCCGGATGGACCCCGAGCCGCCGCCCGCCGCGTCGCCGGCGACGGTGCGGGGAACGTGGGTGTAGGCGTAGAGGACCTCGGTTCCCGGCGGGGAGCGGGTCGGGTCGGCCGTGCTCAGCTGGCCGGCCAGCACGAACGGCTCGGCGGGGACGAGGCCGCGGGCGATCTCCGAGCTGTAGCGGGTGAGCTCGTCGAGCGACGACGCGAGGTGCACCGTGCCCGCCCCCGACACCTCCGTGGCCTCCCAGGGGACGGGCGCCGCGAGCGCCCAGTCGAGCTTGACCGTCGACCAGTCCCACTGGAACCTGCGGACGTCGCCGGCCATGGCCGGCGGCAGGTGCTCCCATCCGACGAGGCCGCCGTAGAGGTGGGGGGCGGGGACGTCGGCGAGGACCGCACGGCGGGCGGGGAAGTACCCGCCGCCGGCGGTGAGCACACCGACCGCCCGCCCCCCGCGGACCTCGACGCGCGCGACGGGGTGGTCGCACAGCACCGTCCCGCCGCGGGCCTCGAAGCGGTCCACCAGCGCCGCGGTCAGCCGCGCGGCACCGCCCTCCGCCACCGGGAACCCGGCGTGGTGGCCGAGCATCGCGAGCAACCACCCGAAGAAGGCGCTCGCCGCCGACTCGGGGAAGAAGTCGGCGTGCAGGGCGCAGCCGGCGAGCAGCAGCCCCGCCGCCTCCCCGCGGAACTCCTCTTGGGCGAGGCGGCGCACCGGCAGGGCGGCGAAGCGAGCCAGGCGCAGGGCGCCGCCGGCCCCCAGCTCACGGCCGAGGCGGGCGGCGGCCCGCAGCGGCGGGAACGGCGTGAACAGCGCGTCGAGGAGGGATCCGCCGACGCGTTCCCACAGGCGGTGCAATCCCTTCCACGCCCGGCCGTCGCCGGCGGCGTCGCGCTCGAAGCCGGCGGCGGTCGCCTCGACGTCGCGCCACAGCACGGCCGCCCGGTCGCCGCCGCGGGGGTGGGCCAGGACGGCGGGGGCGTGGCTCCAGCGCAGCCCGTGGTGCTCCAGCCCGAGGCCGCTCACCACCGGCGACACCGCGGCGAGGGGGTAGAAGGCGCTGCACACGTCGGTGACCCAGCCGTCGCCGAGGTAGCCGGCGCTGGCCACCCCCCCACCGGGGGAAGGCCGGGCTTCGAGCAGGGCCACCTCCCAGCCGGCGTCGGCGAGCAGGTTGGCCGCGACGAGGCCGTTGGGTCCCGCGCCGATCACCACCGCGTCGACCATCGGCTTCTTCTACCCGATCCGCAGCGGCGCCGCTTCCCCGTCCTCCCCCGTCGCGGCGCCGGCCGCTTCGCGCGCCTCCGCGGAGGGGCCGCCGCGGTCGCCGCTCACCGCCCCGCTGTCGCCGGCGTGCCGCGTGCTCACGGGGCGCGGGCCAGCCGCTGCCCACCGGGGGACCGGGTGAGCGCCTGGATGCAGTCTGCCGCGTCGGAGCGGAACGCGGCGCGGGCGGCGCCCGTCAACCGCTCGCGCAGCGGGCCCCCGGCGACGAGCTCGTCGAGCAAGGCGAGCAGCTCCGCGGGCGAGCGGGCGTAGCGGGAGACACCCGCCTCTTCCATGCGGATGACGTTGGCCCGCCCGTGTCCGGGTATCGGCTGGTAGCTCACCACGGGGGTCCCCGCGGCCATCGCCTCCATGGCCGTCAGGCCCCCGGCGTTCTCGACCATCACGTCGGCGGCAGCCAGCAGACGGTCCATGTCGTCGACCCATCCCAGGACGACCGCCCCGGCCACGCGCCCGGTGACACGTTGCAGCCGGCGGTTGCTGCCGGCGACGACGACCGGCACGAAGCGACCGTCCGCGGCGACCGTCTCCACGGTCGACGTGACCCGGCCCGCGCCCCACGACCCCGCCACGATCAGCACCACCCGGTCGTCGTCGCCCAGACCCAGGCTCCGGCGGGCGGCGCCACGGTCCCAGCGGAGCCCGACGAACTCGGGCCGCACGATGGGACCCGGCGCGGCCGTCCTGGTAGCGCCCCTCTCCGCCATCCTCTGCGCCTGGGCCGGGTGAAGGCACAGGTGCAGGTCGACGCCGGGGTTCACCCACAGCCTGTGCGCCGCGAAGTCGACGACGACGGACACCACGGGGATGTCGAGGGCCGCCCGGCGGCGCATGTCGCCGAGCACCTGGGAGGAGAGGTGGAAGGTGGACAGCGCCAGGACGGGCCTGTCCGCCGCGATGCGGCGGGCCAGGCGCCGGCCGGCGAGCCTCACCACCGGCGAGACGCGGCCGGGGTCGTTGTGCCGGGGTTCGAGCCAGATCCGGTAGATCGCCTCGTACATCCACGGGAAGTTCTGGATCATGGACCGGTAGAACCCGGTGATGACCCGACCGAGCCCCAAGGGCAGCAGCTCCCACATGTCGAGCGTCGCCGAGGGGATGCCCCGCTCGGCGAGCCGCCGCTCCAGCTCGGACGCCACCCCGTCGTGGCCGGCGCCCATACCCGCGGTGAGCAGGAGGACCGGCCCTGCCTGGCTTGGCTCCATCGTCGCTGTCATGTACCCGTCGGGTGGTCCTGCAAACGGCGCGGCCGCAGCTGGCCACCACCGTCGCGGCGCCGACCCCCACGAGCACGCGGCACCGATCCTAGCCCATGCGTGACCGCCCCAGGGCAGGGGCACGGCCCTCTGGATGAACGGCGCGACGGCGGAGGCCGCCCTACCAGCAGGCCGGGACGTGGGCGTCCCAGGGGCGGGCCGCCTCTATCTGGGCGGCGAGCGCGAGCAGCGACGCCTCGCCGGCGGGGCGCCCGGCCAGCTGGACACCGACGGGCAGCCCCTCTGCCGTCCAGTGCAGCGGGAGCGAGATGGCCGGCTGCCCGGTGATGTTGGCCGCCGCCGTGAAGGGCGTGAAGCGCTTCTGGGCGTCGAAGTCCGCGTCGGGATGGGCGTCGTCGCGCAGGCCGCCGACCAGGGCGGGCACCTGGGCCAGGGTCGGGGTCAGCACGGCGTCGTAGGCGGAGGCGGCCACCACCGCCTGCCGCGCGACGAGCTGTGCGGTGGCCAGGGCTTCGATCGCCTGGATCCCGCTCACCGCGCGGCCGCGCTCGCGTAGCCAGCGGGTGAGCGGCCGCAGCTCGCTCTCCCTCTCCTCCGGGACGGGCAGGGACGCGGCGCCGACCGACCAGATGGTCTCGAAGGTCGCCACCATGTCCTCCGCGAACGGCGGATCGCAGTCCTCGACCGTGTGCCCGAGCGCCTCGAGGAGCCGTGACGCCCCCTCGTATGCGGCGACGCAGTCGGGGTCGACGACGGCTCCGGGGATCGGCGGTGTGAGGTACCGCCCGATCCGCAGGCGCCCCGGGGGGAGACGGGTGGCGGCGAGGAAGGTGTCGCCGGCGGGCAGCGGGGGGGCCCAGTAGGGGTCGCCGGGCATCGGAGACGCCATGGCGTCGAGCAGCGCCGCGGCGTCGGCCACGGTCCGGGCGAGGGGTCCGTTCACGGCCAACCCGGCGATATCGGCGAACACGGGGCCGCCGCTGACCCGCCCCCGCGACGTCTTGAGCCCGACCACGCCGCACACGCTCGCCGGGATGCGAATCGAGCCGGCGCCGTCGCTTCCCTGCGCCACGGGGACGAGCCCCGCCGCGACCGCCGCGCCGGCGCCGCCGCTCGACCCGCCGGCCGAGCGGGAAGGGTCAAACGGCGTCCTCGCGGGCGGCGCGACGTCGGGTTCGGTGTAGCAGGGCAGGCCGAACTCCGGCGTGTTGGTCTTGCCGAGGCTCACCAGGCCCGCCGCCCGCAGGAGGGTCACCACATGGTCGTCGACGGGCGACACGAAGTCGGCCATGGCGGCGCTGCCGAACTTGGTCGCCACCCCGGCCGTCAGGTTGAGGTCCTTGATCGCCGTCGGCACGCCGAAGAGCGGCGGGAGCGCCTCACCGGCGAGGACGCGCGCCTCCGCCTCGGCCGCTGCCTCCAGGGCGCGGTCGGCGGTGACCGTCACGAACGCCCCGAATTCGGCTCCCAGCCTCCCGATCCGCTCCAGGTAGTGGGCGGCGAGCTCCCGCGGGCTCACCTCCCGGTGCCGGACGGCCTCGGCCTGTTGCAGCGCGGTGAGGTGGTGCAGTTCGGTCACGACCGCACCGTAGCCCGAGCGCCGTCCCCGGGGCCGACCACCGCTTCGGGCCGTCGCGCTGGGTGCAACAGCCGTGACACGGCGCGCGCACGAACGGCGGAGCAAAGGGGTCCCCCGTGATGTGGCTCACCGGTCGGTGGGGCCACCTCGGCTTCGTGGCCCCCAAGGCCGCCCCGACCGTTCCCCTCGATCACCGGGAGGCCGGCGGATGGGGTAGCCTCCCGGGCCTACCCGCTCCGCCGTGGGGAGCGGTGCCAGGCGATCCGGGGGGACAATGCGCGACGAAAGGCCATCGGTGGGCGCCCGCACCGGTAACGCGTCGCTGCGGACGCGGTGGCTGTCCCGGAGGGCGCTGTCGCTCCACCTGCTGCTGGCGGTCGTCGCGCCCGGCTGCGCCGCCGCCGGCTGGTGGCAGGCGACGAGAGCCCTCGCCGGCAACACCCTCAGCTGGGCGTACAGCGTGGAATGGCCGGCATTCGCCGTGGTCGCGATCGTGACGTGGTGGAACCTGATCCACGAGGACCCGGAGGCCTACCGCGCCCGGAGGAGACGGGCCCCGGCCGCCGGGGGCCTCGACGCGCAGCGGGTCTCCCCTGCGCCGCTCGCCGCGGGCGGGCACCCACCCGAGGTGGACCCGGTCACGGCCCGGCTCTCCACGGCGCTCGCAGGCCTGGTCGCCTTCGAAGTGCTGCTCGGGATCATGACCCTCCTGTCGGTGCCGTTCAGCCGTCCCGGCGGGTCTCTGCCGGCGAAGGGGGAGGCCGTGTACCTGGCCCACGCCGTCTTCGGGATCGTGGTCGCCGCCGCCGCGCTGGTGCTCGTCGTCCGGGTCAGACGCCAGGGCCGGACGGCCCGGGTCGTCGCGTGGATGGGCCTCGCCGCGCTGGCGCTCGGCGGCGCCGGCGGCCTGCTGACCGAAGGGACAGAGGTGATCCGGTTTCTCGGCGTCGCCCTCATGTTCGTCGCTGCGGTGCTGGCGATCTTCAGCTACATGGCGCCGGCGCAGCTGCGCCCGTCCCGAACGGCCGCCGCGGCAGGTGCCCCGGCCGTTGACACCGGCACACCCTGGGCCTAGGCTAGTACCGTATTTCGATACACATGTCCTGACTATCGGGATCTACTGGTGAGGTGGGTGAGGTGACAGTGCGCGATCAAGCTTCGAACGGCGCTCGCCAGGCCGGCCCCCCCGACGGTGTGCAGCCGCTGCGGTCGTGGATGTTCGTGCCGGGACATTCCGACCGCTTCCTCCAGAAGGCCGCCGGCGTCGCCGCCGACGCCGTCTTCCTCGACCTCGAAGATGGCGTTCCCGTCGCCGAGAAGCCGGGGGCCCGCCTGAAGGTGCGCTCCGCTCTGGGTGCCCCCTCCTTCTCCCCGCAGCGTTACGTCCGGTTGAACTCCCTCGCCTCTCCGTGGTGGGAGCGGGACCTCGAGGAGGTCGTCGCACCGGGGCTCGACGGGGTCTGCCTCCCCAAGGTCGAAGATCCGGCGGAGGTGCTGCGGCTGGCGGCGGCGTTGACCGACCTGGAGCGGGACCGCTCCCTGCAGCCGGGCGGCGTTCGCATCGTCGCGGCCGTCGAGAGCGCCCGCGGGCTGCTGACCGCCCCCGCCATCGCCGCGAGCCACCCCCGCGTGGTCGGCCTCATGTTCGGAGCGGAGGACTTCGCCCTCGACATCGGGCTCGGCACCCACCGCGAAGGCGAGGCCCGCGAGCTGATCCACGCCCGCTCGAGCCTCGTCATCGCGGCCGCGTCCGCGCGCGTGCTGAGCATCGACGGGGTGTTCCCCGACCTCGACGACCCCGAGGGGCTCCTGGCCGACATCGTCCAGGCCCGGCGCCTCGGGTTCGACGGCAAGTCCACCTTCAATCCCCGCCAGCTGGGGGACATCAACAGGATCTTCAGCCCCTCCGACGACGAGCTCGAGTACGCCCGGGAAGTGGTGCGGGCGTTCGACGAGGCTCAGTCCCGCGGGGACGGATCGGTCGCCGTCGGCGGCCAGCTCGTGGACCTTCCCATCGTCATGCGCGCCCGGCGCCTCCTGGACCTCGCCCAGCGCAGCTGACCGGCGTCGCCCCCCGAACGGCGCCGGCACCCGGGGTGGGGCCGGGCGGCGCCGGCGTGGACTTTTCCCCGCCGGGAGCTCCTCGGGAGCCCGGGCTGTCGGCGGAGACCTCTTGCAAGGCCCGGGCCACGTGCACCGGGATCACCCACTTGCGGTAGACGTGGGAGAAGTCCGTGTTGTCCTGCGGCTTGGCGGAGGTGGCAGCGGCCACCGCCACCTCGTCGACCAGGCCGGCGGTGAGCCGGCGCCCCACCAGCAGCGCCTCGGCGTCGGGGCAGCGGCGGGGGGCGGAGGCGACGGCTCCGAGCACCAGGCGCACGGCTCCGAGCACCAGGCGCACGGCTCCGAGCACCAGGCGCGCAGCCAGGCACGTCCGGTCCGGGGCCAGGCGGA
>JAJYLA010000023.1 GCA_021788115.1 Actinomycetes bacterium | reverse complement strand
ACGCCATTGGCATTCGCTACTCGAAAGTCACGCCAGTCACACCGGCCCCACAGACCCCACGACCAACCCCAAAACGCGCCTTGCTCAGCAGGGTCCTAGCCCCTGGCGAAGAGCCGGGACGAGGAGTTGCTGTCAGAGCACCATCAGCGAGCCGCTGACCGACCCGTCGACGGCGCTCACCCACACGGTTCGTCGACGGCGAACACCGCCGGGACCAGGTGGGGCTGCCCGGATGCGCCGGTCGTCGCCAGACGCGCCACCCGCGCCGCGGCGAACCGACCGCGAGCTTCCCCAGATGTCACTCCCCGTGAGCCTCCGCGATGGCCGCCGCGAACGCGTCCATGTCCGTCTCGACTCGACTCTGGCCGGCCGAGGGCACCCAGTGAACGACACGGTCGAAGCCTGCCTGCTCGAAGGAGGCGATGACCCTGGCGTCGTTCGGCACGCCCATCACCTGAAGGCTGATCGGCCGGCCTGCCGTAGCCTTGAGCTCGAGGGCCCGTTCGACGAACCCATCACGGGCGTAGTTGGGCATCCAGGCGTCGCCGAACGCCTTGACCCGGTCGGTGACCGTCGGTCCGTTGCCGCCCACGATGACCGGAGGATGCGGCCTCTGGGCCGGCTTGGGCCAGGACCAGATCCGCTCGAAGTTGACGTGCTCCCCCGCGTAGCTGGCCTCATCCTGGGTCCAGATCGCCTTCATGGCCTCCACCCTCTCGCGCAGGACGGCCATCCGCCGGCGAGGATCGGTCCCGTGGTTCTGCATCTCCTCCCTGTTCCAGCCGGCGCCCACGCCGAACTCGATGCGGCCCCCGGACAGAACGTCGAGCGACGCCACCTCCTTGGCCGTGGTGATCGGATCGCGTTCGATGACCAGACAGACTCCGCTGCCCACCCGCAGCCGGCTGGTCGCAGTCACCGCCGCGGTCATGGCGACGAACAGGTCGACGGTGTGGGCGTACTTCCTCGGCAGCTCCGAGCCGCCCGGCCAGGGGCTCAGCCGTGACGCCGGGATGTGAGTGTGTTCGGGGAAGAACAGCGACTCGAACCCGCGCGCTTCCACGAGGCGGGCCAGCGAGGCGGGGGCCATCGCGTCGTGGGTTGGAAAGAAACCGATGCCGAAGTCCATCGCGCCCACATTACGAGCGGCGCTGTGCCAGACCCAGCGCCACGATCCACCCGGACCCTCGTGCGAGGGGCGATCACGTCACGTCGCCCGCGGCGCCTGCTTGACCGGCTGCACGCCTGAGGACGACGGCTTCCTGGCGACAGGGAGCACGCTGGCCAACGTGGAGGGGTAGCGCCAGTCGTAGTACAACTTGGCGGTCAAGGTTTCCAGGCCGGGGATGAGGTTGAACACTTCGACGGCCGCCAGCGATCCGGCCAGAGGACCGACGAAGTAGACCCAAAGGTCGCCGAAGTCCATGCTCAGGACCGCAGGAGCCAGGCTGCGAGCCGGGTTCAGCGACGTCCCCGTCCACGGGGCGCCCTGCCAGACCAGGACCGCCACAACGATCCACACCGCCAGCGGCGCGAACCGCGCGGTGCGGCGGGTGGAAACCATGACCAGGATGATCAACACCAGCGCCGCTGTCATCACGGCCTCGACCCCCGCTGCACCCATCGCGGGCAGGCCGGCGCGCGGGTGGGTGACGCCCAGGTCGACCGAGCGTGCCTGCCCTCCCCACCACCATTGGACGAGGGCCGTACCGGCGAAGGCGCCCGCCACCTGGGCGGCGGTGTAGCCGGCAAGGTCGTGAGGGTGGACATGGCCCCGCCGCCAGAAGGCCAGAGTCACGCACGGGTTCAGATGGGCTCCCGACCGCCGCCCGAGAGGGGTCACCGCCACCAGGGAGCCGCTGCCGGCGAACAGCAGCCCGGTGATGAGCAGCCGTGCCGAGTGGTCCGGCACCACCTTGATCATCGGGCTGTTGGATCCGAAGTCCAAACACACCGCGGACAGCCCGCCAAGCAAGAGCAGCGCGGTGCCGGCGAACTCGGACGACCACTCGGCCCAGTGCCAGCCCCGCTGCGCCGGCACCGGCCCGGCCGCCGCTGTCCCGGTCGGGGCCGCCCGGTGCCGCGGCCTGTTCCCTTCGCCGGTCACCGGAGCGATCGTACCGGCCAGGGTGGCGTCGCCTGCCGGGCCCCTCAGGGGTTGCACCCTTGCGTCGGGTCCGACGCCCCAGAAGACGGCGAGCCGCCCTTCGGATCGAAGAGGATCCGCGCGGGGCCGTGCCGGCGGCGGCGCCCTATCGTCGAACGGTGGCGCAATGCGCCTGCCTGACACGGCCCGGCTGAGGCCCGGTCGGTCCGCGTCGAAGCCGATCGGATCCGCGAGATCGTCGCGCACCGCACACTCGGCGAAGCAACGCGGGCTGCAGAGCGATTCGCCGCGCACACCGGGTGATCGTTGCCGGATCTCCAAACATCCGGCACGGTGTCCCGGGGCGCTCTCGTCTGGGTACTTGTCAGGAATCACCTGACGGTGTAAGGTGTCTCCTGACAGGAGAAAGGAGCGCCGGTGACCAACAGGGAGCAGCTTCCGACGTGCTCGTTCTGCCTCAAGGCCTACCCCGATGTGGGCACGCTCGTCGCCGGACCTGGCGTCTACATCTGCGATGAATGCGTGGCACTGTGCAGTGAGCTCATTGCGAGCAAGCCCAAGCCGAACAGGAGGGAGCCCGTTCGGCGCATCGCCCCGTGGGATGCGGAAGCCGGAGTCGACGCGGTGCTCGCAAGCCTTCCCCGGGTGGCGCACGCCGGAGAGCAAGCCGAGTACGTCCTTGCGCAGTACGTCCGAAAGGCTCGCCAGCTTGGAGCGACGTGGGCTGTCATCGGACAAGCCCTGGGCATGGCGCGCCAGTCGGCCTGGGAGCGGTTCTCGGGGGAGGAGTGACTCGAGCTCGGCCACCGAGGCCCTGCCCGCGCCGCGGTCGGCCGGCCGGCGACCCTGTCCCCTTCGCGGCCGGACCGCTCGCCTCGTCGCCGTTGCGGCCCGGGCATGCCCGCGGAGAGCGCCCGGACAGCCGGTTTCTGCTCTAGCGGCGGGTGGCGACGAAGAGGGGGATACGCCGGGAGGTCTTCTCCTGGTATTCGGCGTAGGGCGGGAACGCCGCGACGGCACGCTCCCACCACGCCTCGCGCTCGGGCCCCTCCACCTCGCGGACCGTTACGTCGAAAGGCTCGGGGCCGTCCTGAATGGCAACCTCGTCGGGGTGCGCCTTGAGGTTGTGGTACCACACCGGGTGCTCGGGCGCCCCGCCCTTCGAGGCCACGAGCGCGTACTGACCCCCGTGCTCGACCCGCATCAGCGCCATCTTCCGCACCTTGCCCGACCGGGACCCCCGGGTGGTCACGATCACAACCGGCAGGCCGGTATCGCGCAGGGTGTTAGCCTCCCTGCCGCCGGAACGCTCGTAGGCTTCGACCTGGTCACGCACCCATTGGGCCGGGCTCGGCTCGTATTCACCTGTGACGGGCATGGAGGGATGCTACGCGGGCCCCCGCGGTCCTGCAGTGGCACTCACCCCGCCTCCCGATCACCGCCCAAGCCTCGGACAGGAGCTCGGGCGCCCGAACGACGGTGAGACGGGCCTGTCCGGGCCGACGGACGGCGCCCAGGGCCGAAGGCCGACGCGACGCTCGACAAGCTGCACCCGCCGCGGATAACCGGGGAGATCTCGAAGTGGTGGGCCGGGACGGATTTGAACCGCCGTAGGCGTACGCCGGCAGATTTACAGTCTGCTCCCTTTGGCCACTCGGGCACCGACCCAGGGACCTCCGAGGATAGCGTTTCGGCGGCCGGGCGTGGAGGGTACCCGCGGCTCAGGCGGGCGGGAGGGCGTCCTTGCGGACCTTGCCCATGGCGTTGCGCGGCAGCTCGCCGAGGAGTTCGACCCGTCGGGGTCGTTTGTGCGCAGAAAGCGTGCGGGCGACGAAGTCGCACAGCTCCGGGCCGGTAACCCCCTCCGCGACGACGTAGGCGACGATCGCCTGGCCCAGGTCGGCGTCGGGGACGCCGACGACCGCGGCCTCGGCGACCGAGGGGTGGGCGAGCAGTGCGGACTCCACCTCCCCCGCCCCGATCCGGTAGCCGCCGCTCTTGATGAGGTCCGTGGACTTGCGGCCGGCGATGCGGTGCCACCTGCCGGCGTCGATGCTGGCTACGTCGCCCGTGCGGATCCACCCCTCGGGGGCCGTGACCGCCGCGGTGGCGTCGGGGCGGTTGAGGTAGCCGGCCATGGCCGTCGGCGTGCGGACCTGGAGCTCGCCGATGGTGTCGCCGTCGGCGGCGACGGTCCGGCCCTCGTCGTCGACGAGCCGGGTCTCCACGCCGGGAAGGGGGTGGCCGACCCAGCCGGGCCTGCGGGGGCCGTGTGCACGGCCGCTGATGGTGATGAGGGTCTCGGTCATGCCGTAGCGCTCGACGGGTGCCTGCCCGGTGAGGGCCTCGAGCGCGTGGAAGGTGGGCTCGGGCAGGGCGGCGCTGCCCGACACCAGCAGCCTGGCCCGGCGCAACCCGGTGGCCGCCGCCGGGTCGGCTGCCACCCGGGACCACACGGTGGGCACGCCGAAGTACAGGCTCCCGCCGGCGGCCGCGTAGGCGGCGGGGGTCGGCCGCCCGGTGTGCACCAACCTGCTGCCGACGCGCAGCGCGCCGAGGACGCCGAGGATGAGGCCGTGGACGTGGAAGAGCGGCAAGCCGTGCACGAGCACGTCGTCGGGGGTCCACGCCCAGGCCTCGGCGAGAGCGTCGAGGTCCGCCGCGATGGCGGCAGCCGGGAGCATCACCCCTTTGGGGGGGCCGGTCGTGCCGCTGGTGTAGACGATCATGGCGATCCCGCCCTCAGTGCCGCCGCCGGCCGGCTCCAGGTCGGCCCGCTCGCCGACGGCGACGGGCAGGTGCTCGACGGCGACGCCTGAGGCCTCGGGGCCGGCGCCGGGCCCGACAAGGATCGCCGGTGCTGCCGAGTCACGGAGGATGTGGGCGCGCTCGCCCGGGCCGGCGTCGGGGGGGACGGGCACTGCCAGCACCCCGGCCGCCAGAGCGCCGACCACCGCGACGACCGTCTCGAGGGTGGCGGCGGCCTCGACGGCCACTGCCGGCATTCCCGCGACGCGCCGGGCGACGGCGGCGGCGGCGCCGGCAAGGCCGCCAAGGTCGAGGGCGCGGCCGGCGACGCTCACAGCGTCGGCGCGGTCCTCGGCGGGTCCGGCACCGCGCAGGCTGGGAAGCAGGTCCACGGCATCGCCAACGTAGGCGGCGCCGCTACGGTGGCGCCATGCCTACCTTTGACATCGTCTCCCAGGTCGACATGCAGGAGGTGCGCAACGCCGTCGACCAGGCCGGCCGCGAGCTCGCAACCCGGTTCGACTTCAAGGGGACCGACTCGAGCGTAGAGCTCGCCGGCACGGAGCTGCGGCTGCACTCCTCCACCGAGGACCGCCTGCGGGCGGTGCTCCAGGTCCTGGAGGAGAAGCTGGTCAAGCGCAAGGTGTCGCTGAAGGCCCTCGACTACGGCAAGGTGGAGGAGGCGGCCAAGGGCACCGTCCGCCAGACCGTGGGGCTCAAGGCGGGGCTCGACGCCGACCATGCCAAGACGATCAACCGCTGGATCAAGGACCACGCCGCCAAGGGCGTCTCCTCTCAGACCCAGGGCGACCAGGTGCGCGTCTCGGCCAAGAAGCGCGACGACCTCCAGGCGGTGATCGCCGGCCTCAAGGCCGAGGACCTCGACCTGCCCCTCCAGTTCGAGAACTTCCGGGACTGACAACCGCCCCTGCCGCTCGGGCCCCGGCGGGGAGAGAAGCCCGCAGCGGGGGGCGGCGGGGCGGCGTCAGCGGCGGGGCGGGGCGGCGGCGGGGCGGGGCGGCGGCGGGGCGGGGCGGGTATCAGTGGGTCCAGCTGCGCGAGCGGAGGCGGGCGATGCGCTCCGCCGTCGGCGGGTGGTCCGAGAACAGTCTCTTGAACGACACGTTCATCCCGGCCAGCGGGCTGACGATGTACATCGGGGCCATCTCCCGGCGCACCTGGGGCATCGGGATCTGGCGGGCGCCGACCTCGAGCTTCGCGAGAGCACGGGCGAGGGGCTCCCCGTCGCCGATGAGCCGGGCTCCGGACGCGTCGGCCTGGTACTCGCGGCTGCGCGAGAGGGCGAGCTGCAGCATGACGGCCGCCAGCGGCGCGAGGATCAGCAAGGCGAGGAGCTCGAATATGTTCTCGCCTTCGTTGTTGCGGCCGCCGCCGAAGAACAGACCGCCCCACGCCGCCATGCGGGACAGCAACGTGATCGCCATCGCGATGGTGGCCGCCACCGACGAGATGAGGATGTCGCGGTTGCCGACGTGGCTGATCTCGTGCGCGAGCACGCCGCGGAGCTCCTCCCAGCTGCACATCTGCAAGATGCCCTGGGTGACGGCGACCGCCGCATGCTCGGGGTTACGGCCGGTGGCGAAGGCGTTGGGCTGCAGGTCGGGGGTCACGTACAGCTTGGGCATCGGCATGCCCGCCCGGGTGGTCAGGTCGCGCACCACGGCGTAGTAGTCCGGCATCTGAGCCTCCGACACCGGCCTCGCCCGCGCTGCCCGTATGGCGATCGAGTCGGAGAACCAGTAGGAGCCACCGGTGAAGAGCAGGGCGAACGCCAGCCCGATCAGGAGCCCCCGGCTCCCGCCGATCAGCTGGCCGATGGCGAGGAGCAGCGCTCCGAGGAAGGCCAGCAACAGCGTCGTCTTGATGGTATTGCGATACATCTCGCAGGTTCCTTTCGCATCCCAGGCAACGCCTGGGTACTCCTCCATGATCCCGGATCTAGCTGAGAACTCGCCAAGAATCGCGCTCAGTCGTAGTAGCCGGAGTGGATGTACACGCAGTGCACCCCTTCCTCGCGGAACATGGCGACGTTGCGCCGGTCGTCCTCGAAGGAGAGCACCAGTCCGAAGCCTGCAGAGCGCAGGTCTCCGACGGCTCCCCGCTTGTAGTCCCTCGCCGGCGTGTGGTCGCCGGTTTCTCGCATGACCAGCAGATCCCAGCGCAGCCCGTAGCGGTGCAGCCAGGCCAGGGTCTGCGGCCGGACGCTGGCAGGCCGGGCCGTGAGCAGCACGATCGCGAGGGCCGGGTCGAGCAGTCCGAGGAGCAGGGCCACGTCCTCGATCAGCGGGTCGTCGCCGCACGCGGCGAAGAATGCGTCCCAGTCCCGCCGGGGCCGTTCCAGGAAGTGCTGCCGGCTGGCGGCGTCGGAGAGCACCCCGTCGAGGTCGAACACCACCGCCGGCCCCGCCGGCACCTGCGCCTCGCGCCAGCGCCAGTTGCCGGGCACGGTCACGCCAGGCGCCACAGCACGAGCGAGAAGGGTGGAAAAAAAGCCGCCGGCGCCGCCTGCAGGGGCTTGCGGACTGACGCGAGCTGGTCGAGGGCCAGGGGCGGCACCTCCCCGGGCGGCAGCGGCGTCGTGACCGGGGACCACCTGTCGATGACGGCGAGCCAGCCGTCCTCGGCGACGCGCAGCGCCTGGGTGAGCCACTCCACCGCGGCGCGCTGCACCGCCACCCGTGCGCCCTCGGTCGGTGCGACGCCATCCCGGTCGCGGTCGACGAGGGCGTCGGCCGCCGCGGCACGCGGGCCGTCGAGCGGCACCGCAACCTCCCGCAGGTGCTCGCTGCCCGGCGCGGCGGCCAGCCGGATCTCCCCCCACCGACCGTCGCGCCACTCGAGCCGGTCGGAGGCCAGCGCGCTCGCGTATCCGACGGCGACCACGATCGCAGGTCCCTCCACGACGGGGAGGTCGCCCAGGGAGGTGACCAGCGGCCCGATGCCACCCCCGTCTTGCTCGGCCTCGTCGTCGGCGTCGTCCCGCCCCGGCCGCCCGACCGGGCCGAGCACGAGCGCCGGCGCCTCGATCGACAGCAGGGCCGGGTGGTGGTGGCGCAGAGCCGGGTCGTGTTCGACGAGGACGCAGCGCAGCGCGGTGAGGCACTCCGGGCCGATTTCGAGCAGCGCACGCATCCGGGTCCCGTCGCCGGCGCCCGCCTCCACGAGGGTGCACGGATCGGGGCGGCCCAGGTCGTACCAGAGCCGGTCCACCAGCTCGGCGAGGGCCCCGGCCAGGTCGGCTGCCGGAGGGAGGTCCGGCGCGGGATCCCCACCCGCCGCCGAGTAGGGCAGCGGGCCCAGGCGCCGCGCCTGCTCCATCACACCGGGTGGAAGCGACCGCGAGGGGCTCACGGCCGCACCGTAGTAGCCTGTGACTTCGATTTGGCCCCTGTGACCGCCATCCCCGACCTCCTGCAGGTCGAAGTCCCGGTTGGCGGCCGGGTCCTCGTCGCCGCAGACCTGCTTCTGACCCGCGCGACGACCCCGCCGCTCACCGCCGCGCACGCCCAGGTTGCGGCCGCCGTGAGGGCGGCCACCGGGCCGGGGGTTCTCGTGGTGGCGGGAGGCCTCCTCGACGGGGGCGAGGACGTGACCGCGACCCTGGCGTCCAACGCCCACCTGGTCGACTCCGTCGCCGCCTACGCGGCGTCGCCCGGGCGGCGCGTCATCGTGCTTCCCGGCGGGCGAGACGGCTGCCTGGCGTGGTCGGGACCCTGCCGTGACGCGGTGCGCGCCGCCATGGGGGCGGAGGTGGCCCACGCCGTCGAGCTGTCGATGTCCACCGGCGCCGGCCTCCGCAGGGTCCGGGTGGAGCCCGGCAGCCGCCTCGACGCCCTGGCGCGCGTCGGGGAGCCGTGCACCCCGCGGGAGGCGCCGCTGGCGCGGCACCTCCGCTGTGACGTGATGCCGTCGGTGCGGCACCACCGGAAAGGCGCGGGGCGCGCCGGCGCCGGGTGGCTGGCCGGCATGGAGCAACTCGACGATCCCGCGGCTTTCGGGCGGTTCATCACCTCGCGCCTCGCGTACCGCCGCCTCGGCCGGTCCGCGTGGCTGCTGCTGCTGCCGGTGGTGGCGGTCTTCGCCCTCAGAATCCCCCATCGCCTGCACTCCGCCTTGTCGTCGCGCCTCGTCCTGGCCCTCGTCCTGGCCCTGGTCGAGCTGGTCCTCGTCACCGCGCTCGCCCTGGCCGCCCTGCGCCGGATCAACGGCGCCATCTCCGCCCTCACCCTCGACCATAGCGGCCGTGACCCCAACGACGCGGCCCGCGCGCTCGGCCGGCACCTGGTCACCTCCGGACTCTCGGGGCTGGTCACCGGGCACACCTGCCGTCCCGAGCTGAGCCTCCTCGGCCCGGGTTTTTACGCCAACGCCGGCTGCGCCGCCGAGGTCGTCACCGAGTGCCCGGTTCGGCTGCCGGGTCTCGGGCTGCCGCCGGTCTTCCTGGCGTTCCGCCAGCTGTCGTGGGTCGAGCTCGAGGGCGGCAACGACCTGCACGTCCGCCTCTTCCACGCCCGCCAGGAGCTTCCGGGGGCGACACTGCTCGAGCGGGCCGTGGCACGGCGCGGGCGTCCCCCTCACGGGTCGAGGGAGCTGAGCCCCGCGGTCGTCGCGACGTTCCCCCAGGGGCAGGAGTGGCCCCGGCCCCGCACCGCGCCGACGCGGGACCGGCGGATCCGCCGGCTGTCAGCTCTCGTCGTGCTCCTGGCGGGGTTCCTGTCGCTCGTGTCGGCCCTGGCGGAGCCGCTGCGGGACCGCCTCGCCTTCCTCGACAGGCTGGTCCCCCTCGCTGTCCCCGAGACCGCCGCCGCCCTGGCGGCGCTGGCGGGCGTCGGGCTCGTGATGCTGGCGCGCGGCGTCCGGCGGGGGCAGCGCCGGGCGTGGGCCGTGTGCATGGCGCTGCTCGCCACGGTGGCGGTGCTGCACCTGGTGAAGGGGGTCGACGTCGAGGAAACCCTCGTCAGCGTGGCGGCCGCGGCGTACCTGTGGTTGAACCGGGGGTCCTTCTCGGCAAGGACGGACGTCGCCCGGTTGGGGAAGGGGATCGGGATGGTCGCGGCGGGGAGTGCCGTGACCGTCGTGGCGGGCACGCTCGCCCTGGAGCTCAGCTCCTGGTTCGCCAGCGCCCGCCACCCCGCCACGAACGTGCGCATCCCCTGGCTGCTCGCGCTCCAGGCCTCCCTCGGGCGGATGGTCGGCCTCTACGGCGTGGTCCTGCCGCGCCGTCTGGACGAGTTCTTCTCGCCGGCGATGGGCACGGCGTCGGCGGGGCTGGCCCTGGCCCTGCTCGTCGTCCTTTTCCGGCCCGTGGTGCAGCGCCGGCACCGGCCTGCTGCGGCGGTCGATCCCGCCATGGTGGGGGCGGTGCTCCGGGGCGGTGGGGGTGAGGCTGTCGGCGGGGGCGCGGGCGGGGCTGCGGCCGGCGGGGCGGGGACGCTGGACTTCGCGCGGGCCCGGGCCATCGTCGCCCGGCACGGGTCCGGCACCCTCGACTACTTCGCGCTGCGCCCCGACAAGCAGTTCTTCTTCTGGGGCGACACCGTGGTCGCCCACGCCGTGTACGGGGGAGTGTGCCTGGTGTCGCCCGATCCCGTCGGCCCTCCCGCCGAACGTGCCGAGGCGTGGGGGGCGTTCCGTGCACACGTGGACAAGCAGGGGTGGGTGCTCGGCGGCCTCGGCGCCGGCGAGGAGTGGCTGCCGATCTACCGCGCGAGCGGCATGCACGACCTCTACGTGGGCGACGAGGCCGTGGTGGGGGTCCAGGACTTCGGCCTCGACGGCGGGCGGTTCAAGGGGCTGCGCCAGGCCGTGAACCGGGTGGCCAAGTACGGCTACCAGATCAGCTTCCACGACCCGTCGACCGTCGACGTCGACCTCCAGGAGGCTCTGCGCTCGGTCATGACCAAGAGTCGTCGCGGCGACGTCGAACGGGGCTTCTCCATGACCCTCGGGCGGATCTTCGATCGAGCCGACACAGGCCTGCTCCTCGCCGTGGTACACGCTCCCCCCGGCCCGGCCACGCCGGCCGGAAGGCTCGGCGAGCCCGTCGCGTTCTGCCAGTTCGTCCCGGCACCGGGAATCGGGGGCTACTCGCTCGACCTCATGCGACGCGAGTGCGGCGACCACCCGAACGGCCTCATCGACTTCGCCGTCGTCCAGACGATCCGCGAGCTGAAGGCCCGAGGCGCCCGGGGCCTCGGGCTCAACTTCGCCACGATGCGCGCCGTCCTCGCCGGCGAGGCCGGCGAGGGTCTGATCCAGCGCATCCAGGCCTGGGTTCTGCGGCGGATGGGGGGCCCGATGCAGATCGAGTCGCTCTGGCGGTTCAACGCCAAGTTCGACCCCGACTGGCAGCCGCGCTACGCCATCTACGACGCGCCGGAAAGTCTGCTCGCCGTCGCGATCGCCGTGGCACGGGCGGAGTCTTTCTGGGAGCTGCCGGTCGTCGGACGCTTCCTCACGCCCTCGGCGTCACGGGACCGCAGCCCGGCGGCGTGACCCGCCGGCGGACACGGGCCGGCGGACACGGGCCGGCGGACACGGGCCGGCGGACGGGCGGGTGGGTGCCGTGACGGACAGAAGGGGACACGAAAGGCGTCCTGCGGGACTCCCCGCCCCGATTCGTGTCCGCTGATGTACCCGTACGGGCACATAAACGGACACGAATCGCCCCGTGACCGCAGAATCGCCCCGTGACCGCAGAATCGCCCTGATTCGTGTCCCTCGACGCTCCGCCCCCGCGGCCACGCCGGGCCACCCACCCCGATCACCCGCGCCGGCGCCCCGCGCCGGCGAGCAATCCGGCGAACGCTACGGGCGGCAGGAGCCGGCTGACGTCGGCGAAGATCGTGGCGTCGTCCATTGCAGAGGTGACGTGGGCGATCTGCCAGCCGTGGGCGGCCAGCAGGTTGCCTCGATGCCGCTCAACGTCGAACTTGGCGCGCGAGCGGCTTCGGACGAACCACCCGTCGGCCTCCACGCCGATCCGCCACTGCGGCCACGCGATGTCGAGCAGGAGGACGCGGCCTCCGAGCACGACCTGATACTGGGTCTCGAAGGGCCGAAACGGTGACAGCAGGCGAATGACACGCTGCTCCAGGGTGCTGTCCGCGGCAGGCTCGCCCAGCCTCGAGCTGAGCACCGCGTGCAACGACCGGGTTCCGTCCCGCCCCCGGGTTCCGCTCCGCTCCACAGTCGCTACCAGCGCGTCTATCGACCACAAACCTTTGATGCTTCCCTCGTCCACCACGCGGGCGAGCAGCGCGACGTCCATGCGGCCGGCGAGGTCCACCACCGTCCTGGCCGGGGTCGTGATGTCGAGGCCGCCGCGTCGTTCGACGTCGAGGGGATCCAGTCTCCGGACACGGTGCACCGCCACGCCTCGCAGGCGCGGGTGCTGGGGTGCCACGACCGTGAGTTCGACGGAGCGCGACGGCGCCAGGAGCGGCAGGCGATGGAGGGTCGCGGCGGTCGCATGCGACAGGGCTGCGGTGCCGCCGGCGAGCATGGCGGCGGCGGCGGCGTCTTCCCAGACGGACGGAGGCCGCCCGCCGACGGCATACGCCCCGGCGCGCACCCTCCGGAGGATCCCCCCGGCGACCAGCACCGCGACCGACTTGCGGGACACCCCGCACCTGTCGATCTGGGACGACAGGATGACGCCGTGCTGGGACTCCGCGACGGCGATGAGGGCCGGCATCCCGTCCGAGCGACCCTTCCCCATGCAATGAGAATATATGGGGATCGCTGGAAGGACAAGTAGTAGCCGCTGACTGGGCGGCGCTCAGATCATCGCGGTGGCATGTCGGGCGAAGTCGATGATCGGCGAGGACACCCCGGCAGCGATCGTGAACACCACGCAGATCGCCAGTGTGGCGGCGACGGCGGGGGGAATCGCGATCCTCTCCTCCGGAGGCGGTTCCCAGGTGAGGGTGGCCGTCGCGCCGTCCAGCGAAGGAACAGGTTGGAGGCCGGCAGTCAGTGCGCCGTCGGCGACGAAAGCCTCGCCTGCGGCCTCGCCCGCCGCCTCGGCGCCGCCCCCGGCCGGTTCGAGCGCCGGCGCGGGGCCCGCCGCCTCGCCCTCGCCGGCGTACATGAGCAGGGCGATCCGCAGGTAGAAGAAGGCCGCGATCGCGGCGGCCAGCATGGCGATGATGGCAAGCGGGTACTGGCCCCGCTGGACCGAGGCCTCGATCACGTAGAACTTGGCGAGGAACCCGCTCGTCAGGGGCACCCCCGCCTGGGCCAGGAGGAACACGAGCATGGCCATGGCCAGCCCGGGACGGCGGCGGGCGAGTCCGCGGATGGCGCCGAGGTCGTTGCGTGCCTCCCCGGGGCCCTGGATCAGGCCCAGGACCGCGAAGGTCCCGACGATCACGAAGGCGTAAGTGAAGAGGTAGAAGAGCGATCCGGCGGTGCCCGCCGCCGACCCGGCCTGCAGGCCGACGAGGACGTAGCCGGCCTGGCTGATCGACGAGTAGGCCATCATCCGCTTGAGATCCCGCTGGGCGATCGCCATCACCGACCCGATGAGCAGGGTGAGCACCGCGATCAGCCAGATCACGGGGCGCCAGTTGGCCTGCTGGGAACTGAGCGCTCCCGTCAGGGTCCGCAGGAGGCCGGCGAAGCCGGCCGCCTTCGCGAGGGCCGCCATGTAGCCGGTGAACGGGGTGGGGGAACCCTGGTACACGTCGGGGGTCCAGAAGTGGAACGGCACGGCCGCGACCTTGAAACCCAGCCCGACGATGAGCAGCGCCATGCCGGCGAGGAGCACCCCGTCGTGGACGAGGGTGTTGCGTGCGAGGTAGCCGGCGATGTCCTGGAAGCGGGTGGACCCGGTGGCCCCGTAGGTGAGGGCGACGCCGTAGAGAAAGATCGCGGAGGAGAAGGACCCGAGGATGAAGTACTTGAACCCGGCTTCCCCCGACTCTGTGCGGCGCCGGTGGTAGGCCGCCATCACGTACAGGGCTATCGACATGATCTCCAGGCCGAGGAAGAGCATGATGAGCCCGGCCGCCTCGGCCATGAGCACCGCCCCGGTGCCCGCCAGCAGGATCAGCGCGTAGGCCTCGACCCCGTCGAGGCCTTCCCGCCGCAGGTAGCTGTCGGAGACGAGGGACGCCAGCACCACCGTGACCGACACGACGACGCCGAAGAAGACGCTGAAGCGGTCGTAGAAGATCTGCCCGCCGATGGTGGAAACCCCGCGGTTGCCGACGTCGTACCACTCCCAGACGGATGCGACCAGGGCGGCGAGGCCCACGGCGGTGGAAAGGACGGGGTACAGGCCCGGCCGCGACCGCTTGCTCAGGAGAGCGGAGACGAGCAGAAGCACCAACGCGCCGATGAAGAGGACGAGCATCGGCAGGATGCTGCGGTAGGCGACCGGCATGTGGAGCGAGTTGTCGCTGGTGCACAGCCCCGTGATGCTCGTCCCGTTGGGCCCCAGACAGCCGGACCCGCTCTGAGCCAGGTGGCCGACGCCGGCGAACAGGACCGACTGGATCACCGTGTACCTCCGGAAGGGGCTGCCGGGACCGCGGAGGCCGACGAGGCGGCCCCGGAACCCGCACCGGCGGGGGCGCCCGCACCGACGGGGGCGGCGGTGGCGCCGGCCCCGGCGGGCGTCTGGAGGCCGCTGTCGACGTTCTGGTCGGCGGGCACGCTGTAGGAGAGGGCGCCCCCCGAGATGCGGGGCACGTGGGCGGCGGGGTCGGCGCTCTGCACGTGGGCGAGGAGGTGGTCGACCGAGGGTGTCAGCCTGTCGAGCAGCGGAGCGGGGTACACGCCGAGGAACGCGATCCCCGCGAGGAGGGGCGCCACGGCGGCGATCTCGCCCCACGACATCTCGCGCACGGCGGCGTTCGCGGCGCGGGCGGGCCCGTGGAAGACGCGCTGGTACGCCCACAGGAAGTAGATGACCCCGGTGATGATCGCGGTCGTGGCGACGACCGCCCACCAGCGGTGCGTGACGAACGTGCCGGCGAGCACCAGGAACTCGCTGACGAACCCGTTGAGGCCCGGGAGGCCGACGGCGCTCAGCACCACCGCCAGGAACACCGCGGCGAGGATCGGCGCCGACTTCTGTATCCCGCCGAGCTCGCTGAAACGCAGCGCCCCCCTCCTCTCGGCGACCACGCCGACCATGTAGAACAAGGCTCCGATGGTCAGCGACTCGTTGACCATCTGCAGGACGCCGCCGGCGACCCCCTGGGCGCTGAAGGCGAACTCGCCGAGAACGACGAACGCCACGCTGACGATGGCCGAGTAGGCCACGAGACGCTTGAGGTCCCGCTGCATGATCGTGACGACGGCCCCGTAGGTGATGCCGACCACGGCGAGGGTCAGCAGCACGGGGGCGAGGTCGCTGGCGCCGCGGGGCAGGATGAACACACCGAGACGGAGGATCCCGTAGCCGCCGAGGGCGAACATGACCCCCGCCAGGACCATCGAACCGCCCGTCGACGCCTCGGTGTACGCGTCCGGCAGCCAGCTGTGGAACGGCACCAGCGGCGCCTTCACCGCGAAGCCGACTGCGAAGCCCGCGAAGATCAGCACCTGGTCGGCGTGGGGCAGGCCGCCGGCGAGGCGGGTCAGGGTGATGAGATCGAACGTCGCATGCCCGTGGTGGGCCGGGGCGGTGAGGAACACGAGCGACAGGAGCGCCACGAAGAAGAAGGCGGAGCCGGCAAAGGTGTAGATGAAGAACTTCATCGCCGCGTAGTTCCGCCGCGGTCCGCCCCAGCCGGCGACCAGGAAGTACGCGGGGACGAGAGTGACCTCGAACATGACGAAGAAGAGGAACAGGTCCATCGACAGGAAGGCCCCGATGCAGGCCGCCTCGAGGAGGAGCATCCAGGTCATGAACGCCCTGGCGGACCCGCGCAGGGGAGGCCCCGCCATCGCGACCAGGAAGAGCAGGGCGGACACGGCGACGAGGAACAGCGAGATTCCGTCGACGCCGACCTTCCAGGCGATGCCGAACGACCCGATCCACGGCTGCTGGCTCACGAACTGGAAGCCGGCCACCGGCTTGAAGGCGACCAGCAGGTAGGCGACGAAGCCCACTTCCGCGACCGCGGCCAGCAGACCCACCCGCCGGGCGAGCCCGTCGTCCGAGGCGGGAACCAGCGCGGTGAGGATCGCGCCGCCGAGGGGGAGGAAGACGATGACCGTCAGGATCGGGAAGCCGAGCGTGCTGGCGGCGACGCTGCCCACGGTGCCCACGCTGCCCACGGTCAGCCCCCCATCCTGGTCGCCAGGTACGCGAGGATGGCGGCCGCGCCTATGCCGATGCCGAGCGCGTAGTTGCGCACGTACCCCGTCTGGAATCGGCGCAACTGGCGGCCCGACTGGGCGGCGAGCCGGCCGACCCCGTTGACCAGCCCGTCGACCAGGCCGGCGTCGACGCCGAAGCTGACGCCGCTCGCCAGGCGGGCGAGCGGCCCCGACGCCGCCGCCGACACGGTCTCGTCGATGTACCACGCGTGGGCCAGGACGGCCGGCTCGAGCGCAGGGCGCTCCGCGGTGCGCCGCCACGCGCTCAGGCCGGCGACCAGCCCGAGGATCGCGAAGGCGGTGGCCACCGTGCCGATCGCCCACTTGGTGCCGGTGGCGACCGCGAAGCTCGGCGCGATGCGAGCGGGGAACACCGGCGCCAGCCACCGCTCCAGGAAGTTGAGGCCGGCGAACGGGGCGTTCATCAGCCAGCCGACGGTCGAGCCGACGGCCAGGATGACGAGGGGGACCGTCATCACCGGCGGCGCCTCGTGCGGCCGGCCGCCGGCGTGCCCGCCCGCCTCGTGGCCCGCGGCCCCGTGCTCCGCCGCGCGGTCGACCCAGCGGGCCTTGCCGCCGAACACGAGGACGAACTGGCGGCTCATGTAGTAGGCGGTGAGGGCTGCGGTCACGACACCGACGGCCCACAGCGCGGGGCTCTTGTGCCAGGCGGCGGCGAGGATGGCGTCCTTGGACCAGAACCCGTCGAACGGCGGGATCGCGGACAGCGCCAGGAAGCCGGCGAGGAACGTCCACGACGAGACGGGCAGGTACTTCCACAACCCGCCCATCTTCTTCATGTCCTGCTCGTCGTGCAGCGCGTGGATCACGGCGCCGGCGCCGAGGAAGAGCAGAGCCTTGAAGAACGCGTGCATGACGGTGTGGAAGATCCCCGCGCCGTAGTCGCCCGACCCCTCCCCGAGGAACATGTAGCCGAGCTGGGAGATCGTCGAGTACGCCAGCACCCGTTTGATGTCGTCCTGGCCGCAGGCGATGGTGGCGGCCAGCAACGCCGTCGCCGCGCCTATCGACGCCACGACCCACTGCGCCGAAGGGCTGAAGTGCAGGATCGGCGCGCTGCGGGCGACCAGGTACACGCCGGCGGTCACCATCGTGGCGGCGTGGATGAGGGCGGAGACGGGCGTGGGGCCCTCCATCGCGTCGGGCAGCCACATGTACAGCGGGATCTGCGCCGATTTGCCGACCGCGCCGAGGAACAGCATGAGCGCCAGCCCTGTGGCGGTCGCCCCGGCGAGCGTCAGGCGGCCGGAGGCGAGGGGGGCGAGGACCGTGGAGTAGTTGAACGAGTGGAAGTGCCCGAACATCATGAACAGGGCGATCATGAAGCCGAAGTCGCCGATCCTGTTCGTTACGAACGCCTTCTTGGCGGCGACCGCGGCGCTGTTGCGCTCGAACCAGAACCCGATCAGGCCGTAGGAGCAGTACCCGACCCCCTCCCAGCCGACGAAGCTGAACAGGTAGCTGTCGGCGAGGACGAGCACGAGCATCGAGAAGAGGAACAGGTTCATGTAGAAAAAGAACCGCCCGTAGCTCGAGTCGCCCTTCATGTAACCGATCGAGTACAGCGTGATCAGGCTGCCCACGCCGCTGCTGAACAGCGCCCACGTCAACGACAGGGGGTCGAGTTGCAGCCCGAAGCTGACGTGGAGCGAACCCACCGGGATCCACGTGAAGAGGCCCTTGTGCACGGTCCTGCTGGCCGCCGAGTGGCCGAGCAGCGACGCCCACACCACCACGGTGGCGACGAAGGACCCCACGGCCATGGCCGTGGCGATCCACCCCGACGCCGGGTCGCCGGTACGGCGCCCGCCGAAGAGGAGGATCGCCGTGCCGAGCAGCGGCAGAGCGAGGATTGCGTAAGCGGCGTCCACGGAGGTCTCAGCCCTTCAGGATGTGGATCTCGTCGGCCGTCGCCGCGGCGCGGCGGCGGAACATCGCCACGATGATCGCGAGGCCGACCACGACCTCTGCGGCGGCGACCACCAGGACGAAGAAGACCGACGCCTGGCCGCCGATGTCGTCGAGCAGGCGGGCGAAGGTGACGAAGGTGAGGTTGACGGCGTTGAGCATCAGCTCGATGCACATGAACATGACCAGGACGTTGCGCCGGACGAGAAGGCCCGTGGCGCCGATTCCGAACAGGACGGCCGCCAGGACCAGGTACCAGGCTCCGGGGACGGTCACCGAAGGGTCGCCTCCTCCTGCTCTGCGGGGGACATCTCGGCGGCGACCCGGCCGTGGCGCCGGGAGAGCACCACGGCGGCGACGACCGCGATCACCAGCAGCGCGGCGGTCATTTCGAAGGGAAGTAGGTAGCGGGTGAAGATCGACTCCCCGAGCTTCTGGACATCCTCGCCGCCCTTCAGGGACCCCGCGACGTGGTGCGCCCCGCTCGACCAGTGCTGCACGCGGGACAGGATCAGAAGCTCGGCTAGGGCGACCAGGCCGAGGAGCACCGCGAGGGGCCTCTGCGCCCTGGTCGGCTCGGGGGCCGCCGGCTCGCGGCGGTCGACCGCGAGGAACATGATGACGAAGAGGAAGAGGATGACGATGGCCCCGGCGTACACGATGATCTGCACCGCAGCGAGGAAGTCGGCGGACTCGTCGATGAACTCGAGGGCGACGCCGATGAGGGTGATCACGAGCATCAGTGCCGAGTGAACCGGGTTGCGCAGCAGGACGACGCCGAAGGCGCCGGTGAGGATGAGCGCCGCCCCGACGCCGAACACCGCCCACGCCGACGCGTGGGCGAGATGCGCGCCCGAGCCGGTCGCCGCGGCGAGCAGGGCGGCGGTCATGGCCGCTCCTTCCCGCCGGGGTCCGCGGGGCGGCGCTCGGGCCGGTCGCCGCTGACGCCGGCGCCGCGCAGAGCGCCCGAAGCCATCTCGCGAACCGACAGATCCGTGTCCGCCGGGTAGTCCGCGGACGACGGGTCGGACTGCCCCTTCTGGGCGGGCCTGACCCCGTAGCCGAGCTCGCCCGACCACTGGGGCCGCCCTTCGGTGGCGGCCGCGCCGGCGGGGCTGGTGGCCCGCGCCCATGCCGAGGTGTTGCGGTCGTCTCCGGGTTTCCAGTCCTCCCAGGGCAGCTGCCGGGGTTTGCCGTCGTCGTCGACGAGAAGCTCCGCCTTGGTGTAGATGGCGTCCTCGCGGTTGACGAAGGAGAACTCGAAGAGCTTCGACTCGGTGATCGCCTCCGTCGGGCATGCTTCGACGCACATGTCGCAGTGGATGCAGCGCAAGAAGTTGATCTCGTAGACGTAGCCGTAGCGCTCGCCGGGCGACACCGGGGCGTCGGGCGGGTTGTCCGCGCCGCGCACGTAGATGCAGCGGGCGGGGCACACGCCGGCGCACAGCTCGCAGCCGATGCACTTCTCCATGCCGTCCTCGTAGCGGTTGAGGACGTGGCGGCCGTGGAACCGCTCCGGCTTGGGGCGCTTGTGCTCGGGGTAGAGGGTGGTGACCTTCGGTTTGAACGGAAGCCTGCCGGTGACGGCGAAGCCCTTGAAGAAGTCGATGAAGCTCATTGCTCCGCCTCCTGCGCCACGCGGGGATCCGGGCCGGACTCGACGACGGTCGCGCCCCGCCCGACGTCGATGGCCCGCCAGAGCACCCCGGCCAGGACGAGGCCGGCGCCGATCGCGACGAAGCCCCACTCCCGGTTGATCTGGAAGCCGGCGACGACCATGAGCATTATCAGGGCTGCAGGGATGAGCCGCTTCCAGCCGAGCTCCATCAGCTGGTCGTATCGCAAGCGCGGCAGCGTGGCGCGGATCCACACGAAGACGAACAGGATGATGAGAAGCTTCAAGAAGAACCAGAACGGCCCGATGCTGTGGCCGGTGATGCGCGGCCCGTCCGGCCCGCCGAACCACAGCGTGACGATGAACGCCGAGTTGGTGACGAGGGCCGCGTACTCGGAGAGGTAGAACCAGGCGAAGTCCACCGAGGCGTACTCGATCATGTAGCCGCCGGACAGCTCCTCCTCCGCTTCCACGAGGTCGAACGGCGGCCGGGTCATCTCGGCGGTGATCGCGACGGCGAAGAGGGCGAAGGGGATCAGCGCCGTGTGGATGACGTTCCAGTGGTAGAGGAAGCCGCCGTGCTGGGCGGCCACGATGGAGCTGGTCCGCAGGGAGCCGGTCACCAGCACGACGGTGGCGGTGGTCAGCCCGAGCACCGCCTCGTAGGAGATCATCTGCGCGCTGGCGCGCACCGCTCCGAGCAGCGAGTACTTCGAGCGCGACGACCACCCGGCCAGGATCACCCCGTAGACGGCGAGGCCGGAGGCCATCAGCATGAAGAGGATCCCCCAGGGGGGGTCGGCGAGCTGGAGCTCCGTGGTGTTGTGGGCGACGGTGACGGTCCCGCCGATCGGCACGATGGCGAAGGCGATGAGGGCCGGGACCAGCATCAGGTAGGGGGCGACCTTGTACACCAGCCGGTCGGCCGAACGCGGGGTGAAGGCCTCCTTGAAGAGGAGCTTGGTGCCGTCGGCGAGCGACTGCAGCCACCCGTTGGGCCCCGCCCGGTTGGGGCCCCAGCGCACGCCGAGGCGGGCGACGGCCTTGCGCTCGTACATGACCATGAACAGCACCGACACGAGGACGATGACGAACACGGCGACCGTCTTGACGAGCAGGATGAGCCACACCGCCAGCGTGAGCCCGTGCGCGAAGACCGGGTCACCCACCGTCCCCACCTCCTTGGCCGCCGCTGCCGTCTGCGAGCTCGACGCGCACGGCCGTCGCCGCCGCGGCGGCGTCGACGAGGCCGGCCGCGCGCGCACCGGCGAGGTTCCACGCCAGCACGGCCGTGCCGCGGGGGATCTCCGGATCCCCGACGGCGGCCACCGACAGCGACCCGCGCTCGGACACCACCCGGACGGCCTCGCCGTCCGCCGCTCCCAGCGCGGCGAGCGCGGAGGGGTGCACCCGGAGGGCCGGCTCGGGCGCGAGGCCGGCGAGCGACGGGCTGTTCTGCACCAGCGTGCCGCCGTCCCACAGAGTCCGCCGGGAGACGAGCCGCAGGCCCGGGGTGTCCACCGGGGGCGCTACGACCCCGTCCCACGCGGGCACGCGGAGGAAGGCGGGCGGGGCGGGCGCCTCCTCCTGCTCCCCGCCCGGAGGCCCGCCGGCCGGCGCAAGGGCGTTTCCGGGCGCCTGGCCGTCGGGTTCGGGAACGGTGGAGGTCGCCGAGAACAGCAGCGACGTGGACACCACCTTGTGCAGCTCGGCCGACTGGATCCCCGGATCGGCCATCGGGTCGAGGGCGCGGGCGGGGCGCACCGGCTCCGCCCCGACGGGCGCCACGATGCCGTCCCGGTGCGAGACGCCGGCGAGAAGGTCGTAGGGCAGGCCCCGGTGCAGGGGCGACACGCGCGCGATCTCCTCCCACACCTCCTCGATCCGGGCGAACCCGAGGTCGACGCCGAGGCGGGCCGACAGCTCGGAGGCGATCATCCAGTCGGGCCAGGACATCCCCGCAGCGGTGACCATCTGGCCGAGCCAGGTGACGCGGCCCTCGATGTTGGTGAACGTGCCGCGCCGCTCGGACCACGCCGCCGCCGGGAGCAGCACGTCCGCCCTCCGGGAGGACTCGGTCAGGTGCGTGTCGACGGCGACGACGAAGCCGGCGCCGAGCACGCCGCGCAGGGCGAGGTCGGCGTCGGGGAAGTCGGCGAGGGGGTCGGCCCCGAGCAGCACCAGGGCCCCGATGTCGCCACGGCTGGCGGCTTCGAGGATGCCGGCGGTCGTCAGCCCGCGCTCGGCGGGCAGCCCGGCGCCCCAATGGCGCTCGAACCAGGCACGCCCCTCCTCGAGGGAAACCCGTCCCGGCAGCACCCCCGGGGCGAGGCCGAGGTCGAGGGCGCCGTGCACGTTGCCGCGCCGCAGGGCCGACAGGAAGGCGACCCCGGGCAGCCCGGCCAGTTCCCGGGCCGCTGCCACGACGCCGCCCTCTCCCTCGGCGAGGGACGGGCGGCCGAGGATGACGACGATGGAAGGGGCACCCGGGGCCGCTTTTTGTCCTGCTCGTGCGATGTGGGCGCGCGCCCGGTCGATGCCGTCGCCGCCGCCCGAGCCTGCGGCGACGAGGGCGCGGGCGACCGAGGCCGCCTCGCCGGGGCGGTAGAGCAGCGTCTCCGAGGCGTAGCGGGTGAGGCCGGTCGGCGCGGGGGTGATCTCCACGAGTTGCGTGCCCTGCTCGTGCACCGCGCCGCGAAGACGGAGATAGAGGACCGGCAGCTCGTCTTTGATGTCCGGGCCGAGCGTGATGACCAGCGGCGCCGCCGCCGCCTGGTCGATCGTCGCCCGCGGGAGGCCGAGCAGGACCTCGGCGGGGAGCCCGTCGCCCAGCTGCGCGTCGACGTTGTCGGTCCCGAGCGCCAGGCGGGCGGCCTTGGCCCACGCGTAGGCGTCCTCGTTCGCCAGGCGGGCCCCGCCGACGACGGCCACGCCCGCGCCGCCCCTTTTCTCCATCGCCGAGCGAAGCCCGTTGGCGGCGGCGGCGAGCGCCTCGCCCCAGCTCGACTCGACCAGCTGGTCGCCTTCCCGGACCAGCGGCACCGTGACCCGGCCGGCGCCCTTCCAGCCCTCGTAGCCCCAGCGCCCCTTGTCGCAGAGCCAGCCCCAGTTGACGGGGTCGGAGTCCACGCCGATCATGCGGATGAGCTCGCCCTGGCTCGACTGGAGGGCCACCCGGCAGCCGACGGCACAGGTCGTGCACGTGCTCTCGACCTGCTCGAGGTCCCAGGGCCGGGCCTTGAACCGGTACGGCTTCGCGGTCAGCGCGCCGACCGGACAGATCTGCACGACGTTGCCGCTGAAATAGGAGGAGTAGGGCTCCTCGGGGAACGTCGCCACCTCCGTCATGTCGCCGCGCTCGGCGAAGTCGATGAGGGGATCGCCGGCCACCTCGGCGGCGAAGCGCACGCAGCGGCCGCACTGGATGCACCGCTCCCGGTCGAGGTACACGAGCGGGGAGATCGCGATCGGCTTGTCCCAGTGGCGCTTCTCCTCGACGAACCGGCTCTCTCCCGGGCCGTAGGCGAGGGTCTGGTCCTGGAGCGGGCACTCGCCGCCCTTGTCGCAGACCGGGCAGTCGAGGGGGTGGTTGACGAGGAGGAACTCGAGGACGCCCTCCTGCGCCTTCTTCGCCATGGGGCTGTCCGTGCGGATCTCCATCCCCTCGGCGACGGGGTTGTAGCAGGCGGGCATCAGGGTCGCCCCCCGCGGCCCGCTCACCTCGACCAGGCACATGCGGCACATGCCGACCGGCTTCATCCGGCGGTGGTAGCAGAAGCGCGGGATGTAGATGCCCGCCTCGTCCGCCGCCTCGATGATCAGCTGGCCCGCCTTCGCCTGGATCTGCCGGCCGTCGATGGTCACCGTGACGGCGCCGTCCGCCTGCGCCGCCGGCGGCGCGGTGCCCACGGCGCTCTCGGTGAGGTAGGGGCGTGGCGCCAGGCGGGGTTCGGCGCCGGTGGTGGGGGACTGCTCAGACACGGGAAAGCCTCCGGGGCAGCCGGTCGGGGGGGAACGGGCAGCGGCCCTCCCGCACGTGTGCCAGGTACTCGTCACGGAACATGCGGATTCCGGCGGCCACCGACGGCGGCATCGACGGTCCCAGCACGCAGATGGTCGTCTGGGCGGGGGGCCAGGTGACGCCCGGCGAGATGTTGTCGCACACATCCATCAGCAGGTCCAGGTCGGCCTCGCGGCCCTGGCCGGTCTCGATGCGTTCCAGGATCTTCTCGAGCCAGCCGCCGCCCTCGCGGCAGGGGGTGCACTGCCCGCAGGATTCACGGTGGAAGAACCGCACGATCCTCCAGGCGGCGCGCACGGGGCACGCCGTGTGGTCCATCGCGACGACCGAGCCGGAGCCGGCCATCGAGCCGACCGCGGCGATCGCGTCGTTGGCGAGCAGGACGTCGAGGTGTTCGGGCCCCAGCCACGGGGACGACACGCCTCCCGGGATGAACGCCTTGAGCTCGTTGTCGTCGCGGATGCCGCCCCCCAGACGCGGGTCGTAGATCAGCTCGCGGAAGGAGACCTTCGCCCATTCAAGCTCGTAGTTGCCCGGCCTCTTCACGTGGCCGGCGAGGGCGAGCATCTTGGTGCCCTTCGAGCGCCCCTCGCCGAGCGCCGCGTACTCGTCGCCGCCGTGGAGCATGAGCCACGGAAGGTTCGAGACGGTCTCGACGTTGTTGACGATCGTGGGGGCGCCGTAGAGGCCGATCGCCGCGGGGAAGTACGGCGGTTTGATGCGGGGGTAGCCCCTTTTCCCCTCGAGGCTTTCGAGCAGCGCCGTTTCCTCCCCGCAGATGTAGGCGCCGGCGCCGGGGTGGACGACCACGTCGACGGAGAAGTCGCCGCCGAAGATGTTGGCGCCCACCGCGCCGTAGGCGTACGCCTCGTTGAGCGCCGCCTGGAGACGCTCGATGGCGAGGGCGAACTCGCCGCGCACGTAGAGGAACACCTGGTCGGCGGCGATGGCGTAGGCGCAGATCAGGGCGCCCTCGATCAGCTGGTGGGGGTCGCCCTCGATGAGGGCGTGATCCTTGAAGGTGGCGGGTTCGCTCTCGTCGCCGTTGATGGTGAGGTACACCGGCAGGGCCTTGCGCAGCATCCCCCACTTGCGGCCCGCCTCGAAGCCGGCGCCTCCGCGGCCGAGGATGTTGGCGGTGTTGACGTGGTCGTGGACCTGCTGCGGCGTCATCGCCAGCGCGGCCCGCAGCCCGTCGTAGCCGCCGCCGGCCAGGTAGGACTCGAGGGTCCACGAGCGCGGCCGGCGCAGCCGGCTGCTCACGATGCGCGGTGCGTCGGTGATCGTCACTGGAGCCCCTCGAGGTGGGCGGCGTCGACCGACGACACCGCAGCGGTGCTCCGGTGCGTGTCCAGGGTGACCGGCGGGCGGGCACCCTGCTGGCCGGCGCCGGCAGGGGCCGCGGCGGCGGGCTCTGCGCCGGCGGGGGCCGGGCTGTGCCCGTCGGTGCGGGCCTCCGTCGCGACGCGGGCCTCGGTGCCGGGCGTGCCGACACTGCGGCGCACCCGCCCGAGGGTCCCGTGCGGGGGGACCTCGTCGTCGAGGCGGCCGGCGCGCAGATCGTCGATCAGGGCGTCGAACCCGTCGGGGTCCAGGTCGCCGAAGTAGCGCCAGTTCACCGTCACGCACGGGCCGTTGCCGCACAGCGCCAGGCACTCGGCGTCCTCGAGGGTGAACATGCCGTCCTCGGTCGTGCCGCCGGGGGCGATGCCGAGGCGCTCCTCGGCGTGGTCGAGAAGCCGGTAGGCGCCTTGCAGCATGCAGGCGATGTTGGTGCACACGGCGACCAGGTACTTGCCGACCGGCTCGAAGTGGAACATGTCGTAGAAGGTGGCGGTGCCCCGGACCTCCGCGGGGGCCAGGTCCAGCAACTCGGCGACGTGCGCCATGCCGTCCTCGGTGAGGTAACCGTCCTGCTCCTGGAGGAGGTGCAGGATCGGGACGAGCGCCGAGCGGGGGTGGGGGTAGAGGCCGATCAGGTCGCGGGCGCGCTGTTCGAAGGGGGGGCTCAGCCGAGGCACGCCCGATCCTTGCCGATGGCGGCTCGCGCGTTCCAGCTTTCGGAGGCGATCACCGGTCGACGTCCCCCAGGATCGGGTCGACGGTCGACACGATGGCGATCGCGTCGGCGACGAGCGCCCCCCGCGAGAGGGGGGCGAGGGCCTGCAGGTTGGCGAAGCTCGCGGCCCGCATGTGCATCCGGTACGGCCGGGAGGTGCCGTCCGACACGATGTAGCACCCGCTCTCCCCGCGGGGGCTCTCGACGGGGACGTAGGCCTCGCCCGGCGGGACCCGGAAACCCTCCGTGTACAGCTTGAAGTGGTGGATGAGCGCTTCCATCGACTCGTCGATCCGGCCACGCGGCGGCGGGGTGACCTTCTTGTCCTGGGTTCGGAAGTCACCCGGGGGCATCATGTCGGCGATCTGGCGGACGATCTTCACCGACTCGCGGATCTCGTTGAACCGGATGGCGTAGCGGTCCCAGCAGTCCCCTTCCGTGCCGACGATCACGTCGAAGTCGACGTCCTCGTAGGCGAGGTAGGGCATGTCCCGGCGCAGGTCCCACGCCACACCCGTGGAGCGGAGCAGGGGGCCGGTCACCCCGAGCTGGATGGCCGTGGCCGCCTCGAGCGGGCCGACGCCCTGCAGCCTCTTCTGCAGGATCGGCTGCCCGGTGAGGAGCCTGTCGTACTCGTCCATGCGCCGCGGGATGGCCTCGCACAGGGCGAGCACGTCGTCGCGCCACCCGTCGGGCAGGTCCGCCGCCACGCCGCCGGGCCGGATGTAGTTGTGGTTCATCCGCAAGCCGGTCACCTTCTCGAAGAAGGCGAGGACCATCTCGCGGTCGCGCCACCCGTAGATCAGCATGTTGATGGCGCCGATGTCCGAACCGTTGGTCGCCAGCCACAGCAGGTGCGAGCTGATGCGGTTCAGCTCGCACATGAGCATCCGGATCCACGTCGCCCGGGGGGGCACCTCCACCCCGAGGAGCTTCTCGACGCTGAGGGCGAAGCCGAGCTCGTTGAAGAACGGCGACAGGTAGTCCATCCGGGTGACGTTCGTGCCGCCCTGGTGGTACATGAGCTCCTCGGCCGTCTTCTCCATCCCGGTGTGCAGGTACCCGATCACCGGTTTCGCCCGCAGCACGGTCTCGCCGTCCAGCTCCACCATGACCCGCAGCACCCCGTGAGTGGACGGGTGCGACGGCCCGAGGTTGAGGATCATGGTCTCGTCCTCGGGCGCCTCGAGATCGATGTCGGAGCTGTCGAGCTGTATGCCCTCGGGAAGGCGGAGCACCGACCCGCCGCGCTCGACGGTCAGCTCCCGCCTGTTGCTCCGCTCACGCGGGGCCATCTCCTGGATGCCCTCGGCCGTCTTGGTCTCGAGGAACTGCTCGAGCTCGTCGGACTCGGCGGGAACCCGGCCAAGTATCCGGTCGAGGAGGGTCACCTTCGCCGGCCGCCGGCGCTCGGCCTGCCCGACAGGGTCGCCGGCCTGGGGGGCGGGCTCGGAGGACGACGGGCGGTGGCTCACGGCGCAGCCTCTTTGAAACGGACCGGGACGTGCCCGGTGTCGTAGTCCTTGCGCAGGGGATGGCCTTCCCAGTCCTCGGGCATGAGGATCCGGGAGGGGTCGGGGTGGTCGTCGAAGCGGATCCCGAACATGTCGTAGGTCTCGCGCTCGTGGTTCTCGGTACCGGGCCACAGATCGAACAGCGTCGGCACGTGGGGGTCGCCGGCGGGGACCTGGCAGCGGACCCGCACACGCCTGTGGGCGCGCAACGACAGCAACTCCACGACGACCTCGAAGCGCTCCGCGCTGATGCCCTCGGGAAGGTCCCGCCCGGGATGAGTCAAATAGTCCACGCCCGTGACCCCGATCGGCATGGCGCAGCCATCGGCTTTGAGTGCCGTGCACAGTTCCAGGTAGTCGGCGCGGTTGCAGTGAACGACCCACGAACGGTCCGTCGAGCGGCGGTCGACGGGGCAGCCGTGGAGGGACACGGGGATCTCGCTGCCCACGCCGGTCCCTTCGGTCCCGGCGGTCCCTTCGGTCTCGGTGGAGTCCGGCGTGTTGCGGGGCTCGCTCATGGCACGCGGACCCGCAGGGGGTCGCGAACCTCGGCGGCATCGATGTGGATGCCCGCCCCGGTGCCGGTGGACACCCGGCGGGTGATCTCACCGAGCCGGATCTTCTGATGCAGGGTCAGAATCGAATGGATCAGGGTCTCGGGGCCCGGCGGGCACCCCGGCGCGTACACGTCGACCGGGACGACCTGATCGACCCCCTGGACGATGGCGTAGTTGTTGAACATCCCGCCCGTGCTGGCGCACACGCCCATCGAGATGACCCACTTCGGCTCCATCATCTGGTCGTAGACCTGGCGAAGCACCGGCGCCATCTTCTGGCTCACCCGGCCGGCGACGATCATCACGTCCGCCTGGCGAGGGGACGCCCGGAAGACCTCCATGCCGAAGCGGGCCAGGTCGAAGTTGGCGGCGCCGGTCGCCATCATCTCGATCGCGCAGCAGGCCAGGCCGAAGTTGGCCGCCCACGAACTGGACGCGCGCGCCCACTTGACCATGCCCTCGAGCGTGCCGGTCAGGAAGTTGTGCTGCAGGTTCTCAAGCCCCATCAGCGTCTCTCCTTCTGCATCGCACCGTAGAACGCAGGGGAGCGGTCGTGCCAACCGACGGCAGCCTCCGCCATCGCCGGCCCACTATGCGGGCTGTGCCTGGCGCGGCGGCGCACCACCGGGCGCGCCGTCGGGCTCGAGCGGTCGCGGCTCCGGCCCGGCACGCTCGATCAGCTCCTCGGGCCTCGGCACGCGGCGCACGGTGGCGGCGGTCGAGCGGGCCAGGTCCGCCGGCGGGCGCCCCCCGGTGCGCTGGCGCGGCCCCCAGTCGAGAGCCCCGTTGGAGACGAGGTAGGCGAAGGCTATGAACACGACGATGGCGAAGGCTGCCATCTCGGCGAGCCCGAACGTCCACAGCTGCCGGTACATCACAGCCCAGGGGTAGAGGAAGACGACCTCGATGTCGAAGATGATGAAGATCATCGCCACGAGGTAGAAGCGGACCGGGAACCGGGCGGCCGGGCTGTAGCGGGGGACGATCCCCGACTCGTACGGACCTTCCTTGGCTCCCGTGCGGCGCTTCGGGGCCAGCAGGCGCGACCCGATGGCCGACGCCACGGAAAAGCCCACCACCAGGGCCAGCAACAGCACGATCGGCAGGTACTGCTCCACGAAGACCGAGCTTAGCGACCGGCTGCCCGGGCTTGCGACGCCCCCGCCGGGCGCCGGCGGGGGCGCCGGCAGGGCGCCGGCGGCTTCGGGCGCCCGCGCCGTCTAGAGTCGTATGGATGCGGGAGGCAACCGACGCGACGGCGCGGCGCTGCGACGTGCTCGTCGTCGGCGGCGGCCCGTCGGGCGCGTCCTGCGCGTACTGGCTCGCCGGCGCCGGCCACGACGTCGTGGTGGTCGAGCGCAAGCGCTACCCGCGGGAGAAGACCTGCGGGGACGGGCTCACCCCCCGCTCCGTGCGCCAGCTGGAGGACATGGGCCTCGGCGAGGACCTCGCGACCGCCGGGCATCGCTACGAGGGTCTGCGCTCGCACGGCTTCGGTCGCACCCTGGAGCTCGCCTGGCCCGAGCATCCCACGCTGCCGGGATACGGCTACGTGATCACCCGCAAGGACCTCGACGCCATGGTCGCCCAGCGCGCCGCCAAGGCGGGGGCGACGGTGTGGGACGGCACCGAGGCGATCGAGCCGCTCGTGGAGGGCGGGCTGGTGCGCGGCGCGCTGGTCCGGCGGAAGGGACCGTCCGGCGAGGCGGTCGAGGTCCGGTCCCGCTACACCGTGGTGGCGGACGGGGCGAACTCCCGCTTCGGCCGCTTTCTCGGCACCGGCCGCGACCGCAGGTACCCGCTCGGCATGGCGATCCGCGGGTACTGGCTGTCGCCCCGCCACGACGAGCCGTGGATCGACAGCTGGCTGGACATCCGCGACAGGGCGGGCAACGTCCTCCCCGGCTACGGGTGGATCTTCCCCGTCGGCGACGGGCGTGTCAACGTCGGCATCGGGCTGCTGTCCACGTTCAACCAGTGGAAGGCCGTCAACACCACCCACCTCCTCCAGAGCTTCACCGAGTACGCGCCCGCGTCGTGGGACATCCGGCCCGAGACGGCCTGCGGCGCCCCGACCGGCGGGCGCCTCCCCATGGGGCTGTCGGTCGGCCCCCACGCCGGGCCGACCTGGCTGCTCGTCGGCGACGCCGGCGGGACGATCAACCCGTTCAACGGGGAGGGCATCGCCTACGCCTACGAGTCGGGGCGCCTCGCCGCCGGCGCGATCGGCGCGGCGCTCGCCAGCGGGGACGGGATGGCGCTGCAGTCGTACCCGAGGCTCCTCCAGGAGCGCTACGGGCTCTACTACAAGGTCGCCCGGGCGTTCGTGCGCATCATCGGCCACCCGGAGCTGATGAAGGCGCTCGTCACCACCGGGATGCGCAGCCGCACCCTGATGGAGTGGGTCCTGCGGATCATGGCCAACATCCTGCGCCCCGACGAGCTCGGCCCCGCCGAGGCTGCCTACAAGGCGGTGGCGGCGCTCGCCCGGCTCGTCCCCGACACCGTCTAGGAGTCGGCGCCGGGGACCGCCCTGCCGGGGTCGGCGCGGGCGAGGTCGGCCGCCGCCCCCGCGAAGGCTTCGACGGTGCCGCTCAGGTCTGCGTCGCTGTGCGCCAGGCTCGGGAAAAGGATCTCGTACGCCCCGGGTGCGATCGCCACCCCCCGCTCGAGCAGGCCGTGCATGAGCCCCGGGTACAGCCCCGTGCCCGCCGACGCGCGAGCACCCTCGTAGCCGGTGACCGACCCGGCGGAGAAGAACACACCCACGAGAGGCCCGGCCACGGGCACCTGCACCCGCCCGGGCAGGGAGGAGCCGAGGGCGTCCAGCAGCCCGGCGGCGAAGCGGCCGACCCGGGCGGCGAACCCGGCGTACACGTCGCGGTCGAGAAGAGACAGCACCGCCAGCCCCGCCGCAGTCGCGAGAGGGTTTCCGGACAGAGTCCCCGCCTGGTAGACGGGACCGGCGGGGGCCAGGTGCTCCATGACGTCGCGGCGCCCCCCGAAGGCCGCGAGGGGCAAGCCGCCGCCGATGACCTTGCCGAAGCACCACAGGTCGGGGGTCACGCCGAAAACCTCGGCCGCGCCGCCCCACGCCAGGCGGAAGCCGGTGATGACCTCGTCGAAGATCAGCAGCGCCCCCGCCTGGTCGCACGCCTGTCGCAGACCGGCGAGGAAGCCCGGCGCCGGCGGCACCAGGCCCATGTTCGCCGCGACGGGCTCGACCACCACGCAGGCCACGTCTTTTTCCACCTCGGGGACGACGTTGTACGGCGCGACCAGGGTGTCACCGACCGCGGCGGCCGGCACCCCCGCCGACGCGGGCAGCCCGAGGGTGGCGACGCCGCTGCCCCCGCCGGCGAGCAGCCCGTCGCTGTGGCCGTGGTAGCAGCCGGCGAACACGACCACCCGGTCGCGTCCGGTCGCGCCCCGGGCGAGGCGGACGGCGGACATGGCCGCCTCGGTGCCGCTGTTGACGAGGCGCACCTGCTCGCAGCCGGGGACGCGGGCGGTGATCTCCTCGGCGAGGAGGACCTCCCGCTCGGTGGGCGCCCCGAAAGAGGTGCCGTCGCCCGCCGCGGCCCGCACCGCCTCGACCACCTTGGGGTGTGCGTGCCCGACGATGGAGGCGCCGTAGGACTGCACGTAGTCGATGTAGCGGTTGCCGTCCGCGTCCCAGACGTGCGCGCCGCTCGCCCGTGCCACGAAGTAGGGGGTGCCGCCGACGGAGCGGAACGCCCGCACCGGCGAGTTGACCCCTCCCGGTGTCACCCGCTGGGCGCGGGCGAACAGCGCCTCGCTCGCGGTCATGGGGTGCCTGGCCGGGGGCCCGGCCGGGGCGGGCTCAGCCATTGAGCGCTTCGGCGAGCTCTCCCGCGAGGTAGGTGAGGATCAGGTCTGCGCCCGCCCGCTTGATGGCCACGGTGTGCTCGAGCGCCACCGCTGCGCCGTCGATCCACCCGCGCTCGGCGGCCGCCTTGATCATCGAGTACTCGCCGGACACGTGGTATGCGGCGAGGGGGAGGTCCGTCCGGGCCCGGGCGGCGGCGATGACGTCGAGGTAGGCGAGCGCCGGCTTGACCATGACCATGTCGGCGCCCTCCTCGATGTCGAGGGCGATCTCGCGGAGGGCTTCCCGCCGGTTGCGCGGGTCCTGCTGGTAGCCCCTGCGGTCGCCGCCGCCGGCGATGGACACGTTGACGGCGTCCCGGAACGGCCCGTACAGCGCCGACGCGTACTTGGCCGCGTAGGCGAGGATGGCCACGTCGTGGAACCCGGCCCCGTCGAGCGCCGCCCGGATCGCCCCGACCTGGCCGTCCATCATCCCCGACGGCGCCACCACCCGTGCGCCGGCGGCCGCCTGGGCGAGGGCGACGTCGGCGTAGCGGGCGAGGGTCAGGTCGTTGTCGACGGAACCGCAGCCGTCGAGGATCCCGCAGTGGCCGTGGTCGGTGTACTCGTCGAGGCAGAGGTCGGCGATGAGCAGCATGTCGTCGGCGAGCTCGTCGGAGAGGCGCCGCAGCGCCACCTGGGCGATGCCGGCGGGATCCCAGGCGCCGCTGCCCGTCGGGTCCTTGGCCGCCGGGACCCCGAAGAGGACGAGGGCCGGCACGCCGAGCGAGGACAGCCGGCGAGCTTCCTTCACGGCCGTCTCGACGGTGTGCTGGACGACCCCCGGCAGCGACGGGATCGGCTGCGGCTCCGCGATGCCCTCGCGCACGAACAGCGGGGCGATCAGGTCCGCGGGGGACAGGCGGGTCTCGGCCACCATCTCGCGCAGCACGGGGGTGCGCCGCAGCCGGCGCATCCGGATCGCGGGGTATGCCATACGCGCCACGGTACTCCCGCCGGCGCCGGCGCCGGAGGGGGCCGCCCGCCGGCCAGGTGGCGTCAACCGCGTCCGAGAACGCCCACCAGGGCGGCGACCAGGCCGTCGAGGTTGTGGGGTTCGGCCACGGCGTCGACGGGGATCCCGCGGGCCTCGGCCGTCGCCGCCGTCGCCGGCCCGATGCAGACGACCACCTCGGGCAGCGCCGAGCCCCAGGAGTCCACGAAGCCGTCGACCGTCGACGAGGAGGTGAAGCACACGGCGTCCGCGCCGGCGACGCTCCGGCGCATCTCCCCGGTCGCGGGGACCTTCACCGTGCGGTATGCCTCGACGGGGTCGACCTGCCAGCCGGCGGCGAGCAGCCCGTCGCGGAGCACGTCGCGACCCTCCGCGGCGCGGGGCAGCAACACCGCGGGACCGGGACCGGCGCTGCCGCGCCGGCCGGCCGCGCCCGGGGGGCGGGGGAACACCTCGAGAAGGCCCTCGGCGATGTGGCGGGCCGGCACCAGGTCGGCGACGAGCCGGAAGCGGGCCAGCGCCTCGGCGGTGCCGGGACCTATCGCGGCGATGCGCGTCGCTGCGAGACACCGGGCGTCGGGCACGAGCTCGAGCAGCGCTCCGACGGCGTTGACCGAGCTGAAGACCACCCAGGCGTAGCGGCCGGCGGCGAGATCCTCCGCCGCCTTCCGCAGGCCGGCGCCACCGTCGGCGGGAGGGTCGATCCGGATGGCCGGCACCTCGACCGGCCGCGCCCCGAGCTCTATCAGCCGGCGCGACAGGCCGGAGGACTGCTCCCGGGCGCGGGTGAGCACGATGCGCCGGCCGAGGAGGGGCCGCCGGCTGTACCAGGCGAGGTCGAGGGCCGCGACAGGGCCGATCACGATCGTCGACGGCGGCTCGAGCGGCGCCCCGGCGAGCTCGTCGAGACGCACGCGGGTGGACTGCTGCTCGGGGCGGGTGCCCCACCGGACCGCGAGCACGGGCGTGCCGGCGCCCAGGCCGCCCGCCATCAGCCGTCTGGCGATCTCGCCGCGATGGGCCACGCCCATGAGGACCACGATGGTGCCGCCGGCGGCGGCGAGCGCCTCCCAGTTCGTCTCCTGGTCGACGGCGTGGCGGCTGTGACCGGTCACGACCGTGAAGGAAGTGGACAGACCCCGATGCGTCACCGGGACGCCCGCGTAGGCGGGAACCGCGACCGCCGAGGTCACCCCGGGCACCACTTCGAACGGGATCCCCGCGGCGAGCAGGACGGAGGCTTCTTCGCCTCCGCGGCCGAACACGAACGGGTCGCCGCCTTTCAGCCGCACAACCCTGCGGCCGGCGGTCGCCTCGGCGATGAGCAGGTCGTTGATCTCGTCCTGGCGCACCGGGCTGCCCGGGGTCTTGCCGACGTCGACCACGCGGGCGCCGCCCGGCGCGAGGTCCAAGACGCTGGAGTCGGCCAGGCGGTCGTGCACCACCACGTCGGCCGAGCGGAGCACCTCGGCGCCGCGGACGGTGAGCAGCCCGGGGTCGCCGGGGCCGGCGCCGACCAGGTAGACGGTCATGGCCGGCGTGCAGCCCCCGGCGTGCCGACCGGATCGTCGCCGGCCCCGGCCCCGGCTGCGCCGGCGGCGCCGCCGGCGTCCGCGGTCCCGGGGAGCAGGCTCGCCCCGCCGGCCCGGAGCAGCACCTCGGCGACAGCGGCTCCGAGCCCCCGAGGGTCCGCGGCGGGACCACAGATCGG
>JAJYLA010000140.1 GCA_021788115.1 Actinomycetes bacterium | reverse complement strand
CAGCCGGGCGCCGCCCTGAGCTGGCGCAGGAGCTCCTCGACGACCGAGACGCCGCCGCCGGTGCTCTCCCAGCGGTCCCCGATCGGCCCGTGGTCGACCAGCCCGGACGCGTCGGGGTCGATGCCGAGCGACGCGGCAGCCGCGGCGGCGAGCGGCGCCGGCTCCACCTCGTCGCCGTAGGCGGCGAACACCTCCAGGCCGTCCCACAGCCGCTCCAGCGGCGCCGGCGGGGTGCCGCCCGCGGCGAGGGCGAGCGCGGTGGCGGAGAACAGCTCGTGGACGCCCGTGGCGGCCGGCCGCCGGTAGCCGGCCACCGGGTGCAGCCGCCACTCGAGGGTGATCCCGCCCGGTCCGTCGTCGCGGAGCCACACCTGGGAGCCGTTGACGTAGGAGTCGACCGGCTCGCCGAAGCGGTCGTCGAGGGCGATGATCAGCTGCGGGCGGGGCCGCCACACGGCCGCGGCGACGAGACCCACGCCGGCGCCTACCTGTCGCCGTGGTGGTCGCGCAGGTAGCGCTCCACCTCAGCGGCGAGGTCGTCGGCGCTGCCGAGGACGAGCCCCCCGCCGGCGCCGAGGTCGGTCACCGCGCCGTCCCCCTCGGGGTAGTCGGAGTCCGCGGCCCTCTCGAGCTGCGCCACGTAGGCGGTCGCGTCCGCGTCGTCGGCGACACGCTGGCTGACCTCGCGCTCGTACTCGGTGGCGGCCACCCGCAGCTCGAGCGGGTCCAGGCGTGCTCCGAAAAGGGCGGCCGAGCGCTCGACGAGGGCCAGCGCCGCCTTGGGGGACGGCACCTGGTGCACGTAGTGCGGCACGGCCGCCCAGAACGACGCCGTCGGGATGCCCGCCCGCCGCAGCGCGTCGTGGAGCACCCCCACTATCCCCGTCGGCCCCTCGTAGTCGGAGGGGCCGAGGCCCAGCCTGCCCGCGAGCTCCGCGTCGTCGGTCGTCCCCGAGACCCGCACCGGGCGGGTGTGGGGGACGTCGGCGAGCAGGGCGCCCAGGATGACCGCCAGCTCCGCGTGGACGGCGTGCGCGACCGTGACGACCGCCTGGCTGAACGTCTTCCACCGCAGCTGCGGTTCGACGCCGCGCAGCAGGACGACGTCGTGGCCGGCGCCGGGGACCTCGGCGGCGAGGAGCTCGATGTCCGGCCAGTCGATGCGCCGGCCGCCGGAGCCGGTCGTCCGCACGTGCGGGCGTGTCACCGTGAAGTCGTAGAACTCCTCCGACTCGATCGTCGCGAAGCGGCGGGCGTTCCACGTCCGGGCGAGGTAGCCGAGGGCCATCGTGGAGGCGTCGCCGGCGTCGTTCCACCCCTCGAACGCCAGGACGAACAGCGGCCGGCGAAGGGTGGGCCGTCGCTCCCAGCGGATCACGTCCATGTCCCCGAAGGTACCGCCCCCTGGGTCCCCGGCCGGCGCGTGCGGCGGCGGGCAGCCGCTACAGTCCCGCCCATGGTGACCGTCGGCGCCGCCACCGGGGCCACAGAGGAGGTCGTCGACGCCGTGGGGCGGCTCCTGCCGCTCCTGTCGAGGACCGCCGCCGCGCCGACCGCCGGCGAGGTGGAGGAGATCGTCTCGTCGCCGTCGACCACGCTGTTCCTCGCACGCGACGGCGACGGCGGGCCGATCGTCGGCACCCTCACCCTCGCCCTGTTCCGGATCCCGAGCGGCGTGCGCGCCTGGATCGAGGACGTCATCGTGGCCGAGGAGGCGCGCGGGCACGGGTGCGGCGAGGCCCTGACTCGCGCCGCCCTCGACGCCGCGGCCGCGGCCGGCGCCCGGACCGTCGAGCTGACGTCGCGCCCGAGCCGGGAGGCGGCGAACCGGCTCTACCAGAAGATGGGGTTCGAGGCGCGCGAGACCAACGTGTACCGCTACACGCTGGGCCGCCCCTGAGCCGGTACCGCCGGCGGGGTCAGGTGTCGTCGGGGCCGAGCTCCTCCACCTCGATGAGGGTGAAGCCGTCGATGATCGTGCGCAGGACGTGCTGGGCCACGCGCGGGTCGAGACCCTCGTCCTTGGCCACGCCGGCGATCCGGGCCAGCATCTCGTCCTCCCGGTCCCTGTCCACGACCGGCATGTGGTGGGCGCGCTTGAAGCGGATGACCTCTTCGACCAGGCGGCCGCGCTCCGCGAGGAGGGCCACCAGCCGCCGGTCCGCCTCGTCGATCCGCTCGCGGATCGACGCGAGCTCCGGGGGGGTCCCTTTCATCCGAGAATGATGCCCGATCGCCACCGGGACTGTCGCCCCGCCCCGGCGCCCCGCCCCGGCGCCACCGGGACTGTCGCCCCGCCCCGGCGCCCCGCCCCGGCGGCGGGGCGGCCGGAATGCCAACTTCGCGGCGGCGATAGCATGACCGAAAACGAAAACGGACAGGTGTTTTCCCGATCTCCTACAGGGGGAGCAGTGGCAGATTCCATCACGGTGACCGACAACCGCACCGGGGAGGTAGCGGAGATTCCCATCGTCGACGGGGGGGTGTCGGCGGAGGAGTTCCGCAAGCTCCTCCCGGGGATCTGGTTCTACGACCCGGCGTTCATGACCACCGCCCTCACGTCGAGCGCCATCACCTACCTGGACGGCGACGCGGGGATCCTCCGCTACCGCGGCTACCCGATCGAGCAGCTGGCGGACCAGTCGACCTACCTGGAGGTCGCCTACCTCCTGATCCACGGCGAGCTGCCGTCGGCCGCCGAGTTGGAGCACTGGACCAACGACATCCGCTACCACACCTACGTCCACGAGAACTTCCGGAAGCGCTTCGTCGACGGCTTCCACTACGACGCGCACCCCATGGGGATGCTGGTGTCGGGGATAGCGGCCCTGTCCACCTTCTACCCGGAGGCGAAGCGGATCGCCGACCCGGCCATCCGGGCGAAGCAGATCGTCCGGCTCATCGCCAAGGCGCCGACGATCGCCGCGCTGACCCACCGCTACAGCGTCGGCATGCCGTTCGTGTACCCCAACAACTCCCTCGGCTTCACCGAGAACTTCCTCTCCATGATGTGGAAGGTCGCCGAGCCGGAGTACGAGGCCAACCCGGTCCTCGCCCGGGCGCTCGACGTGCTGTTCATCCTGCACGCCGACCACGAGCAGAACTGCGGGACGCTCGCCATGCGCACCGTCGGCTCCGCCCACGCCGACCCGTACTCGGCCGCCGCGGCGGCCGCCGCCGCCCTCTACGGTCCCCGCCACGGCGGCGCCAACGAGGCGGTGCTGCGGATGCTCACCGAGATCGGCTCCATCGACAACGTCGGGCCGTTCATCGCGTCCGTCAAGGCGGGCAAGGGCAAGCTGCAGGGCTTCGGCCACCGGGTGTACAAGAACTACGACCCCCGCGCCAAGATCATCAAGAAGACCGCGGACGACGTCTTCACCGTCACCGGCAAGAACCCCCTCCTCGACATCGCCCTCAAGCTCGAGGAGGTCGCACTCTCCGACGACTACTTCATCTCCCGCAAGCTGTACCCGAACGTCGACTTCTACTCGGGCCTGATCTACCAGGCCATGAACTTCCCGATCGAGATGTTCACGGTGCTCTTCGCCATCCCCCGCGTCGCCGGCTGGCTGGCGCACTGGCAGGAGATGATCGAGCAGGACAGCAAGATCTACCGGCCCCGCCAGCTGTGGACCGGCCACGACGAGCGGTCCTACGTGCCGCTCGCCAGGCGCTCCTAGCCGCCCGCTCGGCGCCCGCTCAAACCTTGGTCCGCGACGCGGGGCGCAGCAGCCCCTCCTGCACGACGGACACCGCCAGCGCGCCGCTGCGTGTGAAGATCGTCCCGGTGGCGAGGCCCCGCGCGTCGGCGGCGGTCGGGCTGCGCTGCTCGTAGAGCAGCCACTCGTCCGCCCGGAACGGGCGGTGGAACCACATGGCGTGGTCGAGGCTCGCCTGCATGCCCTTGTTCCAGATCAGCCCGTGGGGGGCCATGGCCGTGTCGAGCAGGGTCAGGTCGCTGGCGAAGGCGACCAGGCAGGCGTGCAGGAGCGGGTCGTCGGGGACCTTGCCGTCGGTGCGCATCCACATCTGGTGCACCGGCGGCCGCAACGCCGAGTCCGGCGAGGTCCGGATCGGCTCGCCGACGTGGCGGACGTCGATCGGGCGGGGCCGGTGGTACCACTCGCCGAGCGCCTGGGCGTAGGGGGCCATGGCCTCCGACCAGGTGGGGAGCGTCTCCGGATCGGGGACCACGGGCGCCTGCACCTGGTGGCTCACCCCCACCTCCGGCACGTGGAACGACGCGGACAGGTGGAAGATCGCCTCCCCGTGCTGGATGGCCGCCACCCGGCGGGTGGTGAAGGACCGCCCGTCGCGGATGCGGTCCACCTGGTAGACGATGGGATCCTTCGGGTCGCCGGGCCGGAGGAAGTAGGCGTGCAGGGAGTGCACCGGCCGCTCGGCCCCCGTGCCGTCGCCGACGGTGCGCCCCGCGGCGATCAGCGCCTGGGCGGCGACCTGGCCGCCGAACACGCGCAGGCGCTCCTCGGGGGGGCTGAACCCGCGGTACAGGTTCACCTCCAGGGCTTCGAGGTGCAGGATGTCGAGCAGGGCGTCCAGGGCGGCGGTCATCGCCCTATCTTGCCGTGACTTGTACCGGTTCTCACGTGCTGTAGCCTGGCACCCTGTGGCAGTGACACTCCCGGCGGTCGTGGAGAAGCTTCGGACCCCCGAGGGGATCAAGTTCTTCCGGTACTCGATGGCGTCGGTCGTCGCCGTGGCCGTCAGCGTCGTCTGCCTGGTCTTTTTCAAGGGAGTTCTCGGCATGAGCGGGTGGGTGTCGAGCACCCTGGCCACCGCGATCGCCGCCATCCCCAGCTACGAGATGAACCGCAAGTGGGCGTGGGGCAAGTCGGGCCGCAGCCACGTGTTGAAGGAAGTCGTGCCGTTCTGGGCGCTCGCCTTTCTCGGATGGGCGTTTTCGACGTACTCGGTGGCGGTGACCGAGCACCTCATGCGGGTGCACCACGTCGGCCACGTCGTCGACACGACGGGGGTGACCGTGGTGTACATCGCCGCCTTCGGTGTCCTGTGGGTCGGCAAGTTCATCATCTTCAACAGGCTGCTCTTCGTGCACCGGCCCGGCGACATCGGGTTCGCCGAGCACGGCGTCCGGCCCGCCCGAGCCGGCCGCTCGGACGTCACCGCCCCCTAGCCGCCCGGCGGGCGCGTGGATCCCGCGGTGCTCGCCCACGCCCGGGCGGCGAGGGGCTTCATGCCCGACGACGAGGGCCTCGCCCTCCACGAGGTGGGTCTGAGGGCGGGGCACTCGGGCCTCGGACCGCTGCTGGAGATCGGCACCTACTGCGGCAAGTCGGCTCTCTACCTCGGCTCGGCGGCCCGCGACACCGGGGCCGTGCTCTTCAGCGTCGACCACCACCGCGGGTCGGAGGAGAACGGACCCGGATGGGAGCACCACGACGCCTCCCTCGTCGACGCCCGCACCGGGCGCACCGACACCCTGCCCTGGGCCCGGCGCGCCCTCGAGGACGCCGGCCTCGAGGACCACGTGGTGCTCGTGGTCGGCGCCTCGGCGACGGTGGCGGCAGCCTGGGCCGCCCCCCTGGCGCTCGTGTTCATCGACGGCGGACACGGCGAGGAGGTGGCGTCGGCGGACTACCGCCTGTGGGGGCCCAAGGTCGCCGCCGGCGGGTACCTGGCGATCCACGACGTGTTCCCCGACCCGGCCGACGGGGGGCGGCCCCCCTACGAGATGTACCTCGACGCGCTCGCCTCGGGCCGGTGGGTCGAGGAGGAGCCGCTCGGGTGCGGCAGCCTGCGGGTCCTCCGCCGGGCGGCCGGCGCCCCCTCGCCGTAGACCCCCCAGCCGCTCAGCTGCGCCGCAGGGTCACCCACAGGCGCCCCAGGCCGACGAGCGTGCGGGGGATCCGCCGGGCGATGGGCGTGCGCGGCGGGCGCTGCTCGCTCACCTCCACCGGGATCTCCACCACGGCCATCCCTGCCCTCTCCGCGCGGAGCACCAGTTCGGTGTCGAAGATGTCCGCCCCGAACCGGCACACCTCGACGAGAGGCGCCAGGGGCTCCTTGCGCAGCGCCTTGAGGCCGTGGGTGTCGCTGGCGCGCAAACCGAAGCCGTGGCGCATCACCAGCGCGAACACGGCGGTCACCGCCCGCCGGCCGATCCCGCGGCGGTCGTGGGCGCCGGGGCCGCGCTTCGAGCCGATCACCACCGCGACGGCGGGGTCGGCCATGCGCTCGAGCGCCCGGTCGAGGAACGACGCGTCGACCAGGTCGACGTCGAAGTTGACCACCACGTCGCCAGAGGCCGCCTGGAACCCGGCGCGGAGCGCCCGGCCGTAGTCCGCCGCCGGCGAGCGGAGGACAACGAGCTCGGGGTGCGACCGCGCGAGGCCCTCCGCCTCCCCCGCGGTGCCGTCGGTCGAGCCGTTCTCCGAGACGATCACCTCGAAGTCGAGCCCGCGGGCGCGCAGGGCGTCGACGAGAGGCGTGACGGCGGCGGCGAGGTAGCCCTCCTCGTTGTGGGCGGGCATGACGATCGAGATCATGGGCGGCGGACAATCCTACGGGGCCGCCCGCCCCCGGCCGGCGATGACTGGCCTTTCGCGGGGCGGCGCGCAACGCTACGTACCACCATGTCGCGCACGCCCCCGGTCAGCTGGCGCTGGTGGCGCTGGCTCGCCGCCGGCGTGCCGAGCGGTGTGCTGGTGGCCCTGTCGCTGCCGCCGTTCGGGTGGTGGCCGCTCGCCTGGCTGGGCTTCGCCGGCCTCGCGCTCCTGCTCCCCGGCAGCCGGCCCGCGCAGCGCGCCGCGCTCGGCTTCGGCGCCGGCGCCGGCCAGTACGTGATCGGCCTGTGGTGGGTGCAGCAGTTCTCCATCCCCGGCTGCGTCGCCCTCATGGTCCTGGGCGCCCTCTTCGTGGCGGCGGCGCTGCTGGTCGTGCCGGCCCGCCGGCGCGCCGGGGTCGCGCTCGGCATGCCCGCGGCGTTCGTCCTCTCCGACTGGGTGCGCGCCCGCTTCCCCCTCCACGGCTTCCCCCTCGGCGGCACCTCCCTCGGCCAGGCCGGCTCCCCGCTCGCCCCGGTGCTGCGCCTGGGCGGGGGGCTGCTGCTCACCGCCGCGGCGGTCCTCGCCGGGGTCGCCCTCGCCGGGGCCCTCCGCGCCGGCTGGGTGCTGCGCGCCGCCCGCCGCCCGGC
>JAJYLA010000022.1 GCA_021788115.1 Actinomycetes bacterium | reverse complement strand
ATCTCCGCGCCGGCGAGGACGTCGAGGAGGAAGTGGTTGCCGGTGGCCATGACCGCGGCAGCGGTGAGGACCGGGTAGAGCCAGACCGCCAGGGCCCAGCGTCTGCGGTCGAGAACCCGCCACAGGGCGAGCGACGACCACACCGCCCACGCGATGTGCAGCGAGGGCATCGCCGCCAGCTGATCGGCGGCGGTCGCCAAAGTGCCGGAGTGCCACGAGCCGAACGCGTGGGTCGCGGCGACCACGTCGGGGTAGCGGCTCGGGTCGAGGAGGCGCGGTGGGGCGGTCGGGTCGAACAAGAAGACGACGAAGGCGATCACGTTGGTCAGGACCAGCGCCGTGCGCAGGGGCCTGTAGAGCCCCGGATGCCTCCACCACAGCCAGCCCACCAGGCCGAGCGTGACGACGAAATGGGCGTTGTCGTAGTAGTTGGAGATCAACACGGCGAGGGTGTGATGGTGGACCAGCCAGCCGTCGAGGGACCGCTCGGGGTCGAGGTGGAGCCACTCCTCCACGCGGAGGACGCCCCGGGCGTGGGCTGTCGCCGCCGCCCGGCGGATCGGCGCCAGGTTGGCTATCGCGTCGTAGACCCAGCACAGCCACACGATCAGGAGCAGCTCCGGCCACGGCCGTGGCCGCCGGGCCGGCGCCGGGCCGACGACGGTGAACGCCGGTCCCTCGGGGCGGGTTTCCGACTCGGGGACGCGATCGCCAGGGGAAGCCGCGCTCGCCACGGGTTGCCATCTTAAGGGCCTGCCACCTAGGCGGCCGGCGCCGCCGCGGCGCACCCCTAGTAGGAGCCGGCGGCGGCCTCCACCTCGGCCGCGGTGGCGAGCAGCAGCGCTTCGCTGCCGGCGGGCCCGACGATCTGGAGCCCGGCGGGCAGCCCCCCGCCCACCGGGACCGGGATCGACAGCGCCGGCACCCCCGCGAGGTTGAACGGCGCCGTGTAGCGAAGCTTCGACATGGCCGCGGGGTCGCTGAGCGGGGGCGGCTCGCGGGCGAGGGTCGGCAGCACCAGGACGTCGACGCCGGCGAGAACGGCGCGCAGCTCCCGGTCCCACGCGGCCGCCTGGTGGCGGGCGGCGGCCACCTCGGCCTCGGTGACGGCCGAGGCGGCAGACAAGCGGGCGGCGACGTCGGGGGACAGATCGCCGGCGTGGCTGCGGTACAGGTCCCCGTGAACCCGCCACGCCTCGGCGCTGAGGATCGTCATGGCCGCCGCGGTGGCAGCATCCCAGCCGGGCAGGAGCACCCCCACCACCACGAGGCCGGCGGCGTGGAGGGCGGCGTCGAGGGCCTCGTCGATGCGGCTCTCGGCAGGCAGGCGCACCCGGCCGACGCGCCGTGCAGGCTTCGCTGCGGCGGAGAAGCCGGGTTCGAGCAGGGCCATCCCGTCCACGAGGCCGGCGACGGTGCGCGCCAGGGGGCCGATGGTGTCCAGCGAGGGGGCGAGGGGGATGACGCCGTCGAGGGGAACCCTCCCACGGGTCGTCTTGAGCCCGGCGACGCCGCAGCAGGCGGCCGGGATGCGGATCGACCCTCCGGTGTCGCTGCCGAAGGCGACGTCCGCCTCGCACAGCGCGACCGCCACGGCCGAGCCGCTCGAGGAGCCTCCGGGAACGCGAGACGCGTCGAGGGGGTTGAGCGGCGTGCCGAACCACGGGTTGATGCCGGTGACCCCGAATGCCAGCTCGTGCATGTTGGTCTTTCCGACGATCACCGCCCGGCCCTCGTTCTGCGCGGCGCGGGTCCCGGCGAGGCAGGCGGCGTCGCGCTCGGCGGGCCGAGCGGCCGCCGCGATCACCTTGGACCCGTCGGTGGTGGGCGCGCCCGCCACGTCGATGAGATCCTTGACGGCGACACGGACGCCGCCTCCGGCTCTGCCGGGGCGGGTGTCGAAGCGGGTGATGAAGACGCTCATGGCGGCCCCGTAGCCGAGACGCTACGGCGAGCCGGGCTCACCCCTTCGCTGCAGCGGCGGGTCACCGCTGCAGCCTCGCGCACGCGGTCAGCCGTGCACACCGTGACGACTCTCCGCCCGCCGTTCTCGGTGCCCGAGATGTGCGAACACACGTTCGATAGAGTGGATGCATGGGCTACAACAACCCGCCGGTGCCGTGGCGGGAGCTGGAGGCCAGGCTGTCGGGCCGGCGCCGCACCGTCCAGCAGGGCGACGGCGGCGACAGCCCTGCCTGGTCGCGCAAGCGGCCCCCATACGAACCCCCCGCCGGTTTCGGTCCTCGGCCGGGCGCCGGGGGGGTCCCCTACGCCGAACTGCACTGCCACTCCAACTTCAGCTTCCTCGACGGTGCGTCCCACCCCGAGGAACTGGTCGAGGAGGCGGCACGGCTGGGGTTGGAGGCCCTGGCGATCACGGACCACGACGGGATGTACGGGGTGGTCCGTTTCGCCGAGGCGGCGAGGGCGGTGGGCATGCCGACGGTCTTCGGCGCCGAGCTGTCCCTGGGGGTGAGCCGCCCGCAGAACGGCGTCGCCGACCCCGAAGGGAGTCACCTGCTGGTTCTGGCGCGCGACCCGATCGGCTACACCCGGCTGTGCCGGGCGCTGTCGGTGGCCCATCTCTCCGGGGGGGAAAAGGGGCGGCCGGTGATGGACCTCGAGACCCTCGCCGCTCTCGGCGCCGGCGCGGTCCCCCTCCTGGCGGCGGGATCCGGAACCTCCGGAACGGCGCCGGTGCCGCTCGGCGATCCCCCGGACCCCCGCGCCGACCACTGGGTGGTGTTGACCGGGTGTCGCAAGGGGACCGTGCCCGCCGCGCTCGTGGAGCACGGCCCGGCCCGCGCCGGCGCCGAGCTGGCGCGCCTGCAGCGCCTGTTCGGGGCGGCCAACGTGGTGGTGGAGCTGTGGGACCACGGCGACCCCCTCGACTCGGCGCGCAACGACGCCCTGGTCGCGCTCGCCGATCGTGCCGGCGCGGAGATCGTCGCCACCAACAACGTCCACTACCACCACCCTCCCCGCCGGCGCCTGGCGTCGGCGCTGGCGGCTGTGCGGGCCCGGCGCAGCCTCGACGACATCGACGGGTGGCTGCCGGCGGCGGGCTCCGCCCATCTGCGCGGCGGGGGAGAGCAGGCCCGGCGCTTCGCCCGCTACCCGGGGGTGGTGGAGCGCGCCGCCGAGCTGGGCCGGGCGTGCGCGTTCGACCTGTCGCTGGTGGCGCCCAGCCTGCCGCCGTGGCCCACCCCGCCCGGGCACACCGAGATGAGCTGGCTGCGTCACCTGACCGAGGAGGGGGCGACCCGCCTCTACGGGCCCCGTCGCGGGGCAGCCCAGACCCTGCGCGGCACCCGCACCCGGGCCCTGGCGTGGCAGCGGATCGACCATGAGCTGCAGACGATCGAGCGCCTCGGGTTCCCGGGTTACTTCCTCATCGTCTGGGACATCGTCGAGTTCTGCCGGGAGCACGACATCTACTGCCAGGGGAGGGGGTCGGCGGCGAACTCGGCGGTGTGTTACGCCCTCGGCATCACCAAGGCGGACGCCGTCGAGCTGGGACTGCTGTTCGAGCGGTTCCTCTCCCCCGAGCGGGACGGGCCCCCCGACATCGACGTGGACATCGAAAGCGGCCGGCGGGAGGAGGTGATCCAGTACGTGTACCGCCGCTATGGGCGGGGGTGCGCGGCGCAGGTGGCCAACGTGATCACCTACCGGCCCCGCTCGGCGGTGCGGGACATGGGCAAGGCGCTCGGTGCTTCCCCCGGTCAGCTCGATGCGTGGTCCAAGCAGATCGACGTCTGGGGGCCGCTGCCGGCCAGCGCCGCGGGCCACGAGATCCCTGCTGCGGTGGTGGGCCTGGCCCAGGAGGTCCAGCATTTCCCCCGGCATCTCGGCATCCACTCAGGGGGCATGGTCATCTGCGACCGGCCGGTGGCCGAGGTGTGCCCCGTCGAGTGGGCGCGCATGCCCGGCCGGACCGTGCTGCAGTGGGACAAGGACGACTGCGCCGCGGCGGGGCTGGTCAAGTTCGACCTGCTCGGGCTCGGCATGCTCACGGTGCTGCACGCCGCGGTGGACCACGTGCGGGCGTTCCACGGGGTGGACGTGGACCTGGCCCGCCTCCCCCAGGAGCTCGAGGTGTACGAGATGCTGTCGAAGGCGGACACGGTGGGGGTGTTCCAGGTGGAGAGCCGGGCGCAGATGGCCACCTTGCCGCGCTTGAAGCCCCGCACCTTCTACGACCTGGTGATCGAGGTGGCGTTGATCCGGCCGGGGCCGATCCAGGGTGGGTCGGTCCACCCCTACATCCGCCGGCGCAACGGGGACGAGCCGGTCACCTATCCGCACCCGCTGCTGCAGCGGAGCCTGGCCAAGACGCTCGGCGTCCCGCTGTTCCAGGAGCAGTTGATGCAGATGGCCATCGACGTCGCCGGCTTCACACCGGCCGAATCGGACCGGCTGCGTCAGGCGATGGGCTCCAAGCGCAGCGCCGAGAGGATGGAGAGGCTGCGGGGCCGGCTGTACTCGGGTATGGCGCAGCGGGGGCTCACCGGGCCGGTTGCCGACGAGATCTGGGACAAGCTGGTGGCCTTCGCCAATTTCGGCTTCCCCGAGAGCCACTCGGTGAGCTTCGCCTACCTCGTGTACTCCTCGGCGTGGCTCAAGTACCACTATCCGTCCGCCTTCTGCGCGGGCCTCCTCGACGGTCAGCCGATGGGCTTCTGGTCGCCGCAGACGATCGTGTCCGACGCCCGCCGGCACGGGGTGAGGGTGCTGCGGCCGGATGTCAACGCCAGCGCCGCCGCGTCCCGCCTCGAGGCGTGCGCCTCCTCGGCGGAGGGCGCGGCGGTGCGGATGGGGATCTCCTACGTGCGCGGGATGGGGGAGGCGGCCGCCGGGCGGGTCGCCGCGGGCCGGCCGTACCGGGACGTGGAGGACCTGGTCCGCCGGGCGGGCGTCTCCGCCGCGCAGGCCGAGGCACTGGCAACCGCCGGGGCTTTCGGCTGCTTCGGCCTGTCGCGGCGGGCGGGGCTGTGGAGCGCCGGTGCCGTGGCGGCGGCGCGGGGGCTGGAGGGGCTGGTCACGGGGGCGGAGGCGCCCCCGCTGCCGGGCATGGACCCCGTGGAGACCACCAGGGCGGACCTGTGGGCCACGGGGCTGTCGCCGGACAGCTATCCCACCGAGTTCGTGCGCCCGGCGCTGGCCGGGGCGGGGGTGGTCACCGCCGCGGAGCTGGGGACAGTGGTGGCGGGGGAGAAGGTCACCGTCGCCGGCGTGGTCACCCACCGGCAGCGGCCGGCGACCGCGCAGGGTGTGACCTTTATCAACCTGGAGGACGAGACCGGACTCATCAACGTGGTGTGCTCTGCGGGGGCGTGGGTGCGCTTCGGCCGGATCGCCCGCGCCAGCCCGGCCCTGGTGATCGACGGCCGCCTGGAGCGGGTGGAAACGGTCGTCAACGTGGTCGCCGAGCGCATCCGGCCGCTCTCGCTCCGCGCCGACGGGGGGCTGCGCTCCCGGGATTTCCGCTAGCTCCGCGTGCCGGCGGGAATGCCGCATGGCCGGCGAGCGTTTGGGTAATATACCCCCCTAGGTATATCAAAGGAGCTTCGGCATGCCAACCGTGCGGGTGACCAAAGACAACTTCGAGGATCTTGTCGCGAGCAACGACATCGTCCTGGTGGACTTCTGGGCATCGTGGTGCGCCCCGTGCCGGATGTTCGCACCGGTGTTCGAGGCAGCGTCTGAGAAGAACCCCGACATCGTCTTCGCCAAGGTGGACACCGAGGCCGAGGGCGAACTGGCCGCCGCGTTCGCGATCATGTCGATTCCCACCCTGATGATCCTGCGCGACAACATCATCGTGTTCTCCCAGCCCGGCGCCCTGCCGGCGCCCGCCCTCGACAAGCTCATCGAGCAGGTCCGCGCCCTGGACATGGAGGAAGTGCACCGCCAGGTGGACGCCCAGCGCGAGGCGGCCGAGGCCCGCTAGCCTCCCCCCGTGAGCCCGGGTCCCCGCGCGGCAGCCGTCGCCGGCACGGCCCTGGCGGAGGTCGTGGGAGCACGTTCGCTCCTGGCGGTGTGCGCCCACCCCGACGACGAGTCCTTCGGGCTCGGTGCCGTCCTCGACGCCCTCGCTCGGGCGGGGGTGTCGGTGTCGGTACTCAGCTTCACCCACGGGGAGATGTCCACCCTCCACGGTCTCGGCCGGCCCGGCGAAGAGACCGGCGGGCTGGGCGCCGTGCGCTCCGCCGAGCTCGCCGCGGCAGCGGCGGCCCTCGGAGCGGAGGGCGTGCTCCTTCTCGACCATCCCGACGGCGGGCTGGACGAGGTGCGCCTGGAGGTCCTCGTCGACGAGGTCGCCCGCTACGCCGGCGAACGCCGGGCCGAGGCGCTGCTGGCGTTCGACGTGGGCGGCGTCACCGGACACCCCGACCACGTGCGCGCCACCGAAGCCGCCTTGGCCGCCGGCGAGCGTCTCGGTGTCGGCGTCCTCGGGTGGGTGGTTCCCGCCTCTGTGGCGGAGGCGCTGAACAGCGAGTTCGGCACCGCCTTCGGCGGGCGCCGAGCCCATGAGGTCGACGTCGTCGCGGCCGTCGAACGGACCGTGCAGGGCCGTGCCATCGCCTGCCACGCCAGCCAGTCCTCCGCCAACCCGGTGCTGTGGAGACGGCTCGAGCTGCAGGGCGGCACCGAGTGGCTGGCGTGGCTGCGCCGCCCACCCGGCTGAACGGGCCCCCGGGTCGATCGCGGCGAACCCAGGATCGATCCCCCGGGTGGCACTCTGGACGCGTGCCGGAGGAGACCCGCGCCACCGGGCCCCTGCGGCCGGTTGAGCTTGCCACCGCTTCGGTCATGGCCGGGGTGAGCGTGGCGCTGGTGGTCGTCGGGTGGTTCCTCCCCTACCTCGGGCCCATCGCCGGGCTGGCCGTGGTGCCGCTCGGGTTCGTGGCGCACCGCCACCGGTTCCGGGCGCTCGTCGCCGCCACCTTCTCCGCCTCGCTGATCAGCTTCCTCGTGGCCGGCACGGGGACCTTCTCGCTGATCGTCGAGTGCGCCGTCGTCGGCGGCCTGGTGGGAACGGCCAAACGCCGGGCATGGTCGGTGGCCACTGTCGTCGGCGCGGTGGGGATCATCGCACCGACCCTGGCGCTGGTCAGCGTGGGCCTGCTGTCGCTGTTCGCGACGCTCCGCAAACTCACGCTGGAGCAGATCCGCAACACCTGGCAGGGCGTCGCCCGGGTCCTCGACGTCCTGCCCGGCACGGCCGGCGTCCTTCACACGCTGAACGGCTTCGTCGTCGACGCCCTGCGCGACTGGTGGCTGACCGTCGGCGTCACCGTGGTGTTCGGGACCACGTGGTTCACCCTGTTCTCCTGGCTGCTCGTCGGGGAGGTCCTCGAGCGGACGTCGTGGATCCGCGCCGTCGACCGCCTGGACTTCCCCCCGCAGGGCGGCCCGGTCCAGCCCGTCCCGGTGTCGCTTCACGCGGTGAGCTACCGCTACCCGGGCGCCGGCTCCGACGCCCTGGAGGGGGTGTCCCTGCGCATCGACCCCGGCCGGCTGGTCGCGCTCGTCGGGGACAACGGGTCGGGCAAGTCCACCCTGGCCCGGCTGCTGGCCGGCCGGTCACCGACGTCGGGCCGGGTGGAACGACCCGGCTGCGCAGGCCTGGGCAGCGCGGGGGGAACCGCGCTGATCATGCAGCATCCCGAGTCCCAGGTCCTCGGGGTGAGGGTCGCCGACGACGTCGTGTGGGGGCTGCGGGCAGCGCAGGGCGTCGACGTGGCGCCGCTGCTCGCCGCGGTCGGCCTGGCGGGGATGGACGACCGGGAGACCTCGACGCTCTCCGGCGGCGAGCTGCAGAGGCTGGCCGTCGCCGCGGCCCTGGCGCGCCAGCCGCGCCTGCTCATCTCGGACGAGTCGACGGCGATGGTCGACGCTGCCGGGCGCGAGACGCTCACGGCGCTGCTGGCCGGGCTTCCGGCGGCGCGGGGCATGACCGTCGTGCACATCACCCACCGGGCGGAGGAAGCGGCGATGGCGGATCTCCGGCTGCGCCTCGACGGCGGCCGGCTGGTGCCCGACGCTGCCGCCCGGCCCGCCGCGGCGGCGCAAGGCGGGGGCAACGGCCGCGGTTCGGTCCCGGTGGGCAAGAGCCTGCCCGCGGAGCGGAGCGGCAACGGGACCGGGCCGGCGCCCTCCGCCGCGGCCGCCCGGCTCGAGGTCCGGGACGTGTGGCACACCTACGGCGCGGGGACTCCGTGGGCCCAGCCGGCGCTGCACGGCGTGGACCTGACCATCGAGCCCGGAGAGGGGGTTCTCGTCGTGGGCGGCAACGGGTCGGGGAAGTCCACCCTGGCGTGGATTCTCGCCGGCGTGCTGCGCCCCTCGCGGGGGTCCTGCCTGCTCGGCGGTGAGACGGTCGCAGCCCGCGTCGGCTCGGTGGGCCTCGCGTTCCAGCACGCCCGGCTGCAACTCCAGCGCGCCCGGGTCGCCTCGGACGTGCGGGCCGCGGGCGCGGCCGACGACGAAGCCGTCAAGAACGCCCTTGCCGAGGTGGGCCTGGACGTCGCCGAGATCGGGGAGCGGCGGATCGACGAGCTGAGCGGCGGCCAGCAGCGCCGCGTCGCCCTCGCGGGGATTCTCGTTCGGCGCCCTTCGGTGGTCGTGCTCGACGAGCCCCTCGCCGGCCTCGACCCCGCCGGCCAGGAGGCCCTCGTCGACGTGCTGGCGAACCTGCGCCTGCGCGACGGGCTGACGGTGGTCGTGATCTCCCACGACCTCGAGGGGATGAGCCGGGTGTGCGACCGGGTCGTCCGTCTCGACGCCGGGCGGGTGGTCTCCGACGTCGAGAAGCGGATCGGGCCGTGCTGACCGCACCGTCGCGGCGGCGCTCCAGGCGCTCGGGCCCGGCGGGCGTGGCCTCCGCGGCCGAGCGCCGCGGGGCCCGCGTCACCCTGCTGCGAGAGATCAAGGTGGACTCGCCGGTCCACCGCATGTGGGCCGGCACCAAGCTGATCGCGGTGGCGGCGCTCAGCGTGACCGTGTCCTACTTCCCGTCGTGGGGCTCGCTGGGGCTCGTCACCTGCCTCATCGCCGGCACCGCGCTCGTCGCGCGGGTGCCGCGGGGAGCGTGGCCCCGCCCGCCGCTGTGGTTCTGGGTGGTCGTGGTGGTGAGCGGGGCGCTCGCGTCGGTTGCCGGCGGGTCGCCGCACCTGACCGTCGGCGGGGTGGTGCTCGGCCTCGGCGCCCTCGACGCGTACATCCGCTTCTTGGGGGTGGGCGTGTTGCTCCTCCTCGCCGCCGCGCTGGTCGGGTGGACGACACCGCTCGGGGAGATCGCCCCCGCAGTGGCCCGGCTGCTCTGGCCGCTGCGGCTGGTGCGGGTGCCGGTGGACGAGATGGCTGTGGCGGTGGCCCTGAGCGTGCGGGGCCTCCCGCTGCTCGTCGGGGAGATGCGCACCCTGGTGGCCGCCCGCCGGCTGCGGCCCCCTCCGCCGCGGCCGGGGCGCTCCACGTGGCGGCGGTGGGTGGAGGAGCTGGTGGACCTTCTGGTGGCGGCGCTGGCCGTGTCGATCCGGCGGGCGGGGGAGCTGGCGGAAGCCATCACCGCACGCGGCGGCACGGGGCTCATCGCCGCCCGCACGCGCCGCCCCGGCTGGCGGGACGTCGTGGCGATCCTCGTCGTCGGAGCCGTGTGCGCCGGCGCCGTCATGGCGCCCGCGTAGCAGGAGAAGCGGCCGCCCGGCTCAGGCGGGCCGGAACCGGAACAGGGCGCTGCCGTGGCCGGTGTCGTCGAAGGTGGCGGAGACGGGCATGCCGATCGTCACCGCTTCGGGGTCGCATCCCACGATGTTGGTGAGCACCCGCGGCCCTTCCTCGAGCTCGACGTACGCGACCACGTAGGGGACGGCCTCGCGGTAGCCGTCGACGGCGTTGCGGTGGACCACGGTGAAGCTGTAGACGGATCCCCGCCCGGACGCCTCGACCCACGAGACCCGCGGACGTCCGCAGGCCGGGCACAGAGGCCTCGGGTACCAGATGACAGCGCCGCAGTCCTCGCAGCGCGACAGCAGGAGCTTCCCGCGGGCCGTCGCCTCCCAGAAGGGCGCGGTCTCGGGAAACACCGCCGGCGCCGGGACCGGCAGCGCGCCGCTCACGCGTCCTCCCTTCCGAGGAGGAGCGTCGAGCTGCCCATCCGCGTCCCGATGGACCCTCCCGTCCCGTGCACGACGCCGATGGCGCAGTCCGGCACCTGGACCGCCGGGTGCGCCTCGCCGCGCAGCTGCCGCACCGCCTCGACGATCCTGGTCATGCCGCCCCGGTTGGAGGGATGGTTGTTGCACAGGCCGCCGCCGTCGGTGTTGAACGGCAGGCGGCCGGCGGGCGCGACCAGGGTGCCGTCGAGGACGAACCGCCCACCCTCACCCTTCTCGCAGAAGCCGAGGTCCTCCAGCGTCTCGATCACCGTGATCGTGAACGAGTCGTAGATCGACGCGTAGTCGACGTCGGAGGGGGTGACGCCGGCCTCCTCGAAGGCCCGCGGCCCCGAGACCACGGCGCCGGTATAGGTGAGGTCCAGGCGGCCGGCCTCCGCGTGCTTCACCGTCTCGCCGTGGCCGAGCACCTTGACCGTCGTGCGCTCCAGCTGCCGGGCCACCTCCGGGCTGACGACGACGACGGCACCGCCGCCGTCGGTGACGACACAGCAATCCTGGCGGTGCAGCGGCGAGCTGATCATGGGCGAGTCCAGGACCTCGTCGACGGTCACCGCCTTGGGGAGGAAGGCGTTGGGGTTGTGCCGAGCATGCAGCGACGCCGCCACCTTCACCTCTGCCAGCTGGGCGCTGGTGGTCCCGAACTCGTGCATGTGGCGCTGCGCGGCGAGGGCGTAGCCGGTCACGGCGCCCGACATGCCCCACAGCCCCTCGAAGACCGCGTCGGGGCTGGGCTCGGTGGGCGGCCGGCGAGCCGTCGCGGCGCTGCGCGGGCGGCCGGCCATGGTGATCAGCGCCACGCGGCACTTCCCCGCCGCGATCGCCTCCGCGGCGTGGCCGACGTGCACGACGTAGGAGGACCCCCCCGTCTCGGTGGAGTCGACGTGGGTGCAGTGCAGGCCGAGGTAGTCGACCATCGACAGCGGCCCGAAGCCGGCGGAGGAGTCGCAGAAGTAGCCGTCGACGTCGCTGACCGAAAGACCCGCGTCGGCCAGGGCGCCGGCGGCCACTTCGGCGTGGATCTGGTAGGTGGAGCGGTCCGGTATCTCCCGCCGTGGATGCTCGAACGCCCCGGCGATGAAGGCCGCCCCTCGGATGCTCACCCGGTCTCCTCCTTCTCCGTCCCCCGCTCCGCTGCGTCCGACAGTACAGCGCCCGGACGCCGGGCCGGCCGAATCAGGGCCCTCTTTCGGACCGTGGCGGCGCCGGCCGGGCACGCCCGGTTGACGGCGGCGGCGGCCGCGTGCATGATCGGAACCTCGATCGACGCACATGGGTCCCTTTCCCGCAGGAGCTGTTCCATGCCCGAACCAACCGGCCCGGCACTGGACGGGGATGCGCGGTACAGGAGCCCAGGGCGGCCGGGGGCCAAGAGCGGGGAGGCCCTCGCCGAGCGCATCGAGGCGGAGATCGTCGAACAGGGGTGGCCCGTCGGTACGCTCCTCGGGACCGAACCCGAGCTCCTGGAGCGCTACGGGGTGAGCCGTCCGGTGCTGCGGGAGGCGATCCGCCTGCTCGAGCACCACATGGTCGCCGAGATGCGCCGTGGCGCCGGAGGGGGTCTGCGGGTGCGCGTCCCGGACCCGTCCATGGTCACCAACGCCGCCGCGCTGTACCTCGACTTCAAGCGGGTGCGTGTCCGCCAGCTGTACTCGGCGCGCATCCTCCTCGAGGCGCGCTGCGTCGAGCTCGCCGTCGAGCGTTTGACCGAAGAGGGGATCGCAGAGCTGCGGGCGGTCGTCGAGAGGCTTCGGACCAGCGACGCAGTCCAGGTCGTGGAGCTGAGCCACGAACTGGAGAGGCTGATCGCCGATCTGAGCGGCGATCCGGTGCTGGCGTTGTTCGTGAAGGTGCTTCTCCAGCTGGCGCATCAGCACGCCGTACCGATCGAGGAGCGGCGGGCCCGGAGGCGCTCCGTGTACGCCCTGCGCGACCACCAGGTCGGCATCGCCGAAGCGATCATCTCCGGTGACGCGCCCACCGCCCGCCTGAGGCTGGTGCGCTACCTCGAAGGGGCGGCGGCGAGCGCGCGCAGGCGCCTCCTGGCGGCGGCTGCCGCCGGCGCGGAGCCGGCGTCGGTCCGGGCGGACGGGATTACCTGACGCGCCGTCAGGTTGCGACGGCAAAGACCGGGCGGGTCTCGCCGGATAGGGTCACCGCCAAAACAGTCAACTGAAATCGGGGCCCGGGACCGCCCGGAGGAGGACCAGGTCAATGCCCGGAGGAGCGCTGCAAGGAAGGGTGGCGGTGGTGACCGGCGCCAGCCGGGGTATCGGCAGGGCGATCGCGGAGCGCTTCGCAGCCGAGGGGGCCACCGTCGTGGTGGCGGCCCGCACCACCGAGGCCGGCGACGAGCGGCTGCCGGGGACCATCCACGAGACCGCGGACGCGATCCGCCGTTCCGGCGGGCGCGCCGTTCCCGTCCCCACCGACCTCTCGCGCCCGGAGGAGCGCGAGCGGCTCGTCGCCCGCGCCGAGGCCGACGCCGGCCCCGTCGACATCCTGGTCAACAACGCAGCCGTCACGTACTTCCTGGCGGTGAGCGACTTCAGCCGGAAGCGATTCGACCTCATGTACGAGGTGCAGGTGGCGGCGCCGTTCCACCTCGCCCAGCTGGTCCTCCCCGGCATGCGCCGGCGCCGGCGGGGATGGATCCTCAACGTCTCCTCGGTCGCGGCCCGCCACCCGCAGATCCCGCCCGGCGATCGCGCCCGCATGGGGGCCACCGTGTACGGCATGTGCAAGGCCGCCCTCGAACGGTTCAGCACCGGCCTCGCCGCGGAGGTCCACGGCGAGGGGATCGCCGTCAACGCGCTCGCGCCCACCCGCGTCGTGGCCACCCCCGGCACGATCTTCCACGGCCTCGTGCGCCCCGACGACCCGGACCAGCTGAGCGAGCCGCCCGAGGTGATGGCCGAGGCGGCCCTGGCCCTCTGCAGCGGCGACCCCGAGCGCCTCACCGGCCGCATCGCCTACAGCCAGGCACTCCTCGACGAGCTGGCTCGCCCCTCCGCCCCGCCCGGGCCCTGACCCGGCGGACCCTGCGCCCCCGCGAGGTCGCGGGCGGAGCCGGTCAGGCGCGAACGTCGCCGGGTTCGCCGCGCGACACGCCGAGGATCTCCTCGAAGGAGGTCGGGAACACCGTGTGGGGCGTTCCGGCCGCGGCCCACACCACCGGGGAGCCTGCCAGGGCCCGGTCGACGACGACGCGCAGACCCGGAGGGTGCGCCACCGGGCTCACGCCGCCGATCGGGAAGCCCGTCGCCTGCCGCACCGTGTCGGCGTCGGCGCGGGTCACCCGGCCGGCGCCGAGGTGGGAGGCGAGCCTGCCCGTGTCGACCCGGTCGCACCCGCGCATCACGACGAGGACCGGACCCCCGTCGGCGACGAACACGAGCGACTTGGCGATCTGCTCGACGCCCACCCCGAGGGCCTCGGCGGCCTCGGCGGAGGTGCCCGCCGAGTCGGGCAGCTCGACCACGCGCGCCGGGGATCCCGCCTCTTCGAGGGCTGTCTGGACACGCTCGGCGTTGCGGGGCAGGCTCATGCGCCCGTTGGTACCACGCCGCGGGGCCGGCCCACCAGCGCGTTGCCGAGGTTGGCGGCGATCACCAATCCGAGGGCTGCGAGCTCGCGGGCGCCGAGGTGCTGGCCGAGGACCACCAGGCCGGCGATCGCCGCCACGGCCGGGTCGAGGCTCACCAGCACCCCGTAGCCGCGGGAGCTGACCCGGCGCAGGGCGAGGAGCTCGAGGCTGTAGGGGATCACCGAGGAGAGCACCGCCACCCCGGCGCCGAGGGCGAGGACCGACGGGCGGAACAGCTCCGCCCCGCCGACCGCCACCCCGGCCGGCAGGATGGCCACCCCGGCGGCAACCATGGCGATCCCCAGCCCGCTGCGGGCGTCGAGGCGGCGCCCGGTCTGCTGGCTGAGGAGGGTGTAGCCGATCCAGCACGCACCGGCCAGCAGAGCGAAGCCGAGGCCGGCAGGGTCGAGGTGGGGTCCCACGCCGGAGGCGAGCAGGGCGACCCCCGTGCCGGCCATGACGGCCCACAGCAGGTCGGGCAGCCGCCGGGATCCGACCAGGGCCAGGGTCAGCGGCCCGGAGAACTCGACCGTCACCGCGACGCCCAGCGGTATCCGCGCGATCGACTCGTAGAAGCTCAGGTTCATCGCGCCGAGCACGAGCCCGAACGACACCGCCACGGCTGCGTCGACGCGTCGCACCCCCCGCAGGCGCCCGCCGGCGAGTGCTGCGAGCACGACCGCGCCCAGGGCCAGGCGCAGCGTCGCCGCCCCGACCGGGCCGACCCGGCCGAACAGCCGTGTCGCGATGGCCGCCCCGAACTGCACCGACACCGCCGCGCCCGCGACCAGGGCCGCCGCCGGCGGCCGGGTGGCGCGCGACAGCCGGGCGCGCCCCGTGGAGCGGGGGTCGGTTTCCACCACCGGTGCATTCTGCCGGGACCGGGCGGGCAGCGGCTCACAAACCGAGGCCGGGGTCGTGGGCCCGCCGCGGGGGGCTGCCGGCGACGCTGACGAAGCTGTCCAGTGCCCACAGCGGCGGCAGCCATATCCGCTCGGGGGGGCGCGCCCCGGACAGCACCAGGGCGCTGCCGGGCGGCTGCTGGCTGACCGCGTCCACGGGCAGCCGCCGCTGGCGGTGCGTCGACCAGGTGACGGTCGGCGCGCCGTGGCCGGCCGACCACCACGGGCCGCGGCTGACGCTGCGGGCCGGTACCTCCACCTCGCCGCCGAGGCGGGACACGAGCTCGAGGGTCGCCAGGTCGGCGATGCCGGGAAGCACGAGCTTGGTCCCGAACAGCGACAGGAACCCGTCGGCCGCCGCACCCCAGCGCTGGCGCGCCTGGGAGAGGTCCTGCAGGCACGCCACGGTGAGCAGGCCCTGGCCGCCGCCCTCGGACACCGTCGCCGGCAGGTCCGGCAGCGGGGCGATGTTGGCGGCCTCGTCGAGCACGAAGGTCACCGGGGGCCCCGCGGCGGCTCCGGGGCCGGCCCAGGCCGCGTAGGCCCCGGCGCGGACCTCCTCGAGGAACGCCACCACGATCGGTGCCGCGAGGTCCTGGTGGCGCGCGGGCGCGCAGATGTAGACGGTGTCGGCGCTGCCGGCGAGGGCCCGCGGGTCGAAGTTGGGCGCCGCCGCGTTGTCGAGCGCCGCGTCCGCCCGGTAGGCGGCGAGCACCCCCGCCGCCGACGACCAGATGCCCGACCGCTCGCGGGGGTCGGTCGCGGCGATGCCCGCCAGGACGTCGCCGGCGATGTCCGCCCCGTGGAAGGCCAGCGCCGCTCGGGCGGCGTCGAGGTCGTGGCGCAGCACCCATCGCAGCACGGCCTCCATGCCCGCCCCCTCGAGGTGGGCGGCGTGCAGCAGGGGGGCGATGAGCGCCTCGGCGCGCTCGGTCCAATGGGCCGACTCGCCGAGCCGACCGGCCGGACGTGCCGCACGGGTCATCGCCCGGGCCAGGACGAGGGACTCGTCCCACGTCCGCGCCGCCGCGACCGGCGACCACCGCAGCCGGGTCACACCGTCGGGGGTGGGCACCGCGCCGCCGGGGTCGAGCAGCCAGCAGCGCCCGAGGGGGGCGCGTGCGGAGAGGGTCGCGAAGAGCAGGTCCGCCTTGGTGGAGGTCGCTACGACGGCGCCGGGGGCGACGACGACGTTGGGGATCGCCACCGCTGTGGTCTTTCCCGACCGGGGCGGCCCGAGAACCAGGACGGACTGCTGCGGGTCCGCGAAGGCGACGCCGGTCCGGGCCGCGCCGAGGTACAGCCGGCTCCCCTGCGCGGCGAGGTGGCTGCGAAGCTGGTCGAGGTCGGCTCCCGGCACGCGGCTTCTCCCGAACTGGTGGCCCGGAGGGGGCGGCGGAGTCGCCGCCGTTGGGCGGGGGAAGCCGCCGCCAGGCTAGCCGAGCCGTCGGGGGAGGGTTATAAAGGGGTCGTGGCGCAGCTTCTGAGCGACGAGGAGGTCGACGAGGCGCTCGCCGGCCTTGGATGGGAGCGCGACGGCTCCGAGATCGTCAAGACGGTCGTGCGCGAGGACTTCGCGGGGGCGCTGCGATGGGTCAACGAGGTGGGCCGCCTCGCCGAAGAGCGCAACCACCACCCCGACATCGCCATCTCGTGGAACACGGTGACCCTCCGCCTCTCCACGCACTCCGCCGGCGGGCTGACCCGTGCCGACATGGACCTGGCGTCGGCCATCGACGGCCTGCCCACCTGACCGCCCGGCTCGGGCGCCGCCCTCCACGCGGGGCGCCCAGCCGCGAGATAGCCGTCTCTTTCCCCATATCCTCGTGGGATGCCGGAGTTGTGCCTACTCGCCGTCCACGCCCACCCCGACGACGAAGCCTCCAAGGGTGCCCCCACGATCGCCCGCTACCACGCCGCAGGCGTGCGGACGGTGCTCGTCACCTGCACCGGTGGCGAGGAGGGCGACATCCTCAACCCGGCCATGGACCTGCCCGGTGTGCGGGAGCGGCTGGAGGCGCTGCGGCGCGAGGAGCTCGATCGGGCGGCCGCGATCATCGGCTACGACGAGGTCGTCCTTCTCGGCTACCGCGACTCGGGCATGCCCGGCAGCCCCGCCAACGCCGACCCTCGCAGCTTCGCCGCCGCCCCCCTCGACGAGGCGGCCGGCCGGCTCGTCGAGGTGATCCGCCGGGCCCGGCCGCAGGTCGTGATCACCTACCCGGCGGAGCAGAGCGCCTACCCCCATCCCGACCACCTGCGCGTCGCCGAGGTCTGCGGCCTGGCTTTCGACGCCGCCGGAGACCCCGACCGCTACCCCGAGGCGGGGCCGCCCTGGCAGCCGTTGCGCCTGTGCTCGGTGCGGTGGCCGGCGAAGCGGATCCGGGCGATGCACGAGAAGTTCCTCGAGCTGGGCCTGGAGTCGCCCTACACCGAGGGGCGCATGGCCCGGCTCCTCGACGCCGAGGTCCGCGACGCCGCCGGCACCCCCGGGCCGGCGGTGCTCGTCGACGTCCGGGGCTTCGCTGCGGTGACCCGCCAGGCCCTCCTCGCCCATGCCACCCAGGTCGACCCGACCTCGCCGCACTGGTTCGGGCTTCCCCCCGAGGTCGCCGACGAGATCTACCCCTACGACGAGTACGAGATCGTCCGCGACCTCACCGGCGCTGCGGAGACGAGCGGTGACCTCTTCGCCGGCATCGAGGTGGTCGGCGCCCGATGACATCCGCGGACGCCGTCCCCGCCTGGTTGAGCGACGAGTGGGTGGAGGAAGTGGCGCGCCTCGCGGTCGAGCGACCGGTCGTTGACGGGGTCAACGCGACGGTCGTGGTGTCGATCAGCCGGGGGGGCCGGGGATCGGCGGACGTCCGTTATCACTGGCGCTACCGCGACGGGGTCCCCGGCGAGGGGACCGCGGGGGCGCCCGCGGAGGCGGACCTGTCGCTCGCCATCGCCGCCGGCGACGCCGCAGACATCCTCCGCGGGGCGGTGGAGCCGAGCGTGTCCTACATGCGGGGACGCCTCAAGCCCTCCGGCGACGACGCCCTCCTGCTCCGCTGGCTGGCGTCCACCACGACCAGCGCGTTCGGCTCCTGGCGCCGTCGGGTCGCGTCGTTGTCGGGGCTCGACCCCGCGGGAGGGGGCCCGGCGGCGTAGGGTCGGAGGCCGGCGGCCCTGAGCGGCGCCGCGGCCGGTCAGGGGCGGTGGGTGTCGAAGCGGGAGCGGCGCTCGGCCCGGCGCAGCGCCTGGGCCACCAGCTCGTCGACGAGCTGCGGGTAGCCGATCCCGGAGGCCGCCCACAGCCGCGGGTACATCGAGATGGGGGTGAAACCGGGGATCGTGTTGATCTCGTTGACGAGAAGACCGCGGCCCCCCTCCTCGAAGAAGAAGTCGACGCGGGCCATGCTGTCGACGCGCAGCGCCCGGCAGGCGGCGACGGCCAGGCGGCCCATGTCGTCGGCCACCCCCGGCGGAAGCGACGCCGGCACCTCCAGCATCGCCGCGTCCTCGAGGTACTTGTCCTCGAAGTCGTAGAACTCCCGGCTGGGCTTGATCTCGCCGGGGACAGATGCGCGCAGCTGCGGCCAGCCGAGGACCCCGATCTCGAGCTCCCGCCCGGTGACCGCTTCTTCGAGCACGACGAACTCGTCGAAGCGCCGGGCGAGCTCGATGGCAGGGCCGAGGCCTGCGGGTGCGCCGACCTTGGTGATCCCGATCGACGAACCCAGGTTCGCCGGCTTGACGAACACCGGCCAGCCCAGCTCGGCGCCGACCCGCCCGGGGAGCGAGCCGTCGATCTCGTGCTCGCGCAGCGACAGGTAGCGCGCCTGCGGCAGCCCCGCCGACGCGAGCAGCGCCTTGGCCATCCCCTTGTCCATGGCGGCGGCGGAGCCCCCCACCGACGTCCCGCAGTAGGCGACGCCGGCGACCTCGAGCAGCCCCTGGACGGTGCCGTCCTCGCCCATGGGGCCGTGCAGGAGGGGGAAGACGACCAGCGGTCCCTGCCCCGCCTCGGTCACGGCAGCGACCGGCTCGAGAGCGGTCGCCGGGCCGGCGGGGGCGCCGCCCCCGGCCGCCAGGTCGTCCGGGGACGGAAGGGCGCCGGCCAACCCGAGGCCGCCCCCGCCGAGTGCCGCGGTGGCGTCCACCCAGCGGCCCCCGGTGGTGATGCCGACCAGCCTCACGTCGTAGCGGTCAGGGTCCGCGGCCTCGACGACGTGCAACGCTGAGACGCAGGACACCTCGTGCTCCGCCGAGCGGCCCCCGTAGATGACGAGCAGCCGGACGCGCGCGGAGGGATCCATGCCTCAGACGCTACCGCCCGCCCGGCCGGCGGCGGTTGGATGCCGTGCCAGGATGTTCCCATGCGCTGGACCGTCGCCGAGATCGCCGCCGCCACCGCCGGGGAGGTGGCCGCCTCCTCCGGCTCCGCCTCCGGCCGCGCGGCGGGCGGGACGGTCGCGGCGGGGGATGCCGTCGTGGAGGGGGTGGGCGTCGACTCCCGAAGGCTCGTGGCGGGGTCCCTGTTCGTCGCCATCCGGGCCGAGCGCGACGGGCACGCCTTCGTCGGCGCCGCCGTCGACGCGGGCGCGGCGGCGGTGCTGGTCGACCGGCGATGGACGGTGCCGGGCGATCTCGCCGTACCGGCGGTCTGCGTCGAGGACACGGCCCGAGCCCTCCTCGGCCTCGGCGCCGCCGCGCGTGCTCGCCTGGCAGGCGAGGTCGTGGGCGTGACGGGCTCGGTCGGCAAGACCTCCACCAAGGACATGGCCTCCGCGGCGCTCGCCACCAGCCTCAGGACCTGGTCGAGCGAGAGGTCCTTCAACAACGACCTCGGCGTTCCCCTCACCCTTGCCAACACCCCCGACGGCGTCGAGGTGGCGGTCGTCGAGATGGGGACACGGGGCCGGGGCGACATCCGCCGGCTCTGCACGGTGGCGCGCCCGACGATCGGGGTGGTGACCGCGGTCACCGCGGCACACACCGAGCTGCTCGGCGACCTCGACCACGTCGCCGAGGCCAAGAGGGAGCTCGTCGAGAGCCTGCCCGACTCCGGCACCGCCATCCTCAACGCCGACGATCCCCGTGTCGCTGCCATGGCGCGGCACACGGCCGCGGAGGCCCTCCTATTCTCGGCGGAGGGGTCGCCGGCCGCGGACGTCGTCGCCGGGGACATCACGCTCGACTCGGAGCTGCGCCCCTCGTTCGCGGTGCGCACCCCGTGGGGGAAGACCCGCGCCCGCCTCGTCGCCCGCGGCGCCCACCAGGTTCCCAACGCCCTGGCGGCCCTGGCGGTGGCGGGTGCCTGCGGCGTTCCCGTCGTAGCCGCCGCCGAGTCGCTCTCCCACGCGGAGCTGTCGCCGTGGCGCATGGAGCTTCTGCGGTCGCCGGCCGGCGCCGTCGTCCTCAACGACGCCTACAACGCGAACCCCGCTTCCATGGCCGCAGCTCTCACCGCTCTGGCGCAGCTTCCGGCGCAGCGCCGCATCGCTGTGGTGGGGGAGATGGCCGAGCTCGGGGAGCGAAGCGCCGCCGACCACCGGGCGGTCGCCGACCTGGCGGGCCGCCTCGGCGTCGAGCTGATCGCGGTCGGCACCCGGGCCTACGGCGTCCCCCCGCTCGACGGGGTGGACGCGGCGGCAGCAGCCCTGTCCGGCCTCGGGGTGGGCGACGCCGTCCTGGTGAAGGCCAGCCGGGTCGCGGGACTGGAACGCCTGGCCGCTCTCCTGGCGGCCGGCTAGCGCCTCCCCCGGCGCTGCAGCTCGCGCAGCTCCCGCCAGCCGATCAGGTGGACGCGCTCTCGAGACGCGAGCACCCGCAGCGAGTCCGCCGTCATGGCCAGGTCGTGGTCGGCGACGCGCGCGGCCCAGTCGGGTGCCACCGCGCGGAGCTCGGCGGTGTCGGTGGCGGGCCGCAGCACCACCTCGGTGACCCCGGGCTCCAGCCCGGTCAGCAGCTGGTCGAGGGCGGCTCGGGTGCTCCGGTCCCGGCGCACCCGCACCAGGTGGTCCGGGGAGACGACGCCCTCCTCGGCTGCCAGCGCCCGAAACGGGAACCCCCACTGCGGTTCGGTCGACGCGTCCGGGAGGCGCAGCGGTAGGCCGAACTCGACGGCGAGCCCCAGCGCCACGTCGAAGAACTCGGGGCGGAACTCCAAGGCGCCCAGGTGGCTGCTCAGGTGGCTCACGTCGAAGCCCCAGTAGATGGCCCTCTCGATCTGGGCCCGGCACTCCCGGTGGACCTCGTCGGTGTCGGCGTGATCCCACAGGTCCGCCAGCGTGCGGGGGAAACCGCCGTCCCCGTCGAGGAGCGAAGGGCAGTGGGTGATCGGCCCCCAGCGGTACAGGTCGTACTCCGCGTTCAGCGTGAGGTGCAGCCCCACGTCCTCGCCCCGGTACCGGGCGGCCGCCTCACGGGCCCACGGCCCGGGCACCACGAGGCCCCCGGCCTTGGCCAGGCCCGCGCGCAGGGCGCCGTACACGCCCGAGTTGGAGGCGTAGCTCACCCCGAGCTCGTCACAGGTGACGATCAGGACGGAGGCGTCCGGGCGGAAGCCGAGGGCTTCGGCGAGGGCGGTCACGTGCCGCTCGATCGGTGTCCGGCTGGATGACGCGTCGAGGCGTCGAGCATGGGGTGATGCTACCGGCCTGGTGGGCGGCCGCCCCGACGGTGCCGCGACCGCCGCGGCAGGGTCGGTGAGGCGGGCGGGGGAGGGGGAGCGCGGGATGCGGTCACACCCCCCTGCGACGATGGTCGCATGGCAACGCAGCTCCTGCTCCTCGAAGCCGGCGAGGCCGATTGGAAGCTCGACGAGGATACGAAGGCCATCGGACGGCGTGGCATCGCCGAGGCGCGCCGGGCGCTGGCCGAGGCGATCGGGCGGTCCGCGCGGTCCGAGCGGCGGGCGCCGGCCGCCTGAGCGGTCCCCCCGCCGGCCTCCCGCCGGTCCGGTGGCCCTCCGGCCCGATCGCTAGCATCCTGCGATGGCCCACGGCATCACCGTTCCCTTCGACGGCGTCTCCCTTGCCGACCACCGGGAGTGGTTCGAGGAGTTGGTCGATCTCGGATACACCGACCTGTGGTCGTCCGAGGTGGACGGCAGCGACGCCTTCACGCCTCTGACCCTCGCCGCCGCCTGGACCCCCAGCCTCCGGCTGGGGACGGCGATCGTCTCTGCCTTCACGCGGGGGCCGGCGCTGCTGGCGCAGAGCGCTGCCGCGCTCGCGGAGGCCGCGCCCGGCCGGTTCGCCCTCGGGATCGGGGCGTCCTCCGACGTGATCGTCGAGAGCTGGAACGGCATCACGTTCGCGGAGCCGTACAAGCGGACCCGCGACGTCCTGCGTTTCCTTCGCTCGGCCCTGGCCGGCGAGAAGGTCGACGCGACCTTCGACACCTTCACGGTTCGGGGCTTCCGTCTGAGCCGTCCGCCGGAGATCCCGCCGCCGCTCCTCGTGGCGGCGCTGCGCCCGGGGATGCTGCGCCTCGCCGGCCGCGAAGCCGACGGCGCCATCATCAACTGGCTCGGCGCCGGCGACGTTCCGACCGTGGCGGCCGAGGTGGGCCCCGGCAAGGAGATCGTCGCGCGGATCTTCGTGCTTCCCACCGAGGACGTCGGCGCCGCCCGTGCGGTCGGTCGACGGCTGATCGCCGCCTATCTCAACGTCCCCGTGTACGCCGCCTTCCACGAGTGGCTGGGGCGCGGACCTCTCCTCCGGGAGATGTGGGCGGCCTGGAAGGCGGGGGACCGCAAAGCCGCTCTCGCCGCCATCCCCGACCAGGTCGTCGACGACCTGCTCGTGCACGGCTCGCCGGCGCAGGTGCGCGCCCGCCTCGCCCGCTACGCGGCGAACGGGGTCACCACACCGGCGCCGGCCATCGTGTCCGCGGGCATCGACCTCCGCCAGGCGATCCGGGACCTCGCCCCCTCGGCCTGAGCCCGGCCGCCCCGCACCACGGGTGCCGGCGCCCGGCGCCTACAGAAGCCGCAGCTGCTCGGCGCGCCCCGAGCGCTCGGCGAGGGGCTCCCATCCCCGCGCGCCCCGCGCACCGGTGACGGCCACCTCCAGCCGGGCGACGACGAGGCTGCGCGTCGAGCCGCGGCCGTCGGTGACGGCGACGCTCCCGTCACGCTCGCGGCGCACGACCGTCCCGGTCTGCCAGTGTGCCCCCGGCCGGGCCCGCCAGCGGACAGCGTCACCCGCGGAGAGGCCGAGCAGGGCCAGGCCGTCCGCCGGGTGGGCCGCCGGCGACGCCCCCGGGGCCTTGCGGTGCTTCGACCGGCGGGTCACGGCTCGGACCGGATCAACGGCACGCCTCGCTCAGCGGGGGACGGTGGTCTGCTTGAACTCGTTCATCTCCGGCCAGCCGGCGAGCAGGTCGAGGAGTCGCGAGATGGTCGAGGTGGCGCGCGCCGCGTCGCCGTTGGGGCGGTCCATCAGGCGCACGAACACCGCCCGGTCGCCGTGCACGAACGTCGGCACACCGAAGACGCTCAGCCGCTCGGAGGCATCGCTGTGCTCCGAGCGGAGAACCTCGAGCGGCCACCCGGCGTCGATCTCGGCCAGCACCCGCTCGCCGTCGACGCCGCTTCGGTCGAGGACGTCCGCGACGACGTCGCGCTCCCGCAGGTCCTGGGCCTCGTCGTGGCGGGCGGCGAAGAGCGCCCTGTGCGCGGCGAAGAAACGGTCCGGGATCCGGTCGCGCACCACGATGCCGGCCTGGTTGGCGAGCAGCCCCGGGTAGCGCTCCGGCTGCTCCCAGACCGGCGGGCCCCCCTCCTCGACGTGCACCTGGTCGAGGGAGAAAGCGACGAACGTCACGTCCCAGTCGGCGCCCGCTTCGAGACCCGAGAGGATGTGCTCGTGGGCGTTGCGGGCGAAGGGGCAGCGGTAGTCCCAGGTAACGGAGAAGGAGATGGTCACGGTGACGAACAACCCGGCTTCGGCTTCGGCGATTCCAGCGGCACGAGCCGGCGGGCCAGCTCTCCGAGCGCAGCGCCGATCACCGCCCCCCCGACGACGTCGGAGGCGTGGTGGATCTTGACGTGCACCCTGCTGGCGGCGACCACGCCGGCGGCCACGTAGTACAGCGGCCACCACGGGTCGCCGTCGCGCAACAGCGCGGCGCCGAAGAACGCGGAGGAGGCGTGGCCGCTCGGGAAGCTGCTGGTCCGCGGCTGGCGCAGACGCCGGGGGCGGGGGCCTTCGTGGAGCGGCCGGGTGCGGCGGAACATCCACTTGACCGGCCCGTTGACGACCGCGGATTCCGCCATGAGCCCCGCCCACGCCCGCAGCAGGCGCCGGCGCGCCCGGCGGTCGCGGCGGCGCGCGGTCTGCAGCAGCGCCAGCCCCATCCAGAGCAACCCGTGGTCGCCGACGGCGCTGGCGCCGTACATGACGGCGTCGACCGCCCGGCGACCCCGCGCCCGCTTCTCGAACCACCGGTCGACCGCGACGTCGAAGCGGTCCACCGGCGCCGGGACCCGCAGCCCGAATCTCGGCACGCCCGTGCTCACGCCCGCAGCGCCGGCGCCACCGTGCGCTCGGCGGTCCCCACCCTCCCGCCGCCGATCGCCGGGACGGCCCCGTCCCGGGCCGGTACCAGGCTGAGATCCCCTCCGACGGCGGGGCAGTAGGCGCGGTAGCCGCACACGTCGCACAGCCAGCCGGGCTTGGGGCGGAAGTCCTCGTCCCGGCATGCCCTCTCCACCGCCGCCCACACCGCGAGCGCCTTCTGGCGCAGCCCGCGCAGCGACTGCTCCGAGGGGACGGTGGAGATGACCAGGGGCTCGCGCAGGTGCAGCAGCTGGATCCGGGCGGGGCGGCGACCGAACACCTCCTCGCACAGAGAGGCGTAGAACTGAACCCCCGCGAGGCGAGGCGTCTCGTAGCTGGCGCTCGGGGCCCGACCCGTCTTGTAGTCGGTGACCACCAGCTCGCCGTCGCTGTCGAGCTCCAGCCGGTCGATGATCCCCGACAGCGTGAGCGTCCCGACTCTGGCGGAGAGGCGCAGCTCCGTGCCGAGCACCCGCACCGTCCGCGGGTCCTCCAGGTCGAAGTAGTGGCGCACCAGCGTCTCGGCGTCGGCGACGAGATCGGCCCGCTCCCCGCCGGCGAGGCCCAGCGCGCCGTACTCGTCGCCGTCGAGCACCTCGGGGACCGCCCGCTGCAGCTTGCTCAGCGCCGCGTCGAAGGTCCTGGCGTCGGGGTCCTCCTCCCACATCAGCAGCTCCAGGGCCCGGTGCACCAGGGTGCCCTTGGCGGCGTGAGGGGATGGCGGCTCGGGGAGGCCGTCGATGGCGGACAGCCGGAAGGCGAGGGCGCACTCCTGGAACGACGCCACCTTCGACGGCGACAACGACGTCGGCAGGGGAAGCACCATCGAGACAAAGCTAGCCAGAGGGTGGGACGACGATGGTGAACGCGGAGAAAAGGACCCCGGCGGTGCCGCCACGGGACCCCTCCCCGCGATACGGTCGGCGCGGTGGACCCCACCGAGGCGGTTCTCGCCGCCAACCGCCGGTACTACGAGGCGTTCGAGGCGAAGGACCTCGATGCGATGTCCGAGCTGTGGGAGCGGACCGACCGGGCCCTCTGCACCCACCCCGGATGGGCGACACTGGAGGGCTGGGGGCCGGTGGCCGCCTCTTTCTTCGCCCTCTTCCAGGGTGGCCAGCAGATCCAGTTCGTGCTCACCAGGGCCAAGGCGACGGTCTGCGGGGACACCGCCTGGGTGTCGCTCGACGAGAACCTCCTCGGCGACCAAGGCGGTGTCACGGTGGCGACCACCAACATCTTCGTCCGGGATTCCGAGCCCGGCCGGTGGCGCATGGTGTGCCACCACGGGTCGGTCGTGCAGTCGGCCCCGTCGCGCGGGTAGGTCTCAGCCGGCGTGGGCGCTGAGCAGCGCGGCAAGGAGGCCGGCGTTGTCGACGGCGTCGCTGCCCCAGCGGTTGTCCATCAGCACGTGGACCTCGCCGGCGGAGGCCGCCAGGTCGGTGAGGCGCGGAACCCATCCCGCCAGCTCGTCCGGCCCGTAGCGGTACGGGGACGTCCACGGCTCCCCGGGGACGTGGCGGCGCCCGACGAAGCGGACCACGGCCACGTCCGCGGTCGCCGCCGCGACCGTGGGGACCGAGCGGGGGCCCTCGGGCGGCCCGTCGACGCAGACGAAGGCGAGACCTCTGTCCTCCAGCCACTCGAGGGTCGCGTCGCACGCCGGACCGTCGGTCCACTTCGGGCTGCGGAGCTCGACCGCCAGCCGGCAGCCGGGCAGCCGGTCCCCCAGGGCGGCGAGCTCGGCCCACGACTCGGGCCTCGGCGCGAACCAGGTCGGGTACTGCAGGACCACCACGCCGAGGCGGCCGGCGGCGCGGAGCGGGGAGAGGGCGTGGGCGAAGCGCTCCCAGCACTCCTGCAGGCCTGCTTCCGACAGGTGGGGCGGGTAGAGGCGGCGAAGATCGCGGGAGCGGTCCCTCACCTCGTCCTGCAGGTCGGGCCACAGCGAGTCGGGCAGCGTCGGAGCCCCGGTCAGAAGCGACCAGGCCCGGATGTCGAAGGTGAAGCCGGGAGGGGTCCGCTCGACCCACTGCGCGGCCAGCTGCGGGGTCGGGGGGAAGCGGTAGGTGGTGGCGACCTCGGCGAGGGGAAAGCGCGAGGCGTAGTGCGCCAGGCGGGCCCGCGCGGTCATGGTCTTGCGCGGGTAGAAGGTGCCCGCCCCCACCAGGCCCCTGTCGGCCCAGGAGGTGGTCCCGAACAGCACGTGGCCGCCGGCCGTGGCCACCGCCGCCGGCACGGGCGGAGATGGAGCATGATCGGCGTCGTGAAGGTCGTTGCCCGTTTCGCGCGCCACCGGGGCCGAGCGTAGGCGGGAGGGTTCCGGGTGGCGGACGCGGCAGCGTGGGGGGTGACCGGCGGCTTCTCGGACGCGGCGGGCCACTGGCACGACACACCGCCGCCGACCGCCGCGGCCATCCTCGCGGCGATGGGCGCGCCGGGGGGGGACCCGCCCGGGGCCGGGCCGGTGGTCACCTTCCGCCTCGACGGGCCCCCGCCCTCGCTGCCCGCCGGGCGGCTGACGCTCGAAGGTGGGGCGAGCCTGCAGGTCGAGGGGCTCCTGCCCGCCGGCCTGCCCCCGGGATACCACCGGCTCGACACCGACGCCGGGGAGGCGCTGGCGGTGATCGCCAGCCCGGGTCGCTGCCCGCTGCCCGGCCGCAGGGCGTGGGGCTTCGCCGCCCAGCTGTACGCGTCACGGTCCCGCGAGAGCTGGGGGATCGGGGATCTCGCCGATCTGCGCCGGCTCGGGCGGTGGTCGGCGGGCCTGGGGGCGGGGATCGTCGCCATCAGCCCGCTGCACGCGACCCGTCCGGCGGGACCCCAGCAGGCCAGCCCGTACTTCGCCGGCAGCCGGTGCTTCGCCAATCCGCTGTACATCGCCGTCGAGGACGTCCCCGGTGCCGAGAGGGTCCCCGCCGTCGAGGCGGCGGCAGCGGCGGGCCGGGCGCTCAACGCAGAGCGGAGGATCGACCGCGACAGGGTGTGGGGGCTCAAGTCCGCGGCGCTCGAGGCGGTCGCCGCCGCCGGCGTCGACGACGAGGCGCTGGCAATGTACAGGTACGAGCGGGGCGAAACCCTGGAGCTGTTCGCGACCTTCTGCGCCCTGAGCGAGCTTCACGGTCCCCGCTGGCAGCAGTGGCCGGCCGACTGCCGCCACCCGGCGGCGTCCGGCACGCGCGCCTTCGCCTCCTCTCCGCGCGGCGGGGCCCGCGTCCGCTACCACGCGTGGCTGCAGTGGCTCGCCGACCGCCAGCTGGCGGCTGCCGCGGCGGAGATCGGGGTGGTCCAGGATCTCGCCGTCGGGGTGGACCCCGAGGGGGCCGACGCCTGGATCTGGCAGGACACCTTCGCGCCCGGGATGACCGTGGGGGCCCCGCCGGACGAGTTCAACACGCAGGGCCAGGACTGGGGGCTCGCACCGTTCGACCCCTGGCGGCTTCGGGACCGCGGCTACGGGCCGTTCGTCGAATCCGTCCGGGCGGGCCTGCGCCACAGCGCGGGCCTGCGGGTCGACCACGTGATGGGCCTCTTCCGGCTCTTCTGGATCCCCGCCGGCGCCAGCCCGGCGACCGGCGGGTACGTGCGCTACCCGCACGAGGACTTGCTCAACATCCTGGTGCTCGAGGCGCACAGGGCGGGTTCCTTCATCGTGGGAGAGGACCTCGGGACGGTGGAGGAGGACGCCCGCCGCGAGCTCGCCGGCCGGGATGTGCTGTCCTACCGGCTGTGGTGGTTCGAGCCGGTCAGGCCCGGCGGATGGCCGGAGAAGGCGCTGGGCGCCGTGACCACCCACGACCTGCCGACCGTCGCCGGTGTTCTCAGCGGCTCGGACCTGGAGGCGCAGCGCGCCGCCGGCATGCACCCGAACGAGGAGTCGTCGGCCGCGCTGCGCGACCGGCTGCTGTGCTGGACCGGCTACGACGGCTCCGCTCCGCCGGCCGCGGTCATCGAGAAGGTCCACGCCGAGCTGGCGTCGGCTCCCTGCCTGGTTGTCTGCGCCACCCTCGACGACGCCCTCGCCGTGGAGGAGCGACCCAACATGCCGGGAACCGTCGACGAATGGCCCAACTGGTGCCTGGCCCTCCCGGCGCCCCTCGAGGAGCTGGAGACGTTGCCGCTTCCCCGGGGGCTCGCCGCCGCCCTCGGCCGCCGCCCCCCCTAGGCGAGGCGTGCGGCGCCGGGGGGCGGCACCGGGCGGCCCCGGCGGTCGGTGCTCCCGCTTTCATGCTGGACCTCCGACACCCGTAGGATCATCGGGCGTGGACCTGCCCGTCATGCCGCCGGTGGAGCCGATGCTCGCCAAGCTGGTCCGCGAAGTTCCGGTGGGGGGCTTCCTGTACGAGCCCAAGTGGGACGGGTTCCGCTGCATCGTCTACCGGGACGGCAGCGAGGTCGAACTCGGCAGCCGCAACGGGCGGAGCCTCACCCGCTACTTCCCCGAGGTCGTGGCCGAGGTGAGGCGCCAGTTTCCCGCCCGCTGCGTTTTCGACGGCGAGGTCGTCGTCGCCGGCCCGAACGGCCTGGACTTCGAGGCGCTCTCCCAGCGGATCCACCCCGCCCGGTCGCGCGTGGCGATGCTCGCCGCCGCAACCCCCGCGTCGTACGTTGCCTTCGACGCCCTCGCGGCGGACGAGCGGGACCTGCGCGGGGATCCGTGGTCGCTGCGCCGGGAGGCCCTCGAGGCGGCGCTGGGCGACACCGAGCCCCCCGTGCACGTGACACCGCTGACCGGCAACGCCGCCGTGGCGCGGGACTGGTTCGCGCGCTTCGAGGGGGCGGGGCTCGACGGGGTGATGGCCAAGCCGTCCACCCTCACCTACCGGGCGGGCGAGCGGGCGATGTGGAAGGTCAAGCACGAGAGGACGGGGGAGTTCGTCGTCGGCGGCTTCCGCTGGTACCGCGGGGACCGCCGGGCGGTCGGCTCCCTGCTGCTCGGCCTCTACGACGAGGGGGAGCTCCACCACGTCGGGGTGATCGGGGCGTTCCCCGCCTCCGAGCGGGTTCGCCTGGTCGAGCACCTCGCCGCCTACCGGCACCCCGCCGAGCACCCGTGGGCGGAGTGGGCGCGCTGGGCCGACGCGGCCGCCGGGGGCACCCGGCCAGGCGCCGGCGCGCAGGCCTCCGCCCCACCCCGCCGGCTTCCGGGGGCGGTCAGCCGCTGGAACGCGGACAAGGACCTGAGCTTCGAGCCGCTGCGGCCCGACCTCGTCGTCGAAGCCGCCTTCGAGCACTTGCAGGGGCGGCGCCTCCGCCACACGGCGCAGTTCCGCCGCTGGCGCCCCGACCGGGACCCCCGCGGCTGCACCTACGACCAGCTGGACGTGGCCGTCCCCTCCCTTCTCGCCGACGTCTTCGGGGCGCGCGGGTAGATGGGCGCGTCCCTGAGGGCCGGGGTCAGCAGCGGGATCCCCCAGAGCGCCCTGCTCGTGCCGGTCCCCGAAGCCGACGACGTCGTCGGTCGGTGGCGGCGGCGCTACGATCCGGTCGCCGCCGCCGGGGTGCCGGCGCACGTGACCCTCATCGTGCCGTGGCTCCGGCCGGAGACGATCGGCGACTCCGACCTGGCCGCGCTCGACGGCGAGCTGTCCGACGTCAAGGCGTTCGACTTCGCGCTGACGCACGTCGAATGGTTCGACAGGAGGGTCCTCTGGGTCGCCCCGGAACCGGGCGAACTGTTCCTCGGCCTGATATCGCGGCTGGCCGCACGCTTCGGGACGCCCCCCTGGGGGGACGAGTTCGACGAGGTCATCCCGCACCTGACCATCGCACACGCCGGCGAGGGGGTCGAGCTCGACGGCGTCGCGTCCGGCGCCGCCCGCCTGCTCCCCGTGCAATGCCGGGCGCGCGAGGTGTGGGTGATGGTCGCCGACGGCAGGCGCTGGTCCCGCCGCCACCGGGTCACCCTGGCGTGACGCCGGAGGCCTTGCGCGCCCGCCGGAGCTCTCAGGCCTCGACGCCGCCCCCCTGGATGGTCTTGACGAGGAAGGCCAGTTCGTCGCCCGGCCCGGCCGGGACCATGTACCCGGTCTCGTCGCGGATCTCGGCAAAGTGGTCCCGGATGTCTTCGAGGGTCAGCTTCGGGTTGTAGTAGCCGCGGGTCATGCCGATGAAAAACCGGCCGACCCGGCCGCCGCCGACGGTGTACACCTCTCCCGTGACGGGCACGTCCTCGTGCGCGAGCCACGCCACGATCGGCGACACGAACTCGGGGTCGAGCAGCTTCACCGCGTCGCCGAAGAGGTCCTCGGTCATCCGGGTGCGGGCCAGCGGGGCGATCGCGTTGACCTTGATGTTGTACTTGGCGCCCTCGGCGGCCAGGACGCGCGTCAGTCCGACGAGGCCCATCTTGGCGGCGCCGTAGTTGGTCTGACCGAAGTTGCCGAGGATCCCCGAGTTGGACGACGTGTTCACGATCCGCCCGTAGTGCTGCTCGCGCATGGCCAGCCATGCCGGACGGGTCACGTAGAACGCGCCCTTGAGGTGGACGTCTATCACCGGCTCGAGCAGCTCCGGCGTCATGTTCTGGAACGTCTTGTCCCGCAGGATGCCCGCGTTGTTGATCACGATGTCGACCCTCTCGAAGGCGTCGAGGGCCGTCTGGACGACCGCGGCGCCCCCTTCGGGGGTCGACACCGAGTTCGTGTCGGCGACGGCCTCCCCTCCGAGGTCGCGTATCTCCTGGGCCACCGACTCCGCCGGCCCCTGGCTCGTGCCCTCGCCGGACACGGAGCCTCCGAGGTCGTTGATCACCACGCGCGCCCCGCGGGAGGCCAGCAGCAGGGCGTGCTGCCTGCCCAGCCCGCCGGCCCCCCCCGTCACGATCGCTACCTTGCCGTCGAAACCAAGCTCATCTGCCATGCGGGTGACCGTAGCCCCTCAGCTCCTAGCCGAGCCAGCTTGGTGCGCGCCGTCGGAGGAGAACGCGCCCGGGCTGGTGAACATCCGCCGGCGCCACCGGTGCGGGGTGACGAGCGCTGCGCGGGGATAGTCCTCGAACATCCACCGCGCGAAGTTGCGCCGGCACCACGCGGCGGTGTCGACCAGCGCGAGGGAGCCGTCGGCGCCGCGCCGGCGGGCCAGGACCCGTGACAGGAACCGCGACAGGCTGTCGTCGACCGCCAGGCCCCAGCGGACCTGGCGGCGGTACCTCTCATGGGCCGCGCCGGGGCGGTCGGGGCCGGCGGCGAGCACCGCCCGTGCCGCCATCTCCCCGGTCTCGAGAGCCTGGGCGATGCCCTCCCCGGTCATGGGGTCGCAGGCGCGCGCCGCGTCCCCGGCGAAAAGGACGCGGCCGCCCAGGCCCGACAGCGTCGCCGCTCCGATGCCCGCCGGGATCGGCCACGCCTTCCACGGGCCCGCCGGCTCCGCATCGGGGCCGAGCACGGCGGCGACGCGGGGTCGCCCGAGCAGGTCGACGCGCTGACCTTTCAAGGTGCCGGGCGGGCCGCCCGGGACCCGCACCACTCCGTAGCCGACGTTGACCACCCCGCCGGCGAGGGGAAAAGACCACGCGTAACCGGGCAGCATGTCCGGCTCGAACCACACCCACAGCCCGCGGGCGGCGGGCCCGACGCCTCGGTAGTACTGACGCCCGGCGTACCAGTCGCCGAGATATCCCGCTTCGGAGAGCCCCAGAGCCTTGCGCACCGGTGACCACGCCCCGTCGGCGGCGATGACGTAGCGGGCGCGCAGGGCCGGCTCATCGTCGACGGAGAGCACCACCGCGGCCCCGCCGGCGGCGGCACCCACCCCCGAGACGGGGTGGCCCTCGTACACCTCGGCCCCGGCCTTGCGGGCCACGTCGAGGAGCGCCGCGTCGAGCTCGAGGCGGCGGACCGAGGCGGCGAACAGGGTGCCGTCGGCGGGCAGGCGCAGGCGCACCGCCCGGGAGCCCGGCGTCACCACGGTGGCCTCCTCCACCGGCGCCCACGACGGCGCAGACGCCGGGTCGAAGCCGAGTGCCTCGAGCCGGCGGAGGGCCGCCGCCGTGAGGCCGTCGCCGCAGCACTTGTCGCGCGGGAAGGTGGCCCTGTCGAGAACGGCCACGCTCCGGCCGGAGCGCGCGAGGGTGATCGCAGCGGCGGAGCCGGCGGGTCCCCCGCCCACCACCGCCACATCGACGGTCTCCCCGCCGAAGCCTTCGGTCATCGCGACACCGGGGGAGGGGACATCGTCCGACGGCGGCTCAGCCGCGCACCAGAGGCTTGTAGCGGATCCGGTGCGGCTGGTCGGCGTCGGCGCCGAGGCGCTTGCGGCGGTCGGCTTCGTAGTCGCTGAAGTTGCCCTCCCACCAGCGCACCTGGGAGTCGCCTTCGAAGGCGAGCACGTGGGTGGCCACCCGGTCGAGGAACCACCGGTCGTGGCTGATCACCACGGCGCATCCGGGGAACTCGAGGAGGGCCTCCTCCAGCGCGCGGAGCGTGTCCACATCCAGGTCGTTGGTGGGCTCGTCGAGGAGCAGGACGTTGCCACCCGAGCGCAGCACCTTGGCCAGCTGCACCCGGTTGCGTTCACCGCCCGACAGCTCGCCCACCTTCTTCTGCTGGTCGCTGCCCCTGAAGCCGAAGCCGGCAAGGTACGCCCGCCCCTGCAGCTCCCGGCCCCCCACCACGATCCGGTCCCGGCCGCCCGCCACCTCCTCGAAAGCCGTGTTGCCGGGCTCGAGCCCCTCCCGGGACTGGTCGACGTAGGCGAGCGAGACTGAGTCCCCGATGCGGATCTGTCCCGCGTCGGGCCGGTCTTTTCCCACGATCATCCGGAACAGGGTCGTCTTGCCGGCGCCGTTGGGCCCGATGACGCCGACGATCCCCCCGGGGGGCAGCAGGAAGGACACGCCCTCCATCAGCAGCGTGTCGCCGAAGCCCTTCGCCACACCGGACGCCTCGACCACCAGGTCTCCGAGGCGGGGTCCGGGAGGGATGGTGATCTCGCGCCTGTCGCCGCCTCGATCGGCGGCCTCCGCCTCGGCGACCAGCTCCCGGTAGGCGGTGATGCGCGCCTTGCTCTTGGTCTGGCGCGCCCGGGGCGACATCCGTACCCATTCGAGCTCCCGCTCGAGGGTGCGCTGGCGGGCGCGGTCGGCCTTCTCCTCGGCGGCCAGACGCGCCTGCTTCTGCTCGAGCCACGACGAGTAGTTGCCCTGCCAGGGGATCCCGAACCCGCGGTCGAGCTCGAGGATCCACCCGGCGACGTTGTCGAGGAAGTACCGGTCGTGGGTCACCGCGACGACCGTGCCCGGGTATGCCTGCAGCGTCCGCTCCAACCAGGCCACCGACTCGGCGTCCAAGTGGTTGGTCGGTTCGTCGAGCAGCAGGAGGTCGGGGGCAGAGAGCAGAAGCCGGCAGAGCGCGACGCGGCGTCGTTCGCCGCCCGAGAGGGTCGTCACGTCGGCCTCGGCAGGCGGCAGCCGGAGGGCGTCCATGGCGATGTCCAGCTTGCGGTCGAGATCCCAGGCGCCCGCTGCCTCGATGCGGTCCTGTAGGCGCGCCTGCTCGGCAAGGAGCTTGTCGAAGTCGGCGCCGGGGTCGCCGAGGGCCGCGCACACCTCGTCGAAGCGGGTGAGCAGCCCCCGCACTTGGGCGACCCCGTCGGACACGTTGCCGGCGACGTCCCTGGACGCGTCGAGCTGCGGCTCCTGCGCCAGGTGGCCGACGGTGAAGCCCGGGGCGAGGCGAGCCTCGCCGGTGAAGCCGTCGTCGAGGCCGGCCATGATGCGTAGCAGCGACGACTTCCCGGACCCGTTCGCTCCGATGACGCCGATCTTGGCGCCCGGGAAGAACGACAGGTTGATGCCGCGCAGCACCTCGCGGTCCGGGGGGTAGAAGCGGCGCAGGTCGCGCATCGTGAAGATGGTGGCCATGGCACCCAGTCTGCCCTCCCGGGGGACGCCGGCCGCGCGGACCTCGGAGGCACGGGCCGGCGACGTACTCTGGCGGGAGTCATGAGCACACAAACGCCTGGATCGGCCGCTTTCGGCGCGAACGCCTGGCTGGTCGACGACATGTACGAGCAGTACCGGGCGGACCCCGCCTCGGTGAGTGAGAGCTGGCGAGACTTCTTCGAGGGTTACCGCCCCGGTGGCGTCAACCTCGCGCGGCCCTCGACGCCCGAGGTCACGCTGCCTGCCGGCGAGGATGTCTATGCCGAACAGGAGTTCGGGGGGGACGCAGCCGCGCGCACCGCCCGTCCGCCCGGCTCCGCAGGGGACGGGGCGTCGCGCCCCTCCGCACCAGCGGCTCCCGCGCCTGCCGCGCCGGCAGTCGCGGTGCCCGTGGCTGCACCGCCGGCTCCGGTTCCGGCCAGTAGGTTTGGCCGACGGCGCGACTCCGCACCAGGAGCGAACCGTCGCGGTCAATCTCCACGCGGACATTTTTCAGGGGACTGCCCACGCAAGCTTCGGCCGTGCGCGGAACCGCGGCGGCGTCGTACGCGATGCCGCCACACTC
>JAJYLA010000139.1 GCA_021788115.1 Actinomycetes bacterium | reverse complement strand
GACGCGCCGGTGACCCGCCGGCCGCCGGCGACCCTTCGCCGCGGGCGGCTCGGGCCCCGGCAGCCACGCAGGGGCCTCAGGACGTCAGCGCGGACAGCGGCAACGAGCGGAGCTCCTGCCGGCGGTCCACCTCGTCCGACATGACCTCGCGCAGGATGTCCACCGCGTCGATGAGGCGGTGGTAGCGAAGCGAGTACTGGACCTGGTTGCCCCGCCGTTCGGCCGCGACGAGGCCTCGCTCGCGGAGCACCGCGAGGTGCTGGGAGGTGTTGGACTGGGGCGTTCCGAGCAGCCGGCACAGCTCGCCCACCGTCCGGGGCTCGTCGCGGAGGGCGTAGAGCAGCATGAGCCGTTTGGGGTCGTTGAGCGCCTTGCACATGGTCGACACGAGCTCGTCGAGCTGCAGGCGGAGTCGCTCGTCCAGGACCGGCGCGCTGCCGGCGGCGGGCGCGGCCTTCGAGGACCGCTTCCCTGTCGCCGCCGAACGGGTGCCGCGCGTGCGCGCAGCCGGCGTCATCGCGGGTCCAGCGCCCGACGCCGGCGGTCGCGCACGCGCGGCCTTCGCGTCCGTATGGTCATGGTCGAGCACACGCGTATCACCATATCCGCGGCCGGATGCCGCCATATCGGGAATCCGTTTGCCGAGCCCGTGCCTCGTCGCTCCGCATGCCCCTGCCCCCCTTGACGTTCCGGGCCAACCGTGCGAATATTAGCGCACACGCATACATGCGGGGGGAAAAGCCATTACGAGGGACGCTGTCGCAGACGTTCTGGACTGCACGGGCATGAACTGCCCGCTGCCGGTCATCAAGACCGCACAGGCGGTCAAAGCGCTCGAACCGGGTCAGGTGCTCGAACTGCTGGCCACGGACCCCGGGGTCGAGCCGGACATGAAGGCCTGGACCTCGCGAACGGGCAACGAGCTACTGGGCATCGAGAAGGATGGGGTCGTCTTCCACGTCCGCATCCGGAAGGCCGGGTGAGCCCCGGTGTGGACCGGGGACGGGGAGGACAAGGTCCTTTACGTCCAGACGCACGGGGTCGACGACCCGGGGCGCTGCGCCACGCCGTTCTTCCTGGCCGCATCGGCGGCAGCGATGGAATGCGAGGTGGCGATCTACTTCACCATGTACGGGCCGCAGCTGCTCCAAAGAGCGGTCGTCGACAAGATCGGGCCGAAGGGTGACCGGGGGGAGCCGCTCTCTTACTTCATCAACCAGGCACGCTCCCTCGGGGTGCGCCTGTACGTCTGCCAGCCCTCGCTCGACCTCAACGACCTGGCCCTCGAGGACCTCATCGACGGCGTGGAGATGATCGGCGGCGCGGCGTTCAACGACCTGGCCATCCGCGCCGACGCCGTGGTCTCGTTCTGACGATGGCCGCGTCCGCCCTCTACAAGGCTCCCGACGTCGCGGGATACGGGGACGTCCCCTACGAGGAGAAGGCCCGGCTGTTCGATCTGGTCAAGGCCGACCTCCGCTACCCCGACTACCTCTATGGTTGCTACGAGTGCGGCATCTGCGTGGCAGTGTGCCCCTCCGCCCGCTTCTACGACTTCAGTCCGCGGCGCGTCGCGCAGGCGGCGGCGCGGGAGGACGTCGAGCTGATCTACCAGCAGATGCAGGAGGACATCTGGGAGTGCTCCCAGTGCTTCTCCTGTCTGCGCTGCCCGCGCGGCAACAACCCGGGCGGGATCATCACGATCATGCGGGAGGTCGCTGTCAACAACGGCCTGGCTTCCGCACGCGAGGCGCTGGAGGGCTACTCCCGCATCATCTACAAGATCATGTCGACGGGGACCCAGGTGTCGCCGGACATGCTGCAGCCCGACGCGTTCCCCGACTGGGGGCCTGAGGTCAAGGACGTCTCGGACAACCTCGACCTGTGGCGAAGGGCGCTCCCGCCGGAAACGCTCCACACGACCAGGACCGGCTGGGACGTCGCCCCCCGGACTCTGGTCGAGCTGTACCTCATCTGGTTCGAGACGGGGGCGCTCGACATGATCAAAGGCGTCGACGAGGGGCTCCACATGATCCTCGAAGAGGTCATGGAAGAGCGCCTCGAGGAGGAGGGTGTCGAACGGTGACCATCCCTGTCGAGGTTCTGCTGACGAAGAAGAAGACCTTCGAGCGAGACCCGGAGCGGCTCCCCGAGGACTTCCACGAGGAGGTCGACCGCCTCGAGGAGGAAGGCGAGTGGGTCGTCCAGCGGGTGGCCGGGCCGTACGTGGAAGTGCCCACCAGGTACGGCAGGCCCAAGAAGGTGCAGATGGGCCACCTGTGGCACCACAAGTCGTGCGGCCAGTGCGGGCACATCCCCGGGTACTCGACCTCGATCTTCTGGGTGATGCGCAAGCTGGGCCTCGACTATCACGACCCGCGGGACCAGACGTCCTGCACAGCGTGGAACTACTACGCCAGCGCGACGTCCAACGCGGCCGCCCAGGCCGCGGTCGCCTTGCGCAACTTCGCCGCCGCCCAGGAGACCGGCTACTTCCCCCTCGTCCACTGTGGCACCTCGTACGGCCACTACAAGGAGGTCCGTGAGGAGCTGATCCGCCATCCGGAGCTGCGCGCGCAGGTGCGGGCCATCCTGGCCAAGCTGGGCAAGCAGATGGTCATGCCCGAGGAGATCGTCCACTACTCCGAGTGGTTCTACGCGATGCGCCACGAGATCGCCGCCCGCCAGGTGCGCAGCTTCGAGGGCATCGCCGTGACGGTCCATCCGGCGTGCCATTACTACAAGCTGGTGGAAGGTGACGCGATCTACGACCCCGACGTGTACGGGGGGCAGCGGACCGCCATCGTGACCGGGGTGGCGCAGGCTCTCGGGGCCGAGGTGCGCAGCTACTCGACGTGGTTCGACTGCTGCGGCTTCGGCTTCCGCCACATCCTCGTGCAGCGCGACTTCACCCGTTCCTTCGCCACCCGACGCAAGATCGAGGTCATGAAGGAGGAGGCCGACCCCGACGTCGTCCTCACGCACGACACGGGGTGCGTCACGACTTTGGACAAGAGCCAGTTCGCGGCGCGCGCCCACGAGCGCAACGTCGGGGTGCCGGTGATGTCCGAAGCGCAGTTCGCCGCCCTCGCCATGGGCGCGCACCCCTACAAGGTGTGCCAGCTGCACTGGCATTCCGCCGACTACCGGCCGCTGCTGGAAAAGATGGGCATCGACTGGGAGCAGGCGTGGGCGGAGTTCCAGCAGGACATCAAGCGCCTCGAGAACGGCGACATCCGCTACTTGACGTGGGAAGACGTCGACGCGTAGCCGCGAGGGCCCGACAGCCGACAACCGGAGGAGATACATGCAGCAGGGGGGAGAGATGCAACAGGGCGCGGCGTCGCCGGGCGAGCGCGTCGTGGTGATCGGGGGGGGCCCCGCCGGCCTGGAGGCGGCCTGGGGCGTCGCCCGGCTGGGGTGCCCCGTGACCCTGGTGGAGTGGGCCGCCTTCCTGGGGGGGACGCCGGTGGCGGAGAACTACGCCGCGCTCACACCCAACTTCGAGGACGCCGAGGCCGCCATGCAGCGGATGATCGACCGGGTGAGCCCACACCCGCTCGTCGACATCCGGCTGCGCAGCCAGGTGACCGCGTTCGACGAACGCGAGGGAGGCGGCTTCACCGTTACCCTCAGCAGCGCCGGCGACGGCAGCGGGACCAGCACCCTCGACGCGGGCGCAGTCGTCGTCGCCACGGGGTTCCAGCACTTCGACCCCGGCCGCGAGACGCAGATGTACGGGTACTACGAGTACCCCGACGTCGTGGCGCTCCAGGATCTCGAAGCGATGCTCAAAGACCACAACGTCGTGCGGCCCTCGAACGGTGAGCCGCCGGAGCGCATCTGCTTCGTGCAGTGTGTGGGCAGCCGCGACCGCCAGATCGGCAACGAGTACTGCTCCAAGGTGTGCTGCGGCGTCGCCTCCAAGGAGGCGATCGAGGTACGCCAGCAGCTCCCCGGCTGCAAGGTGTTCATCTTCTACATCGACATGCGCATGTACGGGTACTGGGAGAGCCAGATCTACTGGCCGGCGCAGGAGCAGTACCACGTCCAGTACATCAAGGGCATCATCACCGAGGTTCTCCCGAAGGACGGCAAGCTCCTGGTGCGCGGCGAGGACACCACGATGGGACGGCCCATGGAAGTGCCCATGGACATGGTGGTGCTGTCGGTCGGTATGGAGCCGTCGCTCGGCACCCGCTTGACGGCGCAGACGCTGGGGCTCCGGCAGAACAAGTACGGCTTCATCGACGCCGCGTACCCGCCGCTCGACACCGTGTCCACGAGCCGGCCCGGCGTCTTCGCGTGCGGCGCCGCTCTCGGACCCTCCGACCTCGAGGACAGCATCTCCTCCGCCGGCGCGGCCGCCATGCGCGCCGTGGTGCACGTCCGTGATCGGTCGTCGGTGACGGCGGCCGGATAGACCTGTGACGGGGGGGACGCTGGTGTCGGGCCCGGTCGTGGACACGGCCGCGGCGGGGGAGTTCATGCGCGAGATCCTGGCGAGGACGTCCGAGGACGACCTGGCGGGCATCGCCGGCGACTGCGAGCGCAAGGCGGACGCGTTCGCCGGCCTCCTGGGCGGTGGACGGGCCGCGTCGCTGGGGGGCGGCGACCTGCGCCGGGTGCTGCGGGCGATGTTCGGGTCCCGCCGGAAGGCCGACGCCATCGTCGACACCCTCGGCGCTTCGCTCCTGGCCGCCGAGATCGACCACCTGCTCGAGGCCGACGGGGACCTGGCCGGCCGGGTCGAGCGCTTCGACCGGGCGCTCGGCGCCTTCACCGACAGCAGCTTCGACCTCCCCGGCGAACTGCTCCACTTCACCTACCCCCGTCGGTACTGGCCCTGGACCCGCTGGATGTGGGACCCCCGTGTCGGGACCGGCGCCCTGCGGCTCGTGACCACGGAAGAGTTCGACCTTTCGGGGCAGACCCGCGGCGAGACGTACATGAAGGTGGGGGAGGCGGTCGCCTTCGTCGCCGAGAACGTGCGGGCGGTCGGCTTCAGCGTCGCCGGATCCTCGCCTTTCGGCATCGACGTCTTCCTGGCGTGCGTGTACGCCGTGTACCTGTACACGGTCCTGCGCATGCGCATGACCCAGGAGTTCACCAAGATCGTGCCCGAGCTGCCCGACCTCGTCCGTCGCCTGCTCGGCGTGCACCGCCTGGAGGTGTGACATGCCCGTCGCGGGCAGGAAGCAAAAGCCCACAGCGGTCGAGCTCGAGAGCGCCACCGTCGTCTCGACGATTTCCGGGAAGGAGTGGGAGCTCCCCGGGGCGTGGAACCGCATGTTCGAGCAGCGCGTCATCTGGGACTACACGACCGAAGGCTTCGAGAAGATCGGGGCGCTCCCCGGCGGTGAGTCGCTCGAGTGGTGCTACGGGTGCAGCAAGTGCGTCCCCGTCTGCCCGGTCGACATCGTGGGGGAGTACGGGCCGCGCAAGATCCACCGCAAGGTCCAGATGGGCGTCGACCTCTTCCGCGACGACGACCTGTGGATGTGCACCACCTGCATGAACTGCCTCCGGGTCTGCCCCAAGGAGGTCGACATGATCCAGATCATGCCGGCGGTGCGGGAGGTCGCCGTCGGCGAGGGGCTCGTCCCCTCGGAGCTGCAGGACGTGTTCGAGAAGACGTTCCGCTACGGCAACTGCCTGGGCGAGAACCCGAGGAGGAGGGCGGCGTGGACCCGCGACGCCGGCGTCCCGGTGCGGGTCCTGGCGTCGGATCCCGCACCCGTCGACGTCCTCTTCTATGTGGAGGACTACTGGAGCCACCACCCCCGCGGCCAGCAGGCGGCGCGCGCTTTTGCGCGGATACTGACCGCCCTGGGGGTGGACTTCGCGATCCTCGGACCGGAGGAGAAGACCCTCGGCGACTCGCAGCGGCTCGCCGGCGAGAAGGGGCTGTTCGAGTCGCTCATGGACGACGTCGTAGCCACCCTCTCCCGGTACCGGTTCAACCGGATCGTCACCCCCGACCCGCACGGCTTCAACGCTCTCGTCAAGGAGTACCCCAAGCGGGGGCACACCTACGACGTCCAGCACTACACCCAGCTCTTGGCGCCCCTGGTCGCCGGGATCGGCTGGAAGCGTGAGCTCGACGTCACCGTCACCTTCCACGACCCCTGCTATCTGGGGCGGCACAACGGCGAGTACGACGCGCCCCGCGCACTGCTGCAGGCGATCCCCGGGGTCCGTCTCGTGGAAATGGGCCGCTGCCGGGAGAACGGCTACTGCTGCGGCGGCGGCGGAGGAGGGATGTGGCTCGACGGCCTCACCGGCACGCGCACGACCGAGCGGCTCTCCGAGCGGCGGGTTCGGGAGGCGGCGGAGACCGGGGCGGACGTGCTGGCGGTGTGCTGCCCCTACGAGGTGTCCCGCTTCGAGGACGCCGCAAAGTCGACCGGCAACGAGCACCTCCGGGTGCTCGACATCGTCGAGCTGATCGACGAGGCGATGGGCAATGGTGCCGCGGCCTGACCACCTCCGGGTGATCGACTTCGGCGCGGCCAGCCCGCTCCGCTCGCAGACCCTGTGGCACGCCGTCGCCCACGGCGTGTCGGCCGGGGCGCCTCCGACCCTGTCGTTCGTGCGCCCGTCGGCGCCGTACGTGTGCATCGGCTTTCACCGCAGCCTCGAGGAACTGGATTTGGACGCCTGCGGGCGCGCCGGCCTGCCCGTGTACCGCAGGATGGTGGGGGGAGGTCCGGTCTACCTCGACGACGGCCAGCTCTTTTTCCAGATCACCGTCCCCGCCGGCGCGGTACCCCCCCGGCGGGACGAGGCCATCCGGTTCCTGCTCGAGCCGGCCGTGGAGGCGTTCCGGGCCGCAGGTGTCCCCGCCGCCCTCGACGGCCACGGCGAGATCGTGGTCGGCGACCGCAAGGTGTGCGGCCACGGCGCCGGCCAGATCGAGGACGCCGTGGTCCTCGTCGGCAACCTGATCGAGCGCTTCGACCACGAGGCGGCCTCCTCGGTGTTGCGGGCACCCTCGCCGGCGGCGCGACGGCTCTTCACGGAGATGATGCGCCGCTACGTGGCGGCGACGCCGGCCTCCGCTGCCGCTTTCCACGAGGCGGCGGTGGGCGCATACGCCGCGGCGCTCGGGCTGCCGGCCCGCCCGGGGGACCTCGCCGCCGCCGAGCGCGCCACCCTGGCGCGGCTCGACGACCGCTTCGAGGATCCCGACTGGCGCCGGGGCCCGGGACGGCCGGCGCCGGCGCCGGCGCCGGCCGCCTGGCAGGCCAAG
>JAJYLA010000021.1 GCA_021788115.1 Actinomycetes bacterium | reverse complement strand
CCGCCCGGGCGTGGGGTGGCCGGCGGGCCGGCCGGCGGGGTGGCCGGCCGAAGTGGCCGGCGGGGTGGCCGGCCGAAGTGGCCGGCGGGGTGGCCGGCCGAAGTGGCCGGCGGGGTGGCCGGCGGGAGTGGCCGGCGGGGTGGCCGGCGGGAGTGGCCGGCCGAATCGGTTAGCCGACGGTGACCCACGTCGGCGCCACGACCGCCTCACGGAGCAGGTGGACGAGCAACTCCTGGCGTTCGCCGTCGAGGGTGCCGAGGGGGCAGCATTGGGCGAGTGTCTGCCACATCTGATGCCCCAGCTGCTCGCCTGCGGGTGTGAGGGCGAGCAACCGCACCCGCCGGTCGGTGGGGTCGGCTTCGCGGGTCACCAGCGACCGAGCCTCGAGGCGGTCAACGAGCCCGGTCAGGTTGGACGCCTCGCAGCGCATGTCTTCAGCGAGGCGGCGCATGGGTATGGGTCCGTGGGCCAAAAGCCGTCGCAGGACGTCCACCTGTGAGATCGAGAGGCCCTGCTCGTCGGCGACCTGCCGGATCGAGTTCTTCATTTGATCGAGAAGCTGCACCGCGAGGACCGCGAGGGTGAGGTGCCGCTCAGCCTCCTCGGCGGTAACCGCTGTCTGGTGGTTCTCCACGGCCGAATCCTACCTCCACATGCTTTAAAATATATTTGACAAACTGAAATGTTCTGGAACGTACAAATCAGGACCAGCCTCGCTTCCCTGCCCCTGCGCCGGCCCCTGCCGGCGGCGCTTCCGGCCGGCGGGGGCCGCCCTCTCGCCCTCGCGCCGGTCCGGCACCGGCGATCGGCCGGCGATGGGCGATCGGCCGGCGATGGGCGATCGGCCGGCGATGGGCCGGCGAACCGGGCGAGCAGCAACTCGCGCGACGGCAAGTCGGCGAGCGCGGCGGTGTCGCCGGCCGTTGCCGGACCGGCGAGAAGGCGCCGGCCGGAGTCCAGGTGTCCGGTGCTATCCTCGGTGCGCAAGGCCCCCGACCCGAGGTAGCTCCAGAGGGCAGTAGCTCAATTTGGCAGAGCACCGGTCTCCAAAACCGGCGGTTGGGGGTTCGAGTCCCTCCTGCCCTGCTTTTTCCGACTCCCGTGAGAAGGTCACACACGTGAGCATGAACCGACAACAGAGACGACTCGTGCAGCGGCAGGGCGAGATGACCGAGGACGGCGCCCCGGCGCCGGCCGCCCCGCCCGAGGCCCCCGAGCGGCGCCCCCGCCCGGTTCCCGGCGCCGGCGCCCCCCACCGGCATACGTCACCCCGGCAGTTCCTCCACGAGGTCAACGTGGAGATGCGGAAGGTGGCATGGCCGACGGCGGCGGAGACGATCAACTACTCGACCGTGGTCTTCATCACCCTCGCTATCCTGATGGCCCTGATCTTCGGGCTGGACCTGCTCTTCTCGAAGTTCTCGGCTTTCCTCTTCAAGTAAGCGTATGACTGACGAACCCACGATCCCTGGTGACGACGCGCCCGGCCCCTCGGACGACGCCGTCCAGGTTTCCGGTGCGCCGGAGAGCGCCGGTGGCGCTAGCGGCGCGGGCACCGGCGCGGCCGTGACAGCTCTCGCCGGCTCCCCGGTCGAAGAGGCACCGGCCGGCGCTGAGGAGGCCGGCGCTGAGGGGGCCGGCGCTGAGGGGGCCGGCGCTGAGGAGGCCGGCGCTGAGGCGGGTGACGCTGAGGAGGCCGGCGCTGAGGGGGCCGGCGCTGAGGCGGGTGACGCTGAGGAGGCCGGCGCTGAGGGGGCCGGCGCTGAGGCGGGTGACGGTGAGGAGGCCGGCGCTGAGGGGGCCGGCGCTGAGGCGGGTGACGGTGAGGAGGCCGGGTCGGAGGCGGCAGCCGAGCGGGAGCCGGAGGAAGAGGCCCCGTCGTTCGAGAGCCCCTACGACCGTCCCGGCCAGTGGTTCGTCATCCACAGCTACGCCGGCTACGAGAACAAGGTGAAGTCCAACCTCGAGAGCCGCATCGCCTCCATGAACATGGAGGAGCGCATTTTCGAGGCGGTCATCCCGATGGAGGACGTCGTCGAGTTCAAGAACGGCAAGAAGCAGGTGGTCTCGAAGAAGGTCTTCCCCGGGTATCTGCTGGTGCGCATGGAACTCGACGACGACTCGTGGTACGTCGTGCGCAACACCCCCGGCGTCACCGGGTTCGTCGGACTCGGCGCCCGGCCCACCCCCCTGTCGCGCCGCGAGGTCGAGGGGATTTTGCAGGTCAAGCCCGAGGAGGGCGAGGGCGCCCGCGGCAAGAAGAGCCGGCCGCGCCTCCAGTACGAGCTCGGTGAATCCGTGCGGGTGCGCGAAGGTCCTTTCGCCGACTTCAGCGGCACGATCTCCGAGATCAACGAGGACCAGCTCAAGCTCAAGGTTCTCGTCAACATCTTCGGACGGGAAACCCCCGTCGAGCTGGACTTCGCCCAAGTGGCGAAGCTGTAGGAGGAGCCCCCCACCATGGCCAAGCGGCGCGTCACCGCCATCGTCAAGATCCAGCTGCCGGCCGGCAAGGCTACGCCGGCCCCTCCTGTGGGCACCGCCCTCGGCCCCCATGGCGTGCAGACCATGGAGTTCGTCCGCAAGTACAACGCCGCGACCGACGACAAGGTCGGCCAGGTCATTCCGGTCGAGATCACGATCTACGAAGACCGCTCCTTCACCTTCGTCCTGAAGACACCCCCCACGGCCGTTCTGCTCCGCCAGGCTGCCGGGGTGGAAAAAGGAGCCAAGACCACCGGCCGCGAGACGGTCGCCACCATCACCGACGTGCAGCTGACCGAGATCGCCCAGACGAAGATGCCGGATCTCAACGCCAACGACATCGATGCCGCCAAGGCCCAGGTCGCCGGGTCGGCGCGGTCGATGGGCATCAAGGTCGGGTAGCACCGACCGCCACAACCTTACGAGGCCGGGGAGTACCTCGCCCCGCCCGTCCACACCACGAGAGGGAGACAGACATGTCGCAACGAGGCAAGAAGTACAACGACGCTGCGAAGCGTTTCGACCGGTCACGCACCTACGGCCCCGGCGAGGCACTCGACCTGGTCAAGAGCCTGGCCCATGCCGGCTTCGACGAGACCGTCGAGATGGCCGTCCGCCTGGGAATCGACCCCCGCAAGGCGGATCAGGTCGTGCGAGGCACCGTCGCGCTGCCGTCGGGGACGGGCAAGGCGGTGCGCGTCGCTGTGTTCGCCGCCGGAGCGGCGGCGGAGGAGGCCCGCGCCGCCGGCGCCGACATCGTCGGTTCCGACGATCTCGTCGCGCGGATCGACGGGGGGTTCATGGACTTCGACGTGGCCATCGCCACCCCGGACTTGATGGGCCAGGTAGGCCGGCTCGGGCGCAAGCTCGGACCGCGCGGGTTGATGCCCAACCCGAAGACCGGGACGGTCACCACCGACGTCGGCAGGGCGGTCACGGAGTTCAAGGGCGGCCGGGTCGAGTACCGGGCCGATACCCGGTCACGGGGCGTCGTGCAGGTGCCGATCGGCAAGGTCAGCTTCGCGCGCGGGGCTCTCTTGGCCAACTTCCGTGCTGTGGTCGAGGAAGTCCAGCGCGCCAAGCCGGCGGCCGCGAAGGGCCGCTACATAAAGTCGGTGGCGGTCAGTTCGACCATGGGACCGGGCGTCGACGTGGATCCGACCGCGCTGCGCGTCACCGACGAGGACCTCGCCGTCGCCGGATGAGGGGGCCGGCGCCAGCTCGACGGGCACAGGCGTGGCGATGGCCGTAGCATTGGGTGTTGTGCGCCAGTGGGTGAGGCCGAGATCCCTGCTGCTACATCTGGCGTTCGCGGTCATCGCGTCGGGGTGCTTGCTCGCGGGCTGGTGGCAGGTGCACCGTGCCATGGAGGGCAACACCCTCAGCTACCTCTACTCGGTCGAGTGGCCTGCGTTCGCCGTCGTGGCGGGCATCGGCTGGTGGCAGCTGGTCCATGACACCCCCGAGGACATCGTCGCCCGCAAGCGCCACCACGCCGCGATGAGGGAGGCGTCGGCCGCGGTGGTGGCCCGCACGTTGCCCCGCTCGGCCCTGGCCATCACCGTCGAGTCCGGCGAACTCGGACCGGGCACGGCGTCCGGGGCTCACCCGGCTCTCGACGCCGGCGGCCCCCGGGTTCGAAGCGAGGCGGACCTGGTCCCCGTCAGGCAGTCGCCCGACTTCACCGCCCTCGAGCAGCGCGGGAGCGTCGACGCCGCCCTGCTGAATCCCGACGAGGAGGCGGCCGACCCCTTCACGGAGTACAACCGGTACCTGGCGCTTCTCGCGGTGCGCGGCCGGGCCAAGACCTGGCGCAACCCGCACGGGACGTGATGGCAGTGCACGGCGCCCTCCTCCGCTACCGAATCCTCGCCTACATCGTCGGCTGCATGCTGATCGTGGTTTTCGCCACCATCCCCTTCGGCAAGGTGGAAGCCGTGATCGGCCCCATCCACGGCGCCCTCTACATCACCTATCTCTTTCTCGTCGTGGATCTGGTCCGGAGGGCTCGGCTGGGAGTTTGGACCCTGCTGGCGATGGTCACCGGCGGCTGGATCCCCTTCGCGGCCTTCATCGTCGAGCGCCGGGTGAGCCACCGGCTGCAGCTCGCCGGCGTTGCCGGGCCGGCTGGCGGTGGGCCGGCTGGGGGTGGGCCGGCTGGGGGTGAGCCGGCCGCTTCCACCTGGCCTCCTTCATCGCAGGCTGCTGCTTCGGCGGCCGGTGCTTCCCCCGCGGGTGGCGAGCCCGAGACTGACCCGACGCCGGCTCCAGACGGCGGCTACACTGACAGAGCTCTCTGAGCCGTAGACATCCGGTGTGCCCTCCGGGGCACTTAAGTGGGCCGTACGGCCCAGCCTGACCAGGCGAGAGGTGCGCCCCTCCTGGGGTGGACCGCCCGCGCGGCAGGCCCGCTCATGAAGGAGGAGGTGACCCATGGACAACCCGAGAGCTGAGAAGGTGGCGATCGTCGACGAGGTGCGTCAGCAGTTCGACGCATCGAGCGCGGCCATCCTCACCGAGTACAGGGGCCTCAAAGTCAAGGACCTGGCCGGTCTCCGCCGAACGCTGAGGACCAGCGGCGGCGAGTACAAGATTTACAAGAACACCCTCGTACGACTCGCCGCCCGCGGCGCAGGACTGGCCGAACTCGAGGAGATGCTGGTCGGTCCGACCGGAATCGCGTTCGTCGACGGTGACGCCGCTGCGGTGGCAAAGGCGCTACGCGACTACTCCCGCACCAACCCTCTTCTGGTTATCAAGGGCGGCGTCCTCGGCGATCGCATCATCGGCGCCGGCGAGACCGCCGCGCTCGCCGACTTGCCGTCGCGCGAGGTGCTGCTCGCCCGGCTCGCCGGCGCCCTGGCTGCCCCTCTCCAGCAGCTCGCCGGCCTCATGCAGGCCCTGCCCCGAAACCTTGCTTATGGCCTTGCTGCTCTTCGCGACAAGAAGGCCGAACCCGAGACCGACCCCACCCCGCCCGAGTAACACACAGGAGCGCCACCAATGGCAACCAAGGAAGAGATCCTCGACAGCATCGCCAACCTGACCGTCCTCGAGCTCTCCGAGCTGCTCAAGGACTTCGAAGAGCGCTTCGGCGTCACCGCCGCCGCCCCGGTGGCCGTCGCCGCCCCCGCCGCCGGCGGAGCCGCCGCCGAAGCCCCGGCCGAAGAGGAGCAGGACGAGTTCGACGTGATCCTCACCGCCGCCGGCGACAAGAAGATCCAGGTCATCAAGGAGGTTCGGGCGCTCACCAGCCTCGGTCTGAAGGAGGCCAAGGACCTGGTCGACTCCGCCCCCAAGGCCGTCCTCGAAAAGGTGAGCAAGGAAGACGCCGGGAAGGCCAAGGCGCAGCTCGAAGGCGCCGGCGCGACCGTCGAGCTCAAGTAGACAACCGGAGTCGGGCACGACCGACTGGATGCGAGGCGCCGGCGTGGCAGGATCCGCCGGCCGCTTTCGCTGGTTGCGGGATCTCGCGTCCTTGTCGCGCTCAGAAAGTTACGACCACCACTCATAGTGGTTGAAGCGCCGTGGTGCCCGAGATTCTTGGAGTGGTTGCCGCCTTCTTGGCGTGAAAGTCGCGGCTATAGCCCGTGAATCCACTCCAAGAACGAACGATCACTCCAAGAACGAGAGCAGAGATACGCCGGCGCGCCCGCCCCCGCCGGCGTTTCCTCGGGCCCAGCCGGTCGGGTCGGCAGCGTCCGACTGAGCGGTGAGCGTCCCCCGCCACCGTCGCGCGGCTCTTGGCGTCTTGAAGACCCTGCGTTTCCGGGACCTGCCCGATCTGCTGCGGGCCAACCCCCGGCGCAGCCTCGCCGGCCCTCTCGCCGGCCCCCTCGGCCGGCCCTCTCGCCGGCCCTCTCGCCGGCCCTCGGCCGGCCCTCTCGCCGGCCCTCTCGCCGGCGCCGCCCCAGGCGCCCCTTACCGATAGATGACCAGGCGCAGCGCAAGCGCGAAGGGGATCGCAGCGATCACCAGTACTGCGACCTGAAGGGCGAGGGGGGTGCCGGCGTGGTCGAAGATCGCCTGGTGGAGGTCGGTGACGCTGCGCTGGGTGACGGTGCGGCCGGTGGACAAGAGGGCGGGGAGGAACTCGCCGCCGATGAGCCCGGCGAGGGCCGCGAGCGGCGCGGCAACGAGGGGACCACTGAGGGTCACGGCGAGGCCGGCCACCGCGAGGGCGAGGAAGAGCACACCGGTCGCCGGGCCGTGGGGCTGGTAGAGGTAGGCGGCCGCGCCGAGGGCCACGATGAGCACGCCGATCACGGCGCGCAAGCGGAGGGTGCCCCGCGCTGCCAGGACGAGCAGAAGGGCGGTGAGACCGGGGAGGACCGCCGCGACCACGCCGGCCAAGCCGAGCACGACGCGCCGCGGCGCACCAACGGACGCAGCATCGCGCACGAGGCGGTCGGCGCCGCTGGCGACGAGCCGCTCGGCTGTGTCGGCCAGGGACCGTGCCGAGCCGGCGAGGTAGGGGACCCGGCCAGCGGCCAGGGCGACCCCCAGGGCGGCCCCGAGCACCAGCCAGAGGCGGCCCCTCACTCGACGCGGCCGATACCTGCGGCCGCCGGGTCGTCTTCCGGGCTTCCGCCGGTCCACGCGCGAGAGCCATCAGCGGTGGCAGCGCGGGCAGCCCGAAGAGCCGGAGAGCCACCGCCGGCCGAGCGGTTCCCCGAATCGCCGCCGCCGGCACCCCCGGCCGCCCCGCCCCCCGAATCGGCGCCGCCGGCACCCCCGTCCGCCCCGCCCCCCGAATCGGCGCCGCCGGCACCCCCGGCCGCCCCGCCACCGCGTGCGCCGGTCGACAGGGCAGACAGATCGAGGACCGCGGGGTCCCCGCGAGAATCGTCCTCGGCGTCGCCGGCCGGGGTCAAGGGCTCGGCCTCGGCCTCGGGCTGCGCGAGCGACACGGCGCGGGACACGGCGTCGCGCAGGTCGGCGAGCGCCCGGGCTGCAGCGGCGCGCTGGGCGTCGAGGGCCTCGATCCTCGCCGTGGCCGCCTCCTCCTCCTTCCTGCGCTCGGCGATCATCCGGGCCTCCTCGGCACGGGTGTGGGAGATCACCTGATCCGCCCACTGCTCGATCTGGCGGGTGCGTGCAGCCGCGCGGCCCTCCGCCTCGGCCACTATGTCGGCGGCCTCGGCCCGGGCCGCCGCCTCGATGCGCCTGGCCTGTTCCTCGGACCGTGCCGTTGCGGCACGGGCCATCGCGTCGACCTCGCCCGCGCGGGCTTCGGCCGCCGCCACGACGCCGGCGGCTTGCTCCTCGGCTGCAGCCACGGCGTCCGACGCGGTCTTCTCCGCCTCGGCGAGGAGAAGGCCGATGCGCTCGCCGAGGGCAGCACCGCCCCTCGGGGGCTCGCTGCGGACCTTGTCCTCGAGCTCCTTGACGCGTCCGGTGAGCCGGGCGACGTGCGCCTGAAGCCGGCGTTTGTGATCCTCGGCCTCCTCGAGCCGGGCCAGCGCGTCGGCCAGGGAGTCGAGGTACTCGTCCACCTCTTCGCGGTCGTAACCCCGCAGGCTGACCGTGAACGACGGGGGGGTGCTTCTTGTCTCCATGGGGTCTCCTCGATCCGCGGCAGAGTCGGCAGATCTCCGTCCCCCGGTCCCGCATCGGGCCCGACCCGCCGACCATACTCCCGCGTCGCTCTGCGCGACGCAAGCACCACGCCCGGCGTGATCTCGCCGCGCATGGCCCCTTTTCTTGCCCGAACGTCTTGACCGGAGGGGCGAAGTGCCGTACCCTTCTCAAAAACCACGGCTTCGCGCGCCCTGGCCTTGCCATGCCCGCCCGCCCGTCCTATACTGGGCAGTTGCCGTGGTCCCACGTCTTGCGTCCCTCGCCTCTTTGACGCGGGTCGGGCGCGCCCTCACGGCATCCCTGACATCCTCCCTCCCCCAGGAGTAGGCCTTGCCGTCTCGTTCCGCGTCACGCGAGCGTTTCTCCTTCGCCAACCTCGAAGAGGTCCTGCCGCTGCCGGATCTCATTTCCATTCAGCGTGACTCGTTCAAGTGGTTCCTGGAACAGGGTCTCACCGACACGTTCCACGATATAAGCCCCATCGAGGACTTCTCGGGTTCGCTGAAGCTCCTCCTCGAGTTCGACCCCACCGACCAGGACCTGCGCCCGCCGCCGAAGTTCTCGGTGGAGGAGTGCAAGGAAAAGGACATGACCTACGCGGCGCCGATCTTCGTCCGCGCGCAGTTCCAGAACGCCAATACCGGCGAGATCAAGGAACAGACCGTCTTCATGGGGGATTTCCCGATGATGACGGACAAGGGCACCTTCATCATCAACGGCACGGAGCGGGTCGTCGTGTCCCAGCTGGTGCGCTCACCGGGTGTCATTTTCCAACCCGGTCGTGATGCCAAGTCGGTCGTGACGGGCACCATCCACCCCTACCGCGGGGAGTGGATCGAGTTCGACGTGGAGGCAAAGCCCGGCAAGGACATCACCGCCGGCTCCCGGGTCGCCCGCAAGCGGCGGCTGAGCCTCTTCACCCTCCTGCGGGCGCTCGGCTACACCGACGAGGGGTTCCTCGAGCGCTTCGTGCGGTACTTCGACTTCCTCGAGGGCCAGTGGGACAAAGAACGGGACTTCTCCCCCAGCCAGGAGGAGGCGCTGCTCGAGATCTACAAGAGGGCCCGCCCCGGCGAGCCGCCCTCGACGGAGTCGGCGCGGGTGTACTTCGAGAACGCGTTCTTCAACCCCAAGCGCTACGACCTGACCCGCGTCGGGCGCTACAAGCTGGACAGGAAGCTCGGCCCCGAGATCGCCAAGGTCGAGGAGCTCTTCGACATCGACCTGGAGCACCCCGAGCCCGGCCAGGGCGTCCTCTCCCGCTCGGAGATCCTCGCCGCGTGCAGCTACCTGCTGCACCTGGCCCAGGGCTCCTCCGGCTACCGCCTCGACGACCAGGACCACTTCGCCAACCGGCGGATCCGCTCCGTCGGCGAGCTGATCCAGAACCAGGTCCGCGTCGGGCTGTCCCGGATGGAGCGGGTGGTCCGCGAGCGCATGACCACCCAGGACGTCGAGGCGATCACCCCCCAGACCCTGATCAACATCCGGCCCGTCGTGGCGGCGATCAAGGAGTTTTTCGGCACCTCGCAGCTGTCGCAGTTCATGGACCAGACCAACCCCCTGTCGGGGCTCACCCACAAGCGGCGCCTGTCCGCGATGGGCCCCGGCGGGCTGTCGCGCGAGCGGGCCGGGTTCGAGGTCCGCGACGTGCACACGTCGCACTACGGCCGGATGTGCCCCATCGAGACGCCCGAGGGACCCAACATCGGGCTCATCGGCCACCTCGCCTCCTACGGGCGCATCAACTCCTACGGGTTCATCGAGACGCCCTACCGCAAGGTGGTCGACGGCCGCGTCACCGACGAGATCGTCTACCTCGCCGCCGACGAGGAAGAGGAGTACGTCATCGCCCAGGCGAACGCCAAGCTGGCCGAGGACGGCACCCTCGTCGACGAGCGGGTTCTTGTGCGGCGCGCTCCCCAGGGCCCCGGGGTCCGGGTGAACGCAGACCGGACGAGCTACGGGACCACCAGCGAGGTCGACTTCGTGCCGCCGGCCGAGGTGGACCTCATGGACGTCTCCCCGAAGCAGATCGTGTCGATCTCCACGGCGCTGATCCCCTTCATCGAGCACGACGACGCCAACAGGGCGCTGATGGGCGCCAACATGCAGAAACAGGCGGTGCCGCTGGTCCGCCCCGAGGCGCCGTTCATCGGCACGGGCGTCGAGGGCCGCGCGGCGCGCGACGCCGGCGACGTGCTGCTGGCGGAGGGCGACGGCGTGGTCGTCGAGGTATCCGGCGACCACGTGACGGTCGAATACAAGCCCGGCCAGCACGACTGGGCCGGCGTGACGCTCGGCCGGAAGGTGTACCGGCTGTCGAAGTTCCGCCGCTCCAACCAGAACACGTGCCTCAACCAGCGGATCCTCGTCGACGAGGGTGCGACCGTCCGCACGGGCGACGTGCTCGCCGACGGGCCGTCCACCGAGGCCGGTGAGCTGGCGCTCGGCAAGAACCTCCTGGTCGCGTTCATGCCGTGGGAGGGCTACAACTACGAGGACGCAATCATCCTCTCGGAGCGGCTCGTCCGCGACGACGTCCTGACCAGCATCCACATCGAGGAGCACGAGGTCGACGCCCGGGACACCAAGCTCGGCGCCGAGGAGATCACCCGGGACATCCCCAACCTGTCCGAGGAGATCCTGAAGGATCTCGACGAGAGGGGCATCATCCGCATCGGGGCCGAGGTGGATACCGGCGACGTCCTGGTCGGCAAGGTCACCCCGAAGGGCGAGACCGAGCTCACCCCCGAGGAGAGGCTCCTGCGGGCCATCTTCGGCGAGAAGGCGCGCGAGGTCCGTGACACCTCCCTGAAGGTGCCCCACGGCGAGTCCGGCAAGGTCATCGACGTGCGGGTCTTCTCCCGCGAGGACGCCCACGAGCTGCCCCCCGGGGTCAACCAGCTCGTGCGGGTGTACGTGGCGCAGCGCCGCAAGATCTCCGAGGGTGACAAGCTCGCCGGCCGGCACGGCAACAAGGGGGTCATCTCCAAGATCCTGCCGGTCGAGGACATGCCTTTCCTCGCCGACGGCACCCCGGTCGACATCATCTTGAACCCGCTCGGCGTGCCGAGCCGCATGAACGTCGGCCAGGTTCTCGAGAGCCATCTCGGGTGGGCAGCCCGCTGGGGGTGGGAGGGCAACGAGATGGTGCGGCCCACCACCGACGGCGTCGTGCACAAGGCCATGCCGGTCGCCGTGCCGGCGGTTCACATCGCCACCCCGACCTTCGACGGCGCCCACTGGGACGAGGAGCTCGACGCCGGCCGCCACCCGACGATCCGCCAGATCTTCGAGCGGCTCCACCCCGAGGCGTCGGGGACGACCTACGGCGTCGACGGCCGGCTCATCGGCCCGGACGGCAAGGCCACGCTGTACAACGGCCGCACCGGCGAGGCCTACGACAACCGCATCAGCGTGGGCTACGTGTACATCTTGAAGCTCGCCCACCTGGTGGACGACAAGATCCACGCCCGCTCCACCGGGCCGTACTCGATGATCACCCAGCAGCCCCTCGGCGGCAAGGCCCAGTTCGGCGGCCAGCGCTTCGGGGAGATGGAGGTCTGGGCGCTCGAGGCCTACGGCGCGGCGTACGCCCTGCAGGAGCTCCTGACCATCAAGTCCGACGACGTCCTCGGCCGGGTGAAGGTCTACGAGGCCATCGTCAAGGGCGAGAACATCCCCGAGCCGGGGATCCCGGAGAGCTTCAAGGTGCTCATCAAGGAGATGCAGAGCCTGTGCCTCAACGTCGAGGTCCTTTCCAACACGGGCGAGGAGATCGAGATGCGTGAGCTCGACGAGGACGTGTTCCGCACGGCCGAGGAGCTCGGCATCGACATCAGCCGCCCGGAGCGGGGCTCTGACGAGGAAGACGCACGCCGCGCCAGCGAGAGGGGTTTCTGAGCCATGCTGGACGTCAACAACTTCGAGCAGCTACGCATCGGCCTGGCCACAGCCGACGCCATACGCACCTGGTCGAACGGCGAGGTGAAGAAGCCCGAGACCATCAACTACAGGACTCTCCGCCCGGAAAAAGACGGGCTCTTCTGCGAGAAGATCTTCGGGCCCACCAAGGACTGGGAGTGCTACTGCGGCAAGTACAAGCGCGTCCGGTTCAAGGGCATCATCTGCGAGAGGTGCGGGGTGGAGGTCACCCGCTCCAAGGTGCGCCGCGAGCGGATGGGCCACATCGAGCTCGCCGCGCCGGTCGTGCACATCTGGTACCTGCGGGGCACCCGCAGCTGGCTGGCCTACCTCCTCATGGGCACCGAGGCCCGTGAGGAGCTGAAGGCCAAGCAGCTCGAGAAGGTCATCTACTTCGCCGCGAATCTGGTGACCTGGGTCGACGAGGAGAAGCGCCACGTCGAGCTGCCGAACCTCGAAGCGGAGATGCTCGAGGAGCTCGGCGAGGTCGAGCGCGCCCGCGACCTCGACCTGGACCGGCGCTTCAAAGCCCTCGAGGAGGAGCTCGCCCGGATGGAGGGGGAGGGCGCCAAGGACTCCGAGATCAAGGCCCGCCAGCGCCAGGTTGACCGGGAGCTGGCCGCCATCCGCGAGCGCGCCGACAGCGAGCTCGACCTCGTCCGTCGGGCCTTCGACGAGTTCCGCAACCTGCACTCGCGCAAGATCATCGAGGACGAGATCCTGTGGCGGGAGCTCAAGGACCGCTACGGCGACTACTTCCGCGGCGGGATGGGCGCCGAGGCCATCGCCTCGCTGATCGGCGAGATCGACTTCGACGAGGAGGAGATCAAGCTGCGCGAGGCGATCGACCCGGCGGACGGCCACCGCCCCCTGTCGGTCCAGCGCCGGCAGAAGGCGATCAAGAGGCTGAAGATCGTCTCCGCGTTCAACCGCCGGGACGAGAACGGCCGGCGGGTCAACGACCCGCGGGCGATGATCCTCGACGCCGTGCCGGTCATCCCGCCGGAGCTGCGCCCCATGGTCCAGCTCGACGGCGGCCGCTTCGCGACCTCCGACCTCAACGACCTGTACCGGCGGGTCATCAACCGCAACAACCGCCTCAAGAGGCTGCTCGACCTCGGTGCCCCCGAGATCATCGTCAACAACGAGAAGCGCATGCTCCAGGAGGCGGTCGACGCCCTCTTCGACAACGGCCGCCGGGGCCGGCCCGTCACAGGGCCGGGCAACCGTCCGCTGAAGAGCCTGTCGGACATGCTCAAGGGCAAGCAGGGCCGCTTCCGCCAGAACCTGCTCGGCAAGCGCGTCGACTACTCGGGCCGGTCGGTCATCGTCGTGGGCCCGACGCTCAAGCTGCACCAGTGCGGCCTGCCCAAGCAGATGGCGCTGGAGCTCTTCAAGCCCTTCGTGATGAAGCGGCTCGTCGACCTGGAGCTCGCGCAGAACATCAAGTCCGCGAAGCGGATGGTGGAACGCCGGCGCTCCCAGGTGTGGGACGTGCTCGAAGAGGTCATCAAGGAGCACCCGGTGCTCCTCAACCGTGCCCCCACCCTGCACCGTCTCGGCATCCAGGCGTTCGAGCCCGTGCTCGTCGAGGGCAAGGCCATCCAGATCCACCCGCTCGTGTGCACGGCGTTCAACGCCGACTTCGACGGCGACCAGATGGCCGTGCACCTGCCGCTCTCCTCCGAGGCACAGGCCGAGGCGCGGGTGCTGATGCTGTCGGCCAACAACATCCTGTCGCCGGCCACGGGTCGCCCCATCGTCACCCCCACCCAGGACATGGTGTTCGGGGCCTACTACCTCACCCTGGTCAAGGACGGCGCCAAGGGCGAGGGCCGCGTCTTCCGCCACGTCCACGAGGTGGAGCGGGCGCACGACGCCGGCGACCTGGAGCTGCACGCCCGGGTCACGTGGCGCCGGGCGGTCCCCGGCGGCGAGGACGGGGCGCCCGGCTACGAGCAGATCGACACCACCGCGGGGCGGATCATCTTCAACACCGCCCTGCCCGAGGACTTCGAGTTCATCAACGACATCGTCGGCAAGAAGGACCGGCCGCTCGGCTCGATCGTCGAGAAGCTCGCCGAGCAGTACACCCGCGCCGTTGTCGCCGACAGCCTGGACAAGATCAAGGACCTGTGCTTCCACTACGCGGCCCGCTCGGGCCTGACGATCTCCATCGACGACGTCAAGACCCCGCCGACCAAGGCGGCGATGATCGCCCGCTACGAGGCCGAGGCGCAGAAGGCCGAGAACCAGTTCAAGAGGGGCATCATCACCGACGACGAGCGGCGCCAGAAGGAGATCGAGATCTGGACGGCCGCCAACTCGGAGATCGGCAAGGCGATGGAGGAGACGCTCCACTCCATCGCGTTCAACCCGCTGGACATGATGGTGGACTCCGGTGCCCGAGGCAACCCCCAGCAGGTGCGCCAGATCGCCGGAATGAAGGGCCTCGTGTCGAACCCTCGAGGTGAGATGATCCCCCGGCCCATCCTGTCGTCGTTCCGGGAGGGCCTGTCGGTGCTGGAGTACTTCATCTCCACCCACGGCGCCCGCAAGGGCCTGGCTGACACCGCGCTGCGTACCGCGGACTCCGGCTACCTGACGCGCCGTCTCGTCGACGTGGCGCAGGAGCTGATCGTGCGCGAGGACGACTGCGGCACGACACGGGGCATCCGCATGGGCGACATCCAGCCCGACGACGAGAAGGTCCGCGCATACCTCGAGACCCGCATCGACGGGCGGGTCCTGGCGCGCGACGTCACGCTGTCGGACGGGACGGTGTACCCGGCGGGCACCGAGATCTCCCCGGACGTCGTGGTCGCGCTGCGCGAGGACCCGAGCGTTACCGAGATCTGGTGCCGCTCGGTCCTCACCTGCGAGGCGGAGCACGGGGTCTGCGCCCAGTGCTACGGGCGGTCGCTGGCCACGAACCGGCACATCGAGCTCGGCGAGGCGGTCGGCGTCATCGCCGCCCAGTCGATCGGCGAGCCGGGTACGCAGCTGACGATGCGGACGTTCCACACCGGAGGCATCGCCGGCGAGGACATCACCCACGGTCTGCCCCGCGTCGTGGAGCTGTTCGAGGCCCGCACCCCGAAGGGGGCGGCGGTTCTCTCCCGCACGTCGGGGGTGGTGCGCGTCGCCGAGGAGGACAACGCCCGCCGTATCGTGGTCGTCGGCGACGACGGCACGGAGGACGTCTACGCGGTGAGCCTGCGTGCCAAGCTGGCGGAGCACGTCCGCGAGGGTGCGGAGATCGCCGCCGGCGAGCCGATCGTCGACGGCCCGAAGGATCCCAAGCAGCTGCTGGAGATCAAGGGCATCCGCGAGACGCAGCAGTACCTGGTGAGCGAGGTTCAGCAGGTCTACCGGGACCAGGGCGTGTCGATCCACGACAAGCACATCGAGTTGATCGTCCGCCAGATGCTGCGCCGGGTGCTCGTCGCCGAGCAGGGTGAGAGCCCCTTCCTGCCCGGTGAGCGCGTCGACTCGCGGACCTACGCCGAGGTCAACCGCAACCTGGTCACCGAGGGCAAGCGGCCCGCCGAGGGCCGCCCCGAGCTGATGGGGATCACCAAGGCGTCGCTGGCCACCGACAGCTGGCTGTCGGCCGCCTCCTTCCAGGAGACGACCCGCGTCCTCACCGAGGCGGCGATCGAGAGTCGCTCCGACCAGCTCTTCGGGCTGAAGGAGAACATCATCATCGGCAAGCTCATCCCGGCCGGTACGGGGATGCCCCGGTACCGCAACCTGGTGATCGAGGCGCCCGAGGCCGAGCGGATGACCTTCTGGACCTCCGGCGACGAGGAGGCCGGCGCCGAGGACCTCGCCGCGTGGCTGGCGTCGATCGGCTCGACCGGCGGCGCGGTCGGTGGTGGTGCCGCCGCCGGCGAGGCCGGAGGAGACGGCTGGCCCGGTGATGGCGCCGGGTCCGCCGGCGACACCGACTCCCCGGAGTTCGGCGAGGGAGGGGCGCAGAGCGCCTCCTAGCCGCAGCGAGAGAGCCCGAGCGTGGGGCCGCCCCGTATGCGGGGCGGCCCCACGCCGCGAATGCGCGAGCCGCCGTGCGCCCCGCCGGCGGCCGTACGGGCGGGCTACGCCTGCAGCAGCTGCTTCACGTTGGCGGCGGTCTCGTCGAGCGCCCGGTCGATCTCGGCGGCCTCGTCGTCGTGCTGGGCGTCGATGTGGACGGTCACGGTCGCGCCGGCCCCCCGGCCCCCCTCGCTTCCTTCGCCGCGTCCGCCGTCGTGCACCTCGAGCCATCCGCGGTAGCCGCGCTCCTCGCGCCCCGACCATTCCATGCGGCGCGATGCCGCGTCGGTGTGGAAGCGTGCGTCGCTCTCCTCGTGGCGCCCTTCCACGTCGGCGGCGACGTGCATCCGCCCGGATCCGGCGGGCTCGGCCTGGACCATCGTCGCCACGTACCGGGGAAGGTTCGCCGGGTCGGAGAGGAACCGGAAGGCCGAGTCGGCGTCCACCCCCACCGTCACGGTCCGCTCGTAGGCTGCCATGGCGCCTCCCTTCGTGGGTGGACGGGATCCCGCCGGTCAGCTTAGCCTGCGGGCCTTCCCCGCCCGCCCGGCCGTCGCCGTGCGGGCGGCCGGCCGGGCGGGAGGCCGCGGGGAGGAGGAGCCGCCGCGGCCGTGGGTGACGGGGGCGTCGCGCAGCGCGAGCGCGAGCTTCGGGCACGCGGCCACGGCGCGCTTGGCGAGCCCCTCGAGCCCGAACGCGACGGGTTCCGGGTCGATGATCGGGTAGCCCCAGTCGTCGCGCCGGATCACCTCGGGGAGAAGCTCGGCGCAGATCCCGTGGCCGTCGCAGGCGATCGGGTCCACCACGAGCCGGCGGCGGGTCACCGCCACCCCCCGGCGCTCCGGCCTGTCGGCAGGACGCCGGCGCTCGGCCTGCACGGCCCGTGCCGGCGGTGGTGCTCGATCTCCGCGGCGAAGACGTCGAGGGCGCTTCGGACGAAGCCGGCCACCCCGTCGGGATGGTGGCAGGCGCCCCGCCCTTCGACCATCTCGAGCCAGCGGCGCACCTGCCGCTCCGCCTTCCGGCCGCGGTCGCCCGCGACGAGGGCGTCGAGCGCTCCGGCGATGGCGGGGAGCCCGTGGACGCACGGGCCGCACTGGCCGGCCGACTCGCCGGACATCCACCAGGCGACGCGCGCCGTCTCGGCGAGGCCGCACGACTCGGCGCCGAGCACGGCGACCGCGCCGCAGCCGAAGGTGGCGCCCACCCGCTTCAGCGAGGTGGGGTCGAGCGGTAGGGCAGCCACGGCGGCGCCGGGTATCCACCGGCCGGCGTACCCTCCGGCCAGGACGGCCTGGGCGTTGCCGTGCCCGCCGGCGACGCGGAGGACCTCGCCCAGGGCGATCCCCATGGGCACCTCGTACACCCCCGGTCGGGCGACGGCCCCCGAGACGGTGACGAGGGCCGTCCCGGGGTCGGCATCGGTGCCGAGCGACCGGAACCAGTCGGCGCCGAAGCGGGCGATGAGCGCCAGGTGGGCGAAGGTTTCGACGTTGTTGACCAGGGTGGGTCTGCGTCGAACCCCCCGCTCGAACGGCCGGGGGGGCACGAACACGGGCCTTGCGTCACCGCCGTTCAGGAAGTGCACCAGCGCCGACTCCTCGCCGGCGACGTAACGGGAGGGCGTCGTCTCGATGCGCACGGGCACCCGGTCGGCGAACACCTGGCGGCGTTCGGCGACGGCGGCCTCGACCGCCCGGATCGCAGCGGAGGCGGCGCGGTCCACGCACAGGATCGCCTCGGAGGCTCCGACGGTCTCGGCCGCGATGCTGATCCCGTCGAGCACCAGGTGCGGGGATCCTGCGAGCAGCGCCTTGTCCTTGCTGCTCGTCGGTTCGCCTTCGGTGCCGTTGGCGACGACGACGCACTGGCGCGCCCCGGCGACCGCCCTCATCTTGGCGGCGGTCGGGAAGCCGCCGCCGCCCCGGCCGCGCAGGCCCGCCGCGTCGACCTCGTCGATGACCCACGGCGACCCTCCCGGCATCGGCCCCAACCGGGCGAAGTGGGCTTCGAGGCCGGGGTCGGCGTCGCCCGGCAGGAGCCGCGGCAAGGTCAGGGGATCCGGTGCCGGTTCTGCTTGGCGGGGGTCGAGGGTGACCGTCGAGCGGGTGCCGGTGGGCTGGTTCATCGGGTCGCCTCGATCGTGCCGCTGATGGCGTTGCTCTCGCCGCTCAGCTGCAAGCGGATGACGGCGCTCAGGGGATCGCCCGCCGAGTCGGCCAGGGAGGCCTGCACGATGGGGCCGTCGAGGGCGGTGACGTGGCCCTGGTACTCGCCCGGTTGGGAGAGGGGGCCCATGGTGACGGTGCTGCCCGTGAGCTGGACTCCGCCGCCTTCGGAGGGCATCCCCGTGAGAACGATGGTGAGCTGGCCTTCCTGCCTCCCGGCGAAGCGGCCCGACAGCGTGATGGACACGAGGCCGTTGCCGTTGGGGCCGCCCTGGCTCTGGGTCCCTGAGAACGTGGCCGTCAGCGGCAGGGCGAGGCCGGATGCCGCCCGCGAGCCGGCGGCCGCCCCCGGCCGGGTCGCGCCGGCGGGGGTGGAGGCGCCCGCCGCGCCCAGCAGGGCGGCCGGCGTCCCGGCCCGGCGGGCCCAGCCCGGGTGCAGGGGGCCGGTCACGACCCACACCCCGAGGCCCACGGGCAGGGCGAAGCTCGCCGCCAGGGCGGCGCCGCGGCGGGCGCCGCGTGCGAGGGTCCACGGCGACGCCAGCCGCCACCACAGCGCCACCAGCACGGCGGCCACGCAGGCGATGTTGAGCGCCAGCACCCAGCCGAGCTTGGTGTCGGAGCCGGTGCCCAGCCCGTGGACGACCGCGAGCGGCCAGCACGCGTAGGCGGCCCAGTGGACGGCGCGCCACGCCCGGTGCCCGAGCCTCTCGCGGAGGAGGCTCGTCACGACCAGAGCCACGAGGAGGTCGAGGGCCAGCGCCCCCAGCCCGAGCCACAGGGGCCGGTACTTGGACAGGAAGGGCACGAACACGTCGACCGGGCTGATGGGCACGAAGCTGTCGGCGACCGCCGTCGCCACGTGGATCGCGAGGATCACCACGGCGAGGAGCGGCACGTTGCGGTGCAGCGCCGAGATCACGAAGCGCGGCAGGCCCGGCCGGCCGTAGCGGACGGCTTGGGTGAGGCCGAGCACCAGCGTGAGGGTCAGCAGGACGAGCGCGACCAGGCCAAAGCCGCGGGTCATGTACCACAGGGCCCGGGAGTTGCTCGACAAGGCCGCCGCCACGAGCATCAGGCAGCCTCCGGGCGGTCGCCGAGCCAGCCCGCGACGACGGTGACCCGGCCCGCGGGGTCGACGAGGCGGGCGGGGAGGTGTCGTTCCCGGAGCCAGGCGACCGCCGCCGGCCCGAGGACGATCGCCGCGCAGCTGGCGATGTTGGCGTCGAGGCAGGACCCGGCCGCCACGGTCGCCGTCCTCCAGTGCACGGCGGCGGGGGCGCCGGTGGACGGGTCGATCAGGTGGTGCATCTCCCGCCCGCCGCGCAGCCACCGGCGGGCTGTCGTGCTCGAGGTGGCGAGCCCCCCCGACGAGATGCCGACGACGGGTCCCGGCGTATCGGGCGGGTCGTCGTGCCTGTCGGTGACGCGCACGGCCCACCCGCCGTCGGGGGCCGGTCCGGCGGCGGCGAGGTCGCCTCCGAGGCCGACGAGCACGCCGGCGCCGGTCAGCGACGCCGCGTGCGCCGCGGCGCGGTCGGCGCACCACGCCTTGGCGGTGGCGCCGAGGTCTAGATGCACGCCGGCAGGGACGCGCACCCGCGATGTGGTCGGGTCCACCCACACGGACCGCCAGCCCGGGACGGGATGGAAGAACACACGCACGGCCGGGCCGTCCAGGTCGAGGAGCGAGAAGTCCCGGTCGTAGCCTGCCACCTGCAGCGCCCCCCCGACGGTGGGGTCGACCAGCCCCCCCGTCACCCGTGCCCCGCGGAGCGCCGCCTGCACGGCCTCCAGGCACAGGGCCGAGACGGTCACCGGCCGGCCGCCGGCCGAGTTGATCGCCGACAGCTCGCTGTCCGCCCGGAACCTGCTGCACGCCCGGTCGAGGGCGTCGATCTCGGCGCGTACCGCAGCGACGGCCGCATCGAGGGCGTCGCCCTCGGTGACAGCGACGGCCGCGGTGGTACCGAGCGCAGCGAAGATGCGCACGCCGGAGTCCGTCACGATCCTCCCGACGACATCACCGGGGGCGCCACCACCTGCTGAGGCGCCTGGGTGGGCGGGCTGAGCGGGCTGGTGGCCGCGCTGCCTCCCGAGTCGCTCGCGCCGAAGCCGGCCGAGCTTCCGCCGCCGGCGGTCTGGGTGCCGGCCGAGGCGGTGCCGGCCGAGGCGGTGCCGGACGAGGCGGGGTGGGGCGACCTGCCGGGGAGGGATTTGGCGACAGCGGCCGACGCCAGCACGCCGGCGGTGACCGCGCCGGCGGCCAGCCAGCGGGTGCTCCTGCCGACGCGGCTGAGCCCGGCGTCCCGTGCGCTCCGTGACGTCATGGTTCCAGTATCCGCGGGACGCCTAAACCGACCGTGAGAGGCAGGCAAAGGTTCGGCAAAGTCCCGGTCAGCCGTGGAGGCCGGGCAGGCCCCGCACCCAGTGCACGTAGCGCGACGCGGGGCCCAGCGTGGCCACGCCGAGCACCGCGCCGGCAGCGAGGCTCCCCGCGAGGGCCCACAGGCGGGCGCCGGCGCCGGCGACGTCGCGGCGGGTCCGGTGCAGCCAGTCGAGGGGGGCGAGGCGGGCCGTGTCGAGAGCGTGGCCGAGCACGTGGATGGTCATCGCCCCGAACCAGAGCACGAAGCTCGCCTTGTGCAGCGCGAGCGCCGGCGGGCGCCAGGAGCGCGGGCCCGCGATCAGCGCCACGCCGCTGGCGAACAGGACGAAGGTGAGGACCACGACCACCGGCCCGAGCAGCCGGAGCAGCGCCGGCGGAGGCCCCTTGCGGCGATACTCGGGGGAGCCGGCGTAGTAGCGCACGAAGCGCCACCCCGTCGATGCCACCTTGAGCAGCACGGGCGGGATGAGCAGCATCCCGATGAACACATGGGCGCTGAGCAGGGCGCGCACGCGGAGAACGGTGAAGCCTTCCGCTGCCAGCAGGACCAACAGCACCGCCGCGGCGCCTCCCGTCATCCGCGCGTTCGACTCGACCCCCCGCCGGCGCCGGTGCAGCCGGGCGCGGCCGGAGCGCTCGGGCGTCGCGGTGGTCGAGCGTGCCTCGTGCGTGTCCACGGGACGGCGAGGCTACGGGTGGCTCGGGGGGACGGCCTGTCAGCGCGACGATGTTTTGCCGTTCCTTTACTTTCGACTGTGCCGGTGCTCACTCGCGCGGGGGAGACTGAGATCCCGTGCAGCATTCACGGCCCGCCGGCGACCTCCTCGACGATGTCCTGCCCGCCGCGTACACCGGCAGGGCAGGCCGCGCACGTCCCGCTCCCGCCGGGCCTCCCCGCCGGGGGCGGCCGCGGAGGCGGCGCAGAGGGGTGCTCGCCGGTGTCGCCGGCGTCGTGACCGTGCTCGTGAGCCTCGCGGCGATCTCGCTCGTCGGGGCGTGGCGCACCCCCGGCAACCAGAGCTTTGAAGCCAAGTGGGCCGACTGGCTGCGAGGCCACCACGCCGCAACCCTCGCCAACGCGCTCGAGCACTTCTACTACTCCCAAAACGCGCCGCCGAAGGGCGGACGCCCCAAGGCCCTCAACCCGGTGCCGACGCCGTCCCCGTCTTCCTCGCCGTCGTCGGTGCTGCACCACGCCGGGCTCACCCGCGGCGGTGTCGCGGCCGCCGCCGCCGTCCCGCAACACCTCCCGCCGCCGGCGCCGGTGAGCCTCGTGGTCTCACCGGCCCTTCCGGGCGAAGGTCAGTGGCGGCCTGCCGGCGTCACCGTCGACGGGGTGCCGGCCATGTACGTGTCGCAGTTCCGCGCGGACACGGTCTACACGAGCCAGATCACCTCGGCGGTATGGATCGACCCGACCCTGCTGCGCCTCGCCCTGGTGCCGGGTGCGCAGGAGCCGGGGGGGACCTGGCCGCAGCCGCCCGACATCACCGGCGCGGCCCTGCGGAGGGTGGTCGCCGCGTTCAACGGCGGGTTCCGCATGCAGGACGCCCACGGCGGCTTCTACCTCGACGGGCGGACGGCCGTGCCGCTGCGCGCCAACGCCGCGTCGATGGTGATCTACTCGAACGGCCGCGTCAACGTCGGTGCGTGGGGGAGCGAGGTCCGCATGACCCCGAACGTCACCGCCGTCCTGCAGAACCTGGTGCCCCTCGTCGACAACGGGCGCATAGCGCCCGACGCCAGCTACGGCGACACGAGCCTGTGGGGCGCCACCCTCGGGGCCAACACGGTCGTCGCGCGCTCCGGGATCGGGGTCACCTCCTCGGGCGCCGTCGTGTACGTAGCCGGCCCGGCCCTGACCGCACGCAGCCTGGCCGAGTCCCTGGTCCGCGTCGGGGCCGTGCGGGCGATGACCCTCGACATCAACCCGGAGTGGGTCACCTTCAACTTCTTCGAGCACAACCGGAGCGTCCCGTGGGAGGTCACCGGCGTCAAGCTGTACCCGCAGATGCAGCGGCCCGCGACCCGCTACCTCGGCCCGACCGCCGAGTCGCGCGACTTCTTCACCGTTTCTCTCCCGTCCGGGTCCTAGGGAGGCGCACCACCGCGTCGAGCCCGGTCGGGTCGGCCTGGCGGAGCTCCACGTCGGCGTCGTTGCGGGCGGCGAGCTGGTGGACGATCGCCAGGCCGAGGCCGCTGTGCCCGTTCGTCCCCGATCCCTGCCAGAAGCGGTCGAAGGCGCGGTGGCGGTCCTCCTCCGCCATGCCGGGGCCTTCGTCGGCGACGTGCAGCTCCCACCAGCCGGGCTCGGCGGCGAGGGTCACCCGGATCGTGCCGCCTTCGGGGCTGGCGTCGACGGCGTTGGCGAGCAGGTTATCCACGATCTGGTCGAGGTCGCCGGGCACCAGCGGGGCGACCGGGCGGCGCGAGCCGTCCACGTCGGGCACGAGCTCCACCTGACGCTCCTCGGCGAGGGCGGCCCAGGCGTCGCATCGCTGCGCGATGACTCCGGCGAGGTCGACGGGGCGGCGCTCGGGTTGGTCGCTGCGGGCGACGCTGAGGGTGAGCAGCCCGTCCACGATCCGGCTGAGCCGCTGAAGCTCGCTCCCGGCAGCGACCAGCCCTTCCGCCGACCGCGCGTCGGCGCCGACTTCGAGGTTCTCGAGGCGCAGCCGCAGCGCGGTCAGAGGGGAGCGCAGCTGGTGGGAGGCGTCGGCCACGAAGCGGCTCTGGGCGTCGACGAGGTCGGCGAGGCGTCGGGCCATCAGGTTGAAGCGGGCGGCGAGCGACCGTATCTGCGGCGGCCCCTCGTCGTCGCGCGCCTGGACGCTCAGGTCCCCGTCGGCGAGCTGGCCGACGGCGGACTCGAGCCGGGCGAGCGGGAGCGACAGGGACCGGGCGAGCAGGGCCCCCACCGCGGCGGTGACGACCAGGACCGCGGCCGCGAGGGCCCCGAGGGCGATCCAGACGTCGTGAATGCGCGTCTCGGTGGAGGCGGCGGGATACCCGAGCAGCACGGCGCCCTGCGGTTTTCCGCCCGAGCTGATCGGCACCGCTGCGGCCGCCCACGGCGCCCCCTCGTCGGAGCCGAAAGAGCTCGCCGGCGCACCCGACAGCGCCGCCTGCACGAGAGATCGCTGCTCGCCGGCCGCGTCGACGTTGGCGTCGCCGCCCGACGCTGCGAGGACGCGGCCGGCGGGGTCCACGACCGCCACCTCCCCTCCCGTCTGCGCCTGGTAGCGGGAGACGAGGGCGGCAAGGTCGCTGATGTGACCGTGCTCGGTGTCCTCGCTGGCCACGGCGGCGAGCCCCGCTGCCACTCGCTCCGCCTGGCCGGCCGTGAGGTCCCGCTCGTGGCGGGCGGCGAGGATGGCCAGGGGCACCTCGAGCACCACCAGGATCAGCACCGCCAGCCCGAGGTACGACAGGATCAGTCGCCGGCTCATGGGTGGGTGGCTGCGGCGGTGTCGCCGAGGCGGAGCCCGACCCTCCGTACGGTCTCGATCCACTCGGGATGGCCGAGCTTGCGCCGCAGGGAGGCGACGTGCACATCGACGGTCTTCGTGGGCCCGTACCAGTGGGGGTCCCAGACCTCCTCGAGGATCGTCTGGCGGGTGACGACCGCGCCGGGGTCCTCGGCGAGCAGGGCGAGCAGGTCGAACTCCTTGGGCGACAGGGTCACCTCGGTGCCGTCCACCAGTACCCGCCGGGCGCGTCGGTCGACGGTGAGCGCCCCCAGCACCTGCACCTGCTCCGGCCCCGCCACGTCCGCGAGCGCCGACATCTCGGCGTTGGCGCGGCGCAGCACGGCACGGACGCGGGCCACCAGCTCCCGGAAGCCGAACGGCTTGACGATGTAGTCGTCGGCGCCGAGCTCGAGGCCCACCACCCGGTCGATTTCGGCGCCGCGGGCGGTGAGCACCAGGATCGGCACCGACGACCGGGAGCGCAGCTGCTGGCACACCGCATAGCCGTCGAGGTCGGGGAGGCCCAGGTCGAGCAGGACCACGTCGGGGACCGGCTCCCCGAGGGCGGCGGCTCCGGTGGCGACCCGGCTCACCTCGAAACCCTCGCGCGCGAGGCCCTCGGCGAGAGGTTCCGCTATGCCGTCGTCGTCTTCCACCACCAGAATTCGCACGGGGCAAGGATGGCACCGCCGGGCGCGGCGGCCGCGTCACCACCGAGAGCGTGCAGCCACCGGGCGCGGTCTTTTACCCGGTGGAAGGATTTTCGGCGTACTCGCACCCGGCGGGGGGGGGTGCCGGGCGCGAGCCGCCGCTTCAGCGGGCTAGGGGCGCCGAACCCCGCCCGCCGGCCTGAGTGTGCACGGTCCTGCGTCCTCCCGGCCCGCCCAGGCCCCACGGGGGACGGGGAGGCGAGATCGTGCACCGTGAGGGCGCCGCCCATGCAGAGCCGTCCATGGTTTCCTCTGCGCTACCTGGGCCGTTGTGCGTAACCCCCTCACACCACCATCCTCCGATACCGGGCTTCCCCGGCGGTAGGGACTTTGGTCCCTATTCGCGGGCGGGAGGCTACTCGGCGGTAAGCGTGCGGTCGCGGCTGAGGGGCCCCTGACCGCGTATGGCGGCGATCAGCGCCGCCAGGACAGCGACGCCGGCGAGGAAGACGGTCGCGTCGAGGAAGCCGACGGACGCCTGATGGGCGGTCCCGGCCTGGACACCCGCCCCGATGGTGTAGGCCAGTCCGGCCAGGGCGAGCCCCAGCGAGGTGCCGAGGCCGCGAGTCATGTTGAGCACGCCGCTCGCCGTCCCCGAATGCTCGGGGGGCGCGGCGCCCATGATCGCCGCGTTGTTGGGGGGCGTGAACGCCCCGAGCCCGATGCCGGCGACCACGAGGACGGGCAGCAGCACAGCCAGGTGGTCGCGTGCCACCGCGGCGGCGGCCAGGGCGGCGCCCGCGACGAGCATCCCGCCCACGGTGAGGGGACGGGCGCCGATGCGGTCCGCGAGTCTCCCGGCGAAGGGCGCCGTCACCCCCACGCCGAGGGGGAGGAGAAACAGCTCGGTGCCCGCCGTGCCCGAGGACTGGCCGTGGGCGATCTCGAGGAGGAACGGAGCTACCGTGAGCGTGCCGAACAGCACCAGGTACGACAGCAGGCCGCTGCCGATGCCGGCGCTGAAAGACAGGCGGCGGAACAGGCTCAGGTCGACCATCGGCGAGAGGGCGGTCCGCTCCCGCTGGACGAAGGCGGCCAGGAGCAGGGCCGCCGCAGCGAACCCGCCGGCGATCACCGGCGAGCCCCAGCCGAGCCTGTTCCCGTAGGAGATGGCGAGCAGCAGGGCGCTGACCGCCGGAAGGATGAGGCCGAGGCCGGCCCAGTCGTAGCGCGTCCGGGCGGCGAGGTGCCGGCTGCGCGGGATCAGGTACCAGGCGAGGACGGTGCCGGCGATGCCGGCGGGCACGTTGATGAAGAAGATCAGTCGCCAGCCGCCGAGGGCGATGAGCGCGCCGCCGACGGCCGGGCCGAGCGCGAGCCCGAGGGCCTGCGCGGCCCCCTGGATGCCGATCGCCCGTCCGAGCTGGCCGCGGGGGACAGCGCTCACGATGATGGCCACGCTGTTGGCCTGGAGCATCGCAGCGCCGACGCCCTGGATGACCCGGAAGCCGGCGAGCGCCCCGAGCGACGGGGCCAGGCCGCACAGGGCCGATCCGAAGATGAAGATGAGGAAACCGTAGGTGTAGAGAAGCTTTCGCCCCACCATGTCCGCGTAGCGGCCCACCGCGGTGAGCAGGCCGATGAGCACCAGCAGGTACGCCTGGCCCACCCACTGCACGGATGCGAGCGACGCCCCGAACGCCTTGCGCAGGGTGGGGAACGCGAGGGTGACGATGCTGGCGTCGAGCTGACCCATGAAGGCGCCGATGCACACGGTCCCCACCACCAGCCACGCCGCCATCCGGTGGTTGCGGACCGACTCGGGCCGGCGGGGCTCCACCAGGAGCCGGTGCCATCCCCGGCCCGCGGTCTCCGGGTCGCGGGCTGCACTCACAGGATCGCGGGGCAATGAAGCATTCGCCATGCAGGTTAAGGCACGCGGGTGGCGGTGGCGGGCAGGGTGAACGCCTCGGCCGCCGGGCGCAGCGGGCGCATCAGCCACCCCGGCCGGCGGGTGCCGTCGGGGGACACCTCGCCTGCGGGGCGGGTCGCGGCAAGCCAGCTGCGATACGCCTCGCGCGCCCGTGCGGTGTCCACGGCGATGTCGCCGGGGGAGTCGCCGGCCTCGGCGGGGCGGACCCACACCGCCTGGTGCCAGCAGTGCATCCCCGAGATCGGGTCGGGGTGCACGGGAAAGGTCAGGTTCTGGTGCACGCCGGTATCCCCCCACCAGATGCGGGCCGTGTCGGGGTCGCCCGAGCGGTAGGCGGAGACGGGTTCGGTGGTGCGCATCTGCCAGCCGTTGTCGGTGCGGGTCCGGGCGACGGCCGCCATCATCCCCCCGGACCGCACGGGCTGCCCGGCGAGGCGCCAGCGCCCCATGTGATGGCTGCACGCCACCACGCCGGGACGGATCCCCTCGGTGATCCACGCCTTGGCGACGAAGTAGCCGATCTCGGTCTCGACGCGCACCGGGTCGCCCGTGCGTTCGACGCCGAAGCGCGCCGCGTCGGACGGGTGGATCCACACCGGGTTGGTGTGGGACAGCTCGTTGAGCCACTTGCTGTTCGCCGAGCGGGTATGGATCTGCGTCGGCAGGCGGAACGTGGAGATGAGCACCACCTGGTCCGGCTGCAGGTTGTCGGGGTGCACGTGGCTGCGGATGTACCCGGGGAGCGCCTGCTCGGGCCATCCCCAGGCGGCGAGGGTCGACGACCAGAACTCGAGCTTGCCCGATGGCGTCGGGAAGCCCCGGCGCACCACGCCGTCGACGACCACCCCGACCGGTCGCCGGCCCTCCCCGTCGGGGCCCGGCGCGCCGGTGGGGACGATGTTCGGATCGGCCGGCCGGGGACTCGACGTGTAGACGCGACCCCGGGCTGCCACCGTCGCCCCCTCCAGTTCGCTGTCGGGGACCTCCTGGTCGTGGAGGGCGCCGACGCCGGCGGAGACCTCGAAGGCACCGTAGCGGCGCATCCATTCGAGCGGGGTGAGACCGTCCTGTGCCGCCCTGGCGGGCAGCCCGGGCACCGAGTGCTCGAACATCCAGCCGTAGTACTCGTCGACGGTCAGCTTCTCTCCGGGCCGGGCGACCGACTCGTGGTAGCGGCGCACCCCGAGCGACCCGTCGGGGTCGATCCGCCACGACAGCTCGATCCAGAACTCGTTCTCCTCCCACACCTCGCCCGGGTTCACCTGGCGTGTGTCGGTGACCGGCGCGTCACCGGCGCGCTCCCGGGCCGCGCGCAGGACCGGCTGGCGGAACCCGACCCACTGGCCGTCGTACTGCTCGTAGGAGTGCGTGTCGTGGCGCTCCGAGCTGTGGCCCATCGGCAGGACGTAGTCGGCGAAGAAGGCGGACTCGTTCCACGTCGGGGTGAGCGCCACGACGCAGCCGATCAGGCCGGGGTCGGTCAGCACCTCCATCCAGGCAGTGCCGTCGGGGTTGGTCCACACCGGGTTGTACGTGCGGATGAAGTAGGTGTCGAGCCGGCCGCGCCCGTCCTTGAGGAAGTGGGGGAGCAGGAAGGACATCTCGTTCTGGGCCAGCGGGTACTCGAGAGGCCAGGACAGGTCCTGCCAGACCCGCGGGTGCGGCGGCACGTGGATGGGCCGGGGCACGAACTTGTTCCAGGCGTTCGGGAAGGTGCCCCCCTCGGTGGCGACGGCGCCGAGCAGCGCCGAGATCAGGAACACGGTTCGCGACACCTGCCAGCCGCCCAGGTTGCCCGCCGCCGCGGACCGCCAGCTGTGGCAGGAGAAGCGCGGTCCCGCTCCGGCGATCACCTCGGCCACCTCGGCGAGGACCGCCGCGTCGACGCCGGATTCCGCCGCGGCCATCTCGAAGGTGAACTCGGCGTAGAGGCCGGCGAGAACCTCCTGGAACGCCTCGAAGGTCACCGGCAGGTCCGGGCGGCACTCGACCAGGAACTCCTCCCAGTTCCACCAGCGGCGCACGAAGCCGGCGTCGTAGCGGCGCGTCTGGATCAGATGGTTGGCGATCGCCAGGTTGACGGCTGCTTCGCTGCCGGGCTGCGTGGACAGCCAGTAGTCGGCATGGGTGGCCGTGTTCGACAGGCGGGTGTCGAGCACGATGACCTTGGCGCCTCGAGCGCGCGCCTCGGTGATCCGCTGGGCGTGGGGGTTGAAGTAGTGGCCGGACTCGAGGTGCGCGCTGATCAGGTAGATGACCTTCGCGTGGGCGTGGTCGGGGCTCGGCCGGTCGATGCCCATCCAGAACTGGAAGCCGGTCCGCCCTCCGCTGGAGCAGATGTTGGTGTGGGAGTTGTGGCCGTCCACGCCCCAGCTCGCCAGCACCCGCTCGGTGAAGCCGTCCTCGCCGGGCCTCCCGATGTGGACCATGATCTCGTTGTGGCGGCCCTCCACGAGGGCGCTCCGGATGCGCCGGCCCAGGTCGTCGAGCACCTCGTCCCAGCTGACCCGCTCCCACTTCCCCTCCCCGCGGGCGCCGGCCCTGCGGAGCGGGTGGAGGATCCTTTCCGGGTCGGTGATCTGGTTGATGGTCGCCGGGCCCTTGGCGCAGTTGCGCCCCCGTGAGCCGGGGTGCTCCGGGTTGCCCTCGAACTTGCGGATCCGGCCGGTGTCCCGGTCCACGTAGGCGAGCAGGCCGCACGCGGACTCGCAGTTGAAGCACGTCGTCGGCACCAGCGTGTAGTGGCGTTCCTCGCGCTCGGGCCACGCCCGCGACGAGAGCTCCACCCAGTCGTCCCAGCGCTGCTTGGGCGGGAAGGCCGCCAGGTGCCCGCCGCTGGCGCCGGGGTAGAAGGTCTCGCCGCGTCCCTCGACCGCGTCACGGTCGGCCGGCACGCGGTCGGCCGGCACGCGGGCGGGTGGGGTGGTGCCGGCGGGTGGCGTGGTGCCGGCGGGTGGGGTGGTGCCGGCGGGTGGCGTGGTGCCGGCGGGTGGCGTGGTGCCGGCGGGTGGCGTGGTGCCGGCGGGTGGCGTGGTATCTGTGCGCGTCACGGCGCCTTCTTCCGCTGGTCGTCTTGCGTTTCTCATAGGTCGGTCACGGACTGATCGTCCGCTGGTGGTGCGCCGGCCGTGCGCCGGCCGTGCGCCGGTCCTGCGATGATCGTGTGCTGGTCATGCCAGGGGAACCGACTGGCCTGCCTGGACGTAGGCGTGTTCGTAGGCGACCAGCCCGACGAGCGCGAAGGGGGTCGCCCACACCCCGATCCACGGTGCGGCCACCGCCACCGCAGCCGCGGCCGTGCCGAACCACCACCACCGGGCCATACGGCCCCGGACCATCCCGCTGGCGGCGAGGTGCGCGTGGGCCGTCGGGTGCGGGACCGTCACCTCGCCGACTGCGGCGAGCACATGGACGGCGGCGGCCCCACAGAGCAGGACCTCCACTCCGGTCACCGCGCGGGCGGGGCTCAACCACTGCGCCAGCGGTAGCATCGCCGCCGACCCGGCGAGCACGGCCTGCACCGCGAGGTGGGGCGCCAGAAGCGGGCTCTGCCACAGGTCGCGGGCCTTCGCCTGGGCGAACAGCCAGGCCGTGTAGCACGCCGTCGCGACCGCCAGGGGCAGCACGAACCCGGACGCGACCTGGCGCACCTCCGTCGCGCCGGCGAGCGAGCCGGCAAAGTACACGGCGAGGGCGCCCCCGTAGCCGCCGATGATCACCGCCCCCTTCACCAGCCAGGATCCCCACTGGTGGCGGGTGAATATCAGGTGGAAGCGGCGGGGGTGCTTGAGATCCCAGATCAGGAGGATCCCGGTCACCGCGAGCATCGCCGCGGCGAGCACCGGGGCCGCCCACCGGGCCAGCGGGTCGGCCCACGTCAGCCGGCCGGCGAGCACCAGCACCAGCGGCACGAGCATCGCTCCGGCCGCCAGGGACTTGGACCACGTGTACGCGCTCACCCTCCATCCCCACGGGGCGCCGTGGGGAACGTCGTAGGAGACGAGCGCCTCCACCGTCGACGCCGGCCGCCCCGGGTGACCCGAGGTCACGCGTCCCGGCCCCTCAGCCCCCTGCGTCGCCCAGGCGAACAGCCCGCCGTCGGGCCTCCGGGCCCCCAGCGGGTCGAGCGTCGCCTGGTGGGCGCCCTTGTAGAACACGCCCGGCCGGGTTTCCTTCTCCGGGCGGCGGACCGCCACCGGCTCCCTTCCGACGATGCGGGCCACCGCCGAACCCGGGTCGAGAGAGTCGCCGACGAGGATGGCGCCGGTCGGGCACACCGTGACGCACGCCGGTTCCAGCCCGACGTCGAGGCGATGTGCGCAGAAGTTGCACTTCTCCGCCGAGTGGTCCTCGGGGTTGATGAAGATGGCGTCGTAGGGGCACGCGGCGATGCACGCCTTGCAACCGATGCAGACGCGCTTGTCGAAGTCGACGATCCCGTCGGGCCGGCGGTACATGGCAGCCGTCGGGCACGCGGCCACACACGGGGCGTCCTCGCACTGGTTGCACCGGGTGACCTGAAATGCCCGCCGTACCTGGGGGAAAAGACCCACCTCCACCGACTTCACGTACGTGCGCGTCACGCCGACGGGGACGTCGTTCTCGCTCTTGCACGCCGTGGTGCAGGCGTGGCACCCGATGCAGCGTGTCTGATCGAGGACCTTCACCCAGCGCTGCGGCCGCTCGGTCGTCGCGCGGGTTCCGGGTCCGGAGTCGAGAAGGGTCACCGATCGAGTTCCGTCGTGACGGGCACACCGGCCGCGGCAGCCTGGGGCCACTCGTCGTCGACGAGCACGGGGTGCCGCCCCGCCCTGTCCAGGATCGACGCGGCGATCGCGGAGCGGTATCCGCTGTGGCAGTACACCCAGACCTCCCCGGGGGGCACCTCGACGACTCGCGACTCCAGCTCCCAGAACGGGATGTGCACGGCGCCGGTGACATGGCCGGCGCGCCATTCGTCCGGGCGGCGCACGTCGAGGGCGACGATTCCCCCGCCGTCACGTCCCAGTGCCGCGGCCAGGCCCGCGAAGCCGGTGGCCTCGTAGCTGGCACTGCGGCCGGCGGCCAGCTGGCTGGTCTGGCTGGCCGCAACTCCTTCCAGGCGGTCGATGCCGACGCGGACGAGTTGTCGGCGGGCACCGGCGAGGGCGTCGGGGCTGTCTGCGATCAGCGTGAGCGGCGTACCCCACGGGATGGTCCACGCAAGGAACGTCGAGAAGGAATCCCCGTACTCGACCGAGATCGTCCCCGACACGTGCTCGCGGGCGAACGCCCGCCTCTGGCGTAGGTCGACGACCCACTCGCCGCCGTCGATGCGCGCCCGGATCTCGTCGGGGTCCACCTCCCGCGGGATGGAGAGGTCCGCCGGCCCAGGGCCGCGCCGGTTCGCGGGGGCCATGTGCAGGTAGTACCGCGGATAGTCCGCCAGGCCGGCGGTCAGCCGTGCGACGAACTCCTCCTCGTCCTCCACGACCACGGCGACGTTGGCGCGACGTTCGTCGCCGATCGTGGACTCCGTGCCGTCCGTCTCTATCGCCGAGCAGAAACTCCCGAAACCATGGGTCGGGTGGACCGCCGTCGCCGCCGGCAGTTCGTGTGCCAGACGGCGCACCGATCGGTACTGGGCCCGGGTGAGCGCCTCGGTCTGCGCCGCGCCCAGGAGATCGGTCCGCCCGACCGATCCGAAGAGCATCGACCCGCCGGTGAACACGGCCAGGGCCTCGCCGCCGCCGTCGCGCAGCACGAAGGACAGGTGGTGCGCCGTGTGGCCGGGGGTGTGGAGGGCGGTGACGGACAGATCCCCGGTCTGGAAGGTGTCGCCGTCGCGGGCAGGAACCCGGTCGAACTCGACGTGCTCGTCGGCGGCCACGACGTACGCGGCGCCGGTCTCGAAGGCGAGGGCGTGGCCGCCGGTGACGTAGTCGTTGTGGATGTGGGTTTCGAGGACATGGGTGATCTCCACGCCGGCGTCGTCGGCGGCCTCGAGCACGCGGTCGAAGTCGCGCTGCGCGTCGACGACCACACCCACGCGCCCGTCGTGCGCCAGGTACGACCGGTCGCCCAGCGCCGGCGTCTCGATCGTCACCACCGACGGCGCGACCACCCCCCCCCGAGGAGAAAGCTCCATATGTACGAACATTTATAGAGGGAGGCGAGCGCCCCGTCAAGGCGCGCCGGAGCCGGGCACTGGGCCGCCGGGACCGGCGCATGGGCTGCAGAGAGGCCGCAGGGAGGCCGCAGAGAGGTCGCAGAGAGGCCGCAGAGAGGCCGCAGACAGGCCGCAGAGAGGCCGCAGACAGGCGGGCTCACGGTCCGGCTCACGGTCCGGCTCACGGTCCGGCTCACGGTCCGGCTCACGGTCCGCGCCCGCCGGCTCGGCACGCGGCCGCGCATACTTGTGGGGTGTCGCCAGACCGTGCCAGCCCGCGCCCTCTGTGGGCACAGGTCCTCGCCGACCTGCGCCTGCGCCTCGCCGCCGGCGAGTTCGAGGGCCACTTCCCGGGGGACATCCAGCTGACCGAGCAGTACGGCGTGAGCAGGCACACCGTCCGGGAAGCCGTCCGCCGGCTGCAGCTCGAGGGTGTCGTCGAGCGGGGGCGCGGTCGGGGAACCTTCGTGCGGGAGCCTCACGTCGAGCAGTCGCTCGGCACGCTTTACAGCCTGTTCCGCTCGGTCGAGGCGCAGGGCTTCGTGCAGCGAAGCGTCGTGCGCAGGCTCGAGGAGCGGCGCGACGCAGAGGCGGCCAAGGTTCTCGGCTGCAGCCCCCACGAGCCCCTCGTCTACCTCGAGAGGTTGCGCCTCGCCGACGAGCAGCCGATCGTGCTCGACTGCTCATGGATGCCGGCCCGCGTCGCCCACCCGCTCATGGAGGTCGACTTCGCCCACACGGCCCTCTACCGGGAGCTGCAGATGCGCTGCGGGGTGCGGATCAACTCCGGCTGGGAGCGCCTCCACCCGGTCCTGCCCACCCCCGAGCAGCGCCAGCTCCTCGGGCTGGCGAGCCGCATTCCGGCGCTCGGGATAGAGCGGCTCTCGTCGTCGGATTCCTCCCCTGTCGAGTGGCGCCACGGCGTCGTGCGCACCGACCGCTTCTCCTTCGTCGCCCGCTGGTCGGACGGCGAGATGGGCGCCGCGTTCGAGCCGTCCGGCCGGTAGGGGGCCGCGGCGTGATCGGTGTCCCCAGAGGGACACGAGGGGACACAAAACCTTGCGGGGAGATGCCAGCGGCGGGATTCGTGTCCCCTTATGCGCCCGTACGGGTACATGAGTGGACACGAATCGCCGAGTAGGCCGCCCTCCAGCCCGATTCGTGTCCCCTCGCGTACCCCTGTCCGAGCGGTATGCGAGAGGACACGGATCCCGGGGAGGCAGCGGCGGGATTCGGGCGTTGCGGCATGGCTCTCGCTCTCGCGTCTCGCCGGCGAGGCTCCCCCCGCCGGCTCCCACGCGCAGTCGGACGGGGCGGCGCTCACTCGCCACATCCCTCTCCGGGGGGACTCGGGCTCCCGCCGGCCTCGATCAGCCTGGGCGGGTGCTGACACCTGCGAAGCTCGACCTCTCCTCGATCGCCCTGCCGGTCCTCGAGGCGGCGGTCGCTGCCGCAGCCGCCTGCCAGGAGTGGGTGGGGCGCGGAGACAAGCACGCCGCGGACCACGCGGCGGTGGAAGCCATGCGCGAGGCCCTCGGCCGGGTACCGGGCAGCGGCGTCGTCGTGATCGGCGAGGGGGAGAAGGATGCAGCTCCCATGCTGTTCGCTGGCGAGAAGGTGGGCGCCGGCGGCGGCCCGTCGTTCGACGTGGCCGTCGATCCTCTCGAAGGCACGACCCTCTGCGCGACAGGGGTACCCGGTGCCGTGACGGTCGTGGCCGCCTCGCCTCCCGGGACCATGCGCCCGCTGGCCGGCTTCTACATGGACAAGATCGTCGTCGGGAGCCACGCCCGCGGGTGCATCGACATCGACGCCCCGATCGAGGAGAACCTCCGCACGGTTGCCGTCTCCGCCGGCGCCGCCGTCGGGCGGCTGCGGGTCGCGGTGCTCCGCAAACCCCGCCACGCGGAGCTCATCGCGCGCATCCGCGCCGCCGGGGCGTCCGTCGTGGAGATCCCGGATGGCGACGTGATGGCGGGTCTGTCGGCGCTGGTTCCCGGCAGCGGCGTGGACCTGGCGGTCGGCGTCGGTGGGTCACCCGAGGGGGTCCTCACGGCGTGTGCCGCCCGGCTCCTCGGCGGCGACATGCAGGCGCGCCCCGCACCGCAGACCGATGGCGAACGCGACCGCCTGCGCGACGCCGGGCAGCTGGGTGACCGCTACGAGGCGGCGGACCTCGTCGCGGCGGATGACGGCGTGTTCGCCGCGTCCGCGGTGACGGGTTGCGAGCTCCTGCGCGGCCCGCGGTCCGGGCCCGAGGGCCTGGTGGTGCACAGCATTCTCGTGAGGCGAGGGGATGCCCTGCGAATCCGCTCCGCGGCGTAGCGGGGCCGGCGATCCCGTCAGCACAGCCGGCGACCGCCGGCCGCCGGCGGCCGCCGGCGACCGCCGACCCGCCGCCGACCCGCCGGCGACC
>JAJYLA010000138.1 GCA_021788115.1 Actinomycetes bacterium | reverse complement strand
GCCGGCGTGAAGGAGGCGGCGGCGGCCGGGGCCGCCGGCGTGGAGGAGGCGGCCGTCGCCGGGGGGGCCGGCGTGAAGGAGGCGGCGGCGGCCGGGGCCGCCGGCGTGGCGAGTGAAGTCCCCATGACCCACGCACCCCAGGTGACCGATGCCGCCCACCGGAATCCCGGCAGATGACAACGGGCCAGCGCCCGGCGAGCCCCGTCCCACCTTCCGGGCCCGGCGCCGGCGGTCGCGAGGCTGAGCATCCACAGCACGGACAGGTAACAGCCGGCCCAAAACGCCAGGGTGCGGCCGGCGGCGAACACTGCGACCAGCATCCCGCGACCATCGAACCATCGGGAGATCCCGCGGATGCTGGTCAGCGGCGGGGCGGCGAGCGCGCCGTGCCCGAGTCGCCGGAGTATCACCAGGCCGCCGAGCGTCACGGCGAATCGGCCGAGCCAGGCTGCCACCTCGCGCGCCTTCACCTGCGCCCCCGGTAGAGAATCGTCGCCAGCCCCGGCCCACCGGTGCCGACGAGCAAGTCACAGCCGGACGGCCCAGGGTGGACCCGCAGGCCCACGACGCCCCTGATCTGTGCCACCAGGCGCCCTGTTACGGGGCGGGCCGGCGCGGCCCAGGCGTCGAAGACCCACACCTGCCCTGTCGCAGGGCGGAGGAGGGCCGGGAACGCGGTCCCACCGCACGTCCAGCGCCCCACCACGACGACGTCGCCTGGGGCACCCACCGCATAGCGGATGCCTCCGACACTGATCTTTCCTCCCGTCGAGGCAAGGGCGACGCAGCCGTCGTCGGCCGCGGGACAGCGCCGGGAGGCGGCAGGAGCGTCCGCTCTCTCCATGGCCCCTCGGCGGCCGGCGGGCGCGGGGCGAGGGAGGAGGAGCCATGTCGTCGCCGCGATCCCGGAGGCGAGGAGGAGGGCGCCGGCGGCCGCTCGCTGCGTGCGACGCTGGACGCCGCGTTGGAGTCGCCGGCGCGAGATCACGGGCCCCGGCCCCCCCGGCGCGGGGCCCTCGGGGGCGGGACCCTCGGGGGCGGGACCCTCCGGGGCGCAATCGTCTGGCCCGGGCCTTCCGGAGCCCGGGGCGAGCTCGGGCAGACAGGCGCCGGGGGTGGCGGCCACGAGGGCAGCGGCCAGGCCCCGGGCGCTCGCCCGACCGGGGAGCCGCTCCTCGGCGACCCTCGTGAGGGTGCGCCTCAGACGTCCTCGCGTCCCGGGAGGCAGACGATCTAGGAGCACCAGCGCCAGCGCCCGGACGTCCTCGCGGCGTCGCCGCTCGAATCCGGGCCCGGATCGAGCGAACACCGAACGGCCCAGGCTGCACAGCACGGGCCGGCCGCCCTCGTCGATGAGGATGTGGCCGGCTTGGACGGCGCCGTGGGCAACGCCGAGGGCGTGGAGGTCGGACAGCACGGTCGCAATCGCCGCACCGAGTCCCGCCAGGACCTCCACCGGCTGCTCGCCGAGGTCCTCGAAGCTCGGGCCGGCCACCCGTTGGAGCACGATGGAGTCCGGCGGATCCGCGCCTTCCACCTCGAGGACCCGGACAACGCCCGGATGTGCCAGTGACGAGAGCGCCCGGGCCTCGATCGCCAGCCGCCGGCGGTCCTCCCCGGTCCGCGCTCGCTTCCGAACGGTGAACGAATCACACAGGACAACATCCATATGACTCAGATTACATTATATGGGATGGCAGGGCAATAGGGGCAGGGCAACTGGAAGCAAGATCAGCACTGTGCTGTGGCTCTTGTCGATGGCTCGGGGCGTGGGTACCGTGGGGGCCGTGCGGCTCGGGCGGTCGGGTGGGAGGCTGCGGTGACGTCCACGGCGCAGGCCGAGTGGACATCGCCGCTGCGGGAGATCGAACGGGCGGCGCAGGAGAAGGCCAAGGACGCCGCCCTGGATATGGCCACGCCCGGCGCCGCCGAGCAACTGCGCACTTTGCTGGACCAGGAGGTCGCGCGGTGGCGCGAGGAGTACCGGCGGGGCTTGCGAAGCCTGGACATCGCCGATCCCGACGCTGCCGTCGAGCGAGCATTGCGGAACCTGACGGGGTACGGGCCCCTCGACCCGCTGCTCGCCGACCCCGACGTGTGGGAGATCATGGTCAACGGACCGACCTCGATTTTCACCAAACGGCACTCCGGCAACAGCGGCTATCACCACGAGGTGTTCCACGACGACGACCACGTGGTTCGGGTGCTCACCAAGATCCTCGACGACGCCAGCCGCTCGCACCGCAAGCTCGACCCGGCCGAAGGGTTGCAAGACGCCCAGCTCGACAACGGCGCCCGCCTCCACATCGTCCACGCCGACGTCGGCCGAGACGGCCATGTGCTCGTCAACATCCGGAAGTTCTCCGGGGTGGTGCACCGCTCGCTGCGGGAGTTGATCGATCGGGGAACCCTCGACCAGACGACGGCCCGTTTTCTCCAGGCCTGCGTGCGCAGCGGGCTGTCGATCGTCGTGGCGGGCGCGCCCGGGTCGGGGAAGACAACCCTGCTCTCCTGCCTCGCTGCGGAGCTGGATCCGAACCTGCGGGTCGTGGTCGCCGAAGAGGTGTTCGAGGCCGACATCCCGCTGCCGAACGTCGCCCACATGCAAACCAGGCCTGCCCGCCCCGACAGGAAGGAGGTCGATCTGCGACGCCTCGTGTCGGGGTTCCTTCGCATGGCACCCGATGTCGCCATCGTCGGGGAGGTGCGGGACCGAGAGGCCATGCCGCTGATGCTGACGCTCTCGTCGGGCGTGCAGGGCTTCACCACGATCCACGCCGCGTCGGCTCGCCAGGCGCTGTCGCGGCTGCGATTCGTCTGTCAGCTCGCCGAAACGGGTTCCGAGCTCAGCGTGACGGCGCTCTCGGCGCTGGTCAGCGAGGCTGTTGATCTCGTCGTGCATTGCGCCCGCCGCGGGCCGGAGGTGCGGGTGACGGAGGTGCTCGCCGTGGAGGATCTACAGGTGTCGCCGGGCGCCGTGGCTTTCACCACAACGTCGATCTTCGCCCGTGCCCGCTTCGGGGACCCACTGACGTGGACGGGCCACCTGCCGGTCCGCGCAGCGCGGGCCCTCGAGCTGGCGGGCTTCGACCCGCGCCTGCTGACGTCCGGGGAGACCGTGCGGTGAGCGGGCGGGTGGCCGGCGTGGCGGCCGCCGCTCTTGCCGCCGGCCTCGCCGGCGTGGGGGCGTACCTGCTGTACACGTCGGTGGCCTTCGGTCGTCGCGCGTCCGCCCGCGCAACCCCGCGCCGGCGCGGCCGCCTGACCCTGCACGCCTGGATGGTCCAGGCTGGCCTCGGTGCGGTGCGTCCCGGGGAGCTCGTCTCGGCCGTGGCATTGCTCTTCGTGGTCGGCAGCGCCGGCGGGTACGTGCTCTTCGGCGGGGTCGCCGCGGCGCTCGTCTCCGGGCTGTTGATCGCCGCGTTCCCGGTGTCGGCCTACCGGGCGCGGCGCAGGGCCCGGCTGGCCGCGGCCGCCGAGTGCTGGCCCCGGCTCCTCGAGGAGCTGCGGCTGCTCACAGGATCGATGGGCCGGTCCATCCCCCAGGCACTCTTCGAGGTGGGCAGGCGCGCCCCGGAGGAGTGGAGGCCGGGCTTTGCGGCCGCGGAGCGGGAGTGGCTGCTCACCACCGACTTTGCCCGGACCACGGCATTGCTCAAGGATCAGCTCGCCGACTCGACCGTCGACGCGGTGTGCGAGACCCTCCTCGTGGCGCACGAGGTCGGTGGTACCGACCTGGATTCGAGGCTCGCGGACCTCATCGACGACAGGGTGCTCGACGTGCAGGTGCGCAAGGACGCGGCCAGCCGGCAGGCGGGTGTGCGTTTCGCCCGGCGATTCGTGCTGCTGGTCCCGCTGGGCATGGCGCTGGCGGGCCTGTCGATCGGTGCCGGGCGCGCCGCGTACGAGACCGCCGGCGGGCAGGCCGCGGTGGCGGTCGGGCTGGCATCGGTGGCGGCGTGCTGGGCGTGGTCCGGCCGACTGATGCGCCTGCCCGACGAGCCCAGGGTGTTCCGGTGATGCGCATCGCGCTCGGAGCGGGGCTGCTGGTGTGGGTCGGCGCCACGCTCCTGCTCTCCGGGTGGCGCCGGCTCACCAGGCCGAGCCTTGCTGCACGGCTGCGGCCCTACAACCCCGGGCGGCCGGTGCCGGTTCGCAACGGCGGGATCCTGTCGGTCGAGTCCCTTCGTGACGTCATCGGGCCTCTGGCGCGCGCGGCGGGGGACCGCCTCGCAGCGCTGTTCGGTATCAACGAGGCGCTTTCGATCCGGCTGCACAGGGTGCACTCCGATGTCGACGTCACCGTGTTCCGGGTCCGCCAGATGGCTATCACCGCAGCCGCGCTCCTCGCCGGCGGCGCCGCGGCCGCCGGGGTACGCATGCCCGCGCCGGCGGCGCTGATCGTGGTCGGAGGCGCGCCCCTGCTCGCCTTTCTGGCCGTCGAGCAGCGCCTGGTCCGGGCGTCGCAGCGGTGGCAGACCAACCTCGCGCGGGAACTGCCGATCGTCAGCGAACAGGTCGCCATGCTCCTCAACGCCGGCTACTCGGTGGGGGCTGCGCTCACCCGCGTCGCCCAGCGCGGGCAGGGCTGCGCCGCGAGGGACCTTGCGCGCGTCGTGAACCGGGTTCGCCAGGGACTCAGCGAAGCGGAAGCCCTGCGTGAATGGGGCGACGTGGCAGGCGTCGACGCCGTCGACAGGTTCGTAGCGGTCCTCGCCGCCCACTCCGCCGCCTCGGATCTCGGTCGCCTGGTGTCCGCCGAAGCGCGCCACGGCCGGCGGGACCTGCACCGTCGCACCGTCGAAGCGCTCGAACGCCGGGGCGAGCAGGTCTGGGTCCCGGTCACGGTCGCGACCCTCGTGCCGGGCGTCATCCTGCTGGCTGTTCCCTTTCTCGCCGCCCTGCGGATCTTCTCGAACGCCTGAACCCCGGCGGCCGATCCCGCCGTCGGGCCCGCCGGGCCGGGCGGCCGACGTGAGCGCGCCGGGCCTCCAGCCGGGTCTTCTGGGAGAATCGCTGGTCCCGGCCCTTGCTGACATCGATGTAGTTTGGCTACGTTTCAGCCATGGCGGGCTCAGGGGGGTTTGCCGGGCTGGCTTGTCGGGTCAAGGCGAAGGCGCGGCTGGGCGCGCCTTGGGGCCTTTCGGGGAAACTGCGTGCGAAAGGACAGCCATGTCGGTTACCAAGACGCGCTACCACCGTCCTCGGTCAGCTGCGGTTGGCCGCCGCCGGCGCCGGGACGAACGCGGCGAGGGAGTCGTCTCGTCCGCCATCGCCGTGCTCGTGATGGCCTTCCTCGGCGTCGCGATGTGGGTGGCGTTCAGCAGCACCTTCCACCACGCCGCCAAGCATGTCGACAACCAGGTCAACTGCATCGGGCAGACGAGCGGCAACTGCTGAGCCGTCGCCTCGAGGCGAGCTCGGCTTCGGGATCATCGGCACGACCGTCGGGTTCGCGATCTTCCTGATCCTGCTGCTGTTCGCAACCCAGGTGATGGTGCGGCTGTACGCCGTGTCCGCGTTGACAGCGGCGGCATCGGGCGCGGCGCAGCAAGTGGCTGATTCACCGGACCCGGCTCGGGCCGTGCCCTCCGCCGAGGCGGCTGCCAGGCGGCAGCTGGGCTCCTTCGGCGCGGCGGGCAGCACCTTTTTCCTTTGGAAGGAGGTCGACGGCCAGCGGGTGGTGCTCGAGGTCGGCGGCCGAAGCCCGGGCTTCCTGCCGCTTCCATCGTCCTGGCGCCTGGTGCAGCGAACGGTCGCGGTCCGCACGGAGCGGTTCCGGTGAGGCGTCTTCCGGGCAAAAAGCGGACGCGCGCCGGCTCTGGCTCCGTCAAAGCACTCCGCCGCCGCGGCTGCCGGGATGAGGACGGTTTTGCTGGAGGCTTTGCAGCCCTGCTTTTCGGCATGCTGCTCTTCGTGATCGTCACCTTGCTCGTGGCGAACGCGTGGGGCGTGGTCACCACCAAGGCCGCGGCCGTCGACGCGGCACGGGAGGCGGCGCGCATCTACGTCGAAGCACCGAACGGGACCGCGGCCGCGCTGGACGCGAGGCAGGCGGCAGACGCCGCTTTGGCGGGATATGGCCGGGACCCCGGCCTGGCCCGTGTCCGATTGGTGTCCGGGTCGTTCGGCCGGTGCCGGAGGGTGACCATCGCCGTGTCGTACCCGAGCCCCGTCGTCGAGCTGCCTGTCGTCGGCCGGGTCGGGACGGGCGAGCGCGTCCGGGCCATCCACTCCGAGCTCGTCGACCCTTACCGGTCCGGTTTGCCGGGGGCGGCGGCGTGCATGTGAGCAGGACCCCTTGTCCACCGGCTGCAGGCCGGCGGCCGCGGCGCCGTGAGAGCGGGAGTGTCCTCGTCCTCGTGCCTGCCGGAGTGCTGGTTGTCATCCTGCTGGGCGCGCTGTGCGTGGACAGCGCCGTGGCGTACCTGGGCCAGCAGCAGCTGCGCTCGGCGCTCGTCGCGGCAGCCAACGACTCAGCTGCCGCGGCGCTGCAGGACAGCTCCTTCTACCGCCGGGGCGCCGTGAGAGTCGACCCGGCGGCCGCGGCGCGCACGGTCTGCGCCGACCTGGCGGCGCAGGCCGACTCCGACCTGCACGGGATCCGCGTGTGGATGTCCGCCGGGGGCAACACCGTCCGGCTCGAAGGCGCCGCCACTGTCGACGCGGTCTTCGGCCGGGCGATACCCGGTTTCGGGCGGCGCCACGTGCGGGCCGCCGCGACCGCGGTCGCGGCCACGGGACCCTCGGTGCCGAGGGTCCGCCCGGGCGTTGCACCGGTGCTCGTCGCGTGCCCTGCCGGTTGAGCTCAGCCGGGAGCGGGGAGCGCCCGCCCCAGCGAGTACAGCCGCCCTTCCGTGGTGGTGAGGGCCTGGCGTGCGGCGACCATCGCGGCGGCGCTCGGGTCGGCGGACGCGGCGGCGACCTTCGCCTGTGCCGAGGCGAGGTCGCGCAGCACCGCGTCCCACGCGGACGCGAGAGGCCGGTCGGCGGGGAGGGGCAGCGAGCGCGCGGCGTGAGCGTCGTGCCCGAGGGAGGCCAGGTCGCGGGTGAGGGTCCTCGGCGAAGCAGCGGAGGGCGTGGCGAGGTCCTGCTGCGCGGTGGCCAGGTCGTTGACCAAGGCGTCGAGGACCGGTGCGGCAGCGACGTTCCACGAGGCCGTCGGCGGGCCGTGGTCGCCGCCGGCTGTTGCGGCGACGCCGGCGAGGATGGACGTCGCCACCCCGAGCTCGAGGAGGGCCTCCCGGAGCCGGGGACTGCGCAGCCGGCTGCGCCCGCGCCGGCGTGCCGCGGCGAGGCGGTGGTCCAGCGTTGCGGGCGTCTCGGGTGCGGGCGGTGCGGGGGCGGGCGGGGGTGCGCTG
>JAJYLA010000137.1 GCA_021788115.1 Actinomycetes bacterium | reverse complement strand
GGTCGCGCCATCGCGGCGCCGCCTTCTTGGACTTCTTGCGGTTGTGCTGCCAGGAGCCGAACATGCCGAGGATCGACACCATCCACGCCAGGGGGCTGCCCCACAGTAAGAAGAAGCGCCTGGTCAGAACCACGGGGTCGCCGTACCACTGCATGAGCTCGACGTCAGCCCCGTCGACGAGGCACACCTCACCGGGTTCGAGTCGCATCCCGGCCGCATTGAGCGCTTCGGGTTGAACAGGCGCGGGCCACTGCTGCGCCTGCAACGACTCCGCGAGCCGACGCCCGACCGCCAGGTCGCGCAGGCGCGCCTGTGATGCCGTGACGCGCATCCACGCGTATACCGCCAGGAGCCCGACGCCTATCACCACGAAGAGCACCCCGTCGGGCTTGGCGACGCTCGCCGCCCCGACCACCGCGACGACGACGCCCACCCAGCCGCAGATACGCCGGACCCGCAGCAGGGCGAACGGCTGCGGCTTCATCTCCGGCCTGACCGCGTCGAATCCCGGTCCGGCTACCATGCTGGGCGCTCCTCGCCACTGCCATCCACCCGGCCCTTGTCCTGTCTCATCGATCGACGCCCGCGAACGGCCGTGCGCCGCGAAGGCGAGCTCATCAGCAGAAGGGCTCGATGAGTCGGAAGATCGCTGCTCGCCTTGGCCGCTTCGAGGTGGTCGACACAGAACCACAGTGCGCCCTGAGGCTGGCCGGGCATGCCACCAGGCACCGGCTCGTAATCGGAGAAGTAGACCAGGTGCTCGAGGAGCGGCCGGGGGAACGCCGCTCGGTCCGAGCGGGCGTCGCGAAAGCAGACGGCGCAGATCGGCGGGATCACTGCAGGCTCCTCGCAGCGGTCCCGCCTGGACGGGGAAGTGGCTCTGCTCGTGCGGTCGCCGGAACCGACACGTCGACCTGCGAGCCGCTCCCGTTGTCACTGGCCATCCAGCAGTGCTCGGTGTCGGCGCACGCAACGAAGGGCTGATAGCTAAGCACCTGCGGGCCGGAGACGGCCGACCACGTCGTGGTGGAGCTGGCGGAGGCATCAGAAGGCGCGCCGCCGAGGAGCCACACGGCGGCGAGGCCGCCGGCGGTCAACGACCGGGCGAGCAGGCTACCCGGCCGTCTCTTTGCCCGAACCAGACGGCGTCTGCCGCCCTTCTCGCAGTCACGCCCCATTTTGGAGCTGCCTCCTCCGTACCGCCGCCCGATCGAAGCCCTCAGGTGGAGCGTAAAGCTCGGCTTCTTGGAAGATCCTTGGAACGGCGGGTCAGCCGCGCGGTGGCAGTTGCACCTCGGCCAACGCAGCTTCCGCGGACCGCAGTGCGTCGGCAGTGCCGGTGCGTCGGCACTCTTCGACCGCCTCGGCGATCAGCCGCCGAGCCTCGCGAAGGTGACCGAGGCGCGCCTCGATCATGCCGGACGTGCGCAGCAGAGGCCCGCGGTTGCGGCTGGACCGGTCACCCAGGCCTTCGAGCGCCGCGCGAACCAGTTCCGCCGCGTGATCCACATCGCCGGTGGCCAGCGCCCACCGCGCGAGCGGGTCGCTCGTGGCAGCGACGTCGTCGGCGAACCCTCGTTGGAGCATCAGGTCCAACGATCGCCGCAGGTCGTCCCCCGCCTCCGCCAACACGCCGGCACGCAGCCGGGCTTCGCCGAGGACTCGCAGGGCGATCCCTACTCCCCAGTCGTCGCCGATGCGCTCGAAGGCCTCGCGGGCCCGCCCGGCGTGCTCGGCTGCTCCGTCGAGGTCGCCCTGAAAGAGCAGGGACCTGCCCTTGGTGTACGACACGTACGCGCTCTCGAGCGGGTCGCCGGTGGTGGCGTAGAAGTCAGCCGCCTCGTCGCAGAGCTGGTCGGACTCGCGATAACCCCCGCGGCCGCTCAGCAGCCCGGCGAGCTGCAAAGACGCCTCGGCAGCCGCCCTGGCGTTGCCGGCTTTGCGGGCTCTGCGCCGCCAGTCGCGCATCTCGCTCTCGGCGGTGCCGATGTTGCCGGCGTCCCACTCCAGCGCGGAACGCAGACGAAGCGCTTCGACAGCGAGAAGCGCCGAATCGTGCTCCTCGGCGAGATGCTGGGCCTCTTCGATGAGCTCGACCGCCTTGTTGGCGTCGTTGTCCGCGCTTCGCACGACTTCGGCGAGCCTCGCCAACGCGAAGCCGACCCCCACGTGGTCGCCCGAGCGCTCGGCCGCTCCGATGGCTTGCATGCAGTAGCCCCGGGCGGAGCCGAAGTCGTCGAGCAGGTGCGCGGCCGTCGCCAACCCCATCGCCAGCTCCGGCTGGCTTGGGTGATCTTCCGGCAACCACGCACGGACGGTCTGGAGAACCGCCTCGGCGTCATCCAAGCGGTACCTCGCGACACGATGATCCGACAACACCAGCGCCAACGCTGCAGCCCGGTCGGCGTCGCCGCGGGCACGGGAGGCGTCCAAGGCGGCCAGCAAGTCGGATTCCACCTGATCGACTACGCGCAGCCACCGCGCCGGCTCGGTCGCCGTCAGCGCCACCCTGGCTTCGGTCGCGAGGTTGGCGAAGTGCTCGAGATGGCGGTCGCGGCAACGCTGCAGCTCCGCGGCATCGGAGTCCAGACGGCTTGCCGCGAAGGCTCGGATCATGTCGAGCAGGCCGTAGGGTCGGTCCTCCTCACCTGGGCGCAGGACCACCAGGGATGACCGCACGAGTTTGCCGAGAGCGGTGAAGGCCTCTCGAGGCGACAGCTCTTCCTCACAGCAGACCGCCTCGATATCGGCGAGTCCGAACCGGCCCTGAAAGGCTCCGAGACGGATGAGGAGCCGCTGTTCGACCTGCGAGAGAAGCCGGAAGCTCCAGTCGATCACCTCGCTCAAGGAGCTGTGACGACGACTCGGCGCCCCCGGGATCGGCTCATCCAGCCGGATGGTCCCGCGCAGGCGGTCGCGCACGTCGCCCAACGCAAACGACCGGGACGCGCTCGATGCCAACTCGATCGCCAAAGGCATCCCCTCCGCGTGCCGGACGATCTCGGCGATCACCGCCGTCTCCCCCGCCTGTCGGACCGTCGCCCCTGCAAGGCTCTCGCATCGTGCCAAGAACAGCTGCACCGAATCGGATTCCAGAACCATCTCCACCGGATCGTCGGAACCTGGCAAGGCGAGTGGCGGGATGGCCCATACAGTTTCTGCTTCGATCCCGAGCGGCTCTCGACTGGTCGCCACGATGCTCGTGGACTCGGTTCGAGTGAGGAGATCGGCTACGAGATCGCCGCAGTGGGACACGATGTGCTCGCAATTGTCGAGCACCAGCAGGCACCGGCGACCTCGCAGTGCGACCACTATGGCGTCGACGGTCGGCGTGATGTTCAGATCCGATACTGCGGCGGCTGCGGCGCTCAGCAACCCCGCCCGATCCGTGCGGCCGGCGAGGTCCACGAAGGCCCACTGGTCGAAGGCGGCGCCGTCTCCGAAGGCTTCGGCCGAGGCGACAGCCAGCCGGGTCTTGCCCGCCCCGCCGGGTCCGGTGATGGTGACCAGGCGACGCGCGGCCAAGAGGCCGGAAACCTCCGCGATCTCCGCCTGACGGCCGATGAATCTGGTGGAATACACCGGCCAGGGGCTGCGGCGCGAACCGCGTCTGTCCAGCCCCACGCGGTCGCGGCCGCCTCTTGTCAACGACTCGTCGTGGCGAAGGATCCGCAACTCCATAGAAGCGAGAGCGGGCGCCGGTTCCAATCCGAACTCCTCACGCAGCACGGTCCGGATGCGGGCGAAGGCGGCCAACGCGTCGCGTTGGCGTCCCGCTCCGTAGAGCGCCTTCATCAGCAGCCGGCAGCACTCCTCCTGGTAGGCGTTCTCCGCGACCAGAGGTTCCAGGACCTCCACCGCATCGGCGCACCGCCCGAGATCAATCAGGACCTCGGCGCGCATCATCGACGCGTCCACGCGCCGCAACTCCAAGCGTCTCGCTTCCTCCGAGGCGAAAGGCGCCGACAGGAAGTCCTCCAGCGCCGGTCCCCGCCACAACCCGAGACCCTCCTCGAGGGCGGCCAAAGCCGCCTGCTCGGCTCCCCGGGCCCCCGAGCGCAGGTGATCGGCGGCGGCCGACGTCAGGTCGTCGAAGCGACACGAGTCGACCACCACATCGGCCCCGACGAACCGGTAACCCCCGCTGTACGACACGATCGACAACGGAAGGCCGTCGAGCGCCTTCCTGAGATGAGACAGGTAACCCTGCAGGGTCGACACCGCGCTCCGCGGCGGATCAACCCAGATGGACTCGATGATCCGATCCCTCGACAGCGGCCGCCCAACGTTCAGGGCCAGCAACACGAGCGCGCTCTGTTGGCGCCGACCGCCAAGAACGGGAGTTCCGATGCCGGTCACCTCGAACGTCCCGAGCACCCGGAACTCGATAGGCGCTCCCATCGGAACCTCCCCTCACCCAACGCACATCGAACCACACCCCTGCCGACGAGTGCTCCCCGATCGCACCGCCGGGGTTCCGCTACGGAGGAACGGTCGGGCTACATTTCATCATTGCGACCGTCGGCTGCGTCACTGCGGTTCCGGCGTGCCCAAAAGGTTCGCGAGACCTGGTTGGACACGGTCGTCGTGTGATAGCAGGCGTAAGCCCAGTCGTCCTGCGGTTGCCACTCGAGGCTGAAATACATGCGGCACTCTTCTATAAGGTGACGCCAAGCTTCCAGGTGCTCCTCGGGACTTCCGACCGGCCACAGGACCATGCCACCGCTCCCGAGACCGAGGACGGCGATCGGAGCGTCGGGTGAGGAGTCCGGAGGCGCTTGCCGGTCGTAGATCTCGATAACCTCTCCCGAACCGGGCGGAGCACCTTCTCCAACGCTCACACCATGAGCGGGGAGCAGAGCCAGCAGACCCTCGATCGAATCCGGAACCACAGAATCCTCGTCCGCAGCCACACGCGAGTGTAACCGGCGGCTCACTATCGGGGTCACTCCGCCAAGCTACCGATCTCGTCGCGCTCGGGCCACTTGACCGGGCCCGCCGCTCGCGTCGACCACCCTTCGCCGGCCTCCGCCACCGCGATCACCGCCGCTCGATGCCCGGAGGCGCGTGTCGCCTAGAGGGATCGACACCCGCGGTCCTACACAGTTCTAGCGCCCTTAGCCCGCGTTGCTTTTGTAAGGAGGCTCCTGCTGAGCGCGCTGGATGTCCGTTTGGCTTGGTTGGCGGTATCTACTTCCCGTAGTGGTATCGGGCCTGCATGACCACCAGGTCGCCACCATCGACCAGATACACCAGGCGGTGTTCGTCGTCGATCCGTCTCGACCAGCAACCGGCGAGAACGTGGCGAAGTTGTTCGGGCTTCCCAATACCAGCGAAGGGATCCCGCAGTGCGTCATCGATGAGCCGGTTGATCCGCTTCAGTGTCGCCTTGTCTGTGGACTGCCAGTAGAGGTAGTCCTCCCAACCGTGCGGCGTGGAGCAGAGGCGCATCAGCCGAGCCCGTGCTCCTCTCGCTGCCCCTGGTGGGCCTGAGCCAGGCTTTCGAGCAGACGCCGAGCGTTGGCGGGGACGCGAAGAAGGAACGCCGTCTCAGTCAGCGCGTCGTAGTCCTCCTTCGAGAGCAGAACGGCGTCACCACCCTTGGAGGTGATTTCGATCGGTTGGCGGTCGTCGTTAACCTGTTCGATGAGAGGGAACAGATTCTTCCGTGCCTCGCTTGCGGTTATGGCCATCACTCTGCGTTCCTATTAGTCGTACCAGATATCGTACCATTCGTCCGACTGCGCGGGTGATGGGAAACCCAACAGCTGACCCAACAAACCCGTCCTCCAGCGTCGGAGCGTGTCCCACGCCGTCTCGGCGATCGCACCGAGTCCCAGTTTCGGTCCTCCGAGACGAGACGTCCAGCAACGGTATAAGACCGGTGGGGACATCGACGAGCCGACTACGGATCAGAAGGTTGGGGGTTCGAATCCCTCCGAGCGCGCACACTGCATCCCCAACTGATCAGGGTTGGGGATGCTCTGCATCACCGATGTTGACGCCGGGGCCGGTTACCGCGCCGACGCTCGACGCTGAGGCCCAGCAGTGTTGCGCGCCTACCCCGAGTTGGCGTTGCAAGGAGGCTCCTGCCCCGGCACTCGACGAGGTTGGGGGCGGCACCCGCCCCCGTGACCTGGTCTTTCGCGCTGTCCACGTGGCCACCCCGACCCACCCTGGGATGCTTCGCCGGCCTACCCGGCATGCCCGAACCCCGTTGGAGATGAGTTCGCGGCTCGGCGCACGTCGTAGTAGGTGTCCTACCCTCGTCAGATCAGATCAGAGCGAGGGTGGGAGCGCCACCAGAGATCCACGGACAAGGACACGACGATGCCGGAGCTTCTCGTCGACTTCATCACTTCGCTCGACGGCTACGCGGCCGCTGAGGGCTGGCCGGGCTGGTGGGGGCTGGAAGGGCCGGAGTACCTGGCGTGGCTGGGAGAGGCCCCCGAAGCCGAGTACACCGTGTTGATGGGCGCAACCACCTACCGGGTCATGTCGGGATTGGCTGCCGCGGGCGAGCCCGGTACCGAACCCCTGGCGGGCATGTCGAAAGTCGTCTTCTCAAAGACGCTGGGCGAGCCCCTCGCGTGGGCGAACACGCAACTCGTCGCCCGGGACGCCGTTGAGGCGCTGCGAGATATGAAGGCAGGCGAGTCGAAGGGTCTGCGGACGATCGGCAGCCTCACCCTGTGCCGTTCACTGCTGAACGCTGGTCTCGTGGACCGGTTCCGGGTGGTCGTCTTCCCCGTGATCACCGGGAGGAGCGGCCGGGAGCGGATCTACGACGGCTATCCCGATGTTGCACTCGACATGATCAGCAGCCGCACCTTCGACGGACGCATCCAACTGCTTGAGTACGTCCCGACGATTATGTCCGCGCCGCCAGGATCGGCGAAGGTCTGAACCGTGACCAGGCCAGCTCAGTTCAGGAGGTAGCTACGTGGGCGACGATCGTGTAAGCGCGACGGTGGTCGTCAAAGCCCCGGCGGAGGCGATCTTCGCCGTCCTTGCCGATCCGGCAGAGCACGCCGGCATCGATCGCACCGGGTGGGTCCGCGAAGCCCTCGACAGCAAGCCGTTGACCGCCGCCGGACAGGTCTTCCGGATGTCCATGTACCACCCGGGCCGCCCGGACGGTAACTACCAGATGGCCAACCGCGTCCAGGTGTTCGACCCGCCGAGCACCATTTCCTGGGAGCCAGGGAATGAGGCCGACGACAGTACCGTAAGCTTCCCCGGCTGGATCTGGGTCCACGACCTCACTCCTGGCGGACCGTCGAAGACCACAGTCACCCTCACCTACGACCGGTCATCAGTCCCCGACTCCATCCGAGAGCACATCGGGTTGCCGAAGGGCACTCGTACGGAGCGAACTG
>JAJYLA010000136.1 GCA_021788115.1 Actinomycetes bacterium | reverse complement strand
GTCGGCGCCGGGGCGGGGGCACCCGGTGCCGGGGCGGCGATGGCCGCTGATGGCGCTCTGCGTGAGCGTCAACGTCGCCGAAGCAGCGCTGGTCCTCTCCTTCGACCCCGGCCCGAATCTCAGCCTCTCCTCCCAGGCGAGTGCGCTCGCCCCGTTCGCCGTGTTCCACGACCTGCGATGGCTGAGCGTCTACGCCAACTCGTGGTGGGCGACGGGCCTCGACCTCGCCGCGCTGGTCGTGCTGCGCGGTGGCTTCATCGCCCTCGCCCTGTACTGGGCCTGGGCGGCGGGAGCGCCGGTCGGCAGCCGGCCGGCGCTGCACCGTCTCTGGGGGCGCGGAGCGGCAGCCACCGCGGCATTCACGGTGCTGCTCGCTCCCAGCGTGGCGGTCCTTTTCGCCTCGGCGGTCGTCCCGGTGTCGTGGCTGTTCATCGCCGCGGTACCCGCCGCGGTGCTCATCGGCCTGGTCGTGCACCCCGTCGCGGTCCGGCGCGGATGGTGGCGCCGGCCCATCCCCATCCGCTCTCTCGGGTGGATCCTCTTGAGCTTCCTCGTCGCGACGCTCGCCGGCGTGGCGATCTCAGCCGCCCCCCATCCGGTCGCGCTGGTGGTGGCCGCGGCCACGGGTGCTTTCAACGCATGGGCGTGGCTCGGTGTGGTCGGCGAGCTCACCGGCAGGCCGGAGCCGAGCAAGGTGGTGCCGGTGGTGCCCGTCGCCACGGTGCTGCTCGTCGGCGGGATCCTCGCCGGCGCACTGACGGGCTTCGCGGCCGCACGCCATGGCGCAGCGGGGGCCGGCGGGCGGACGGCTCCCGGGAGCGGGGCGGCCCCGTCAGGCGGCGTCGGTTCCCGGGCAGGCCCGCCGGTGCTGCTCGTCGCGGGATACGGGTCGGCGTGGGCAGGGGGCGTCGAGCACGTCGTCCCCGGCAACTGGCGGGAGGTCCCGTTTTCCTACCGAGGCGTCGACGCTGCGGGAGCCCCGCTGCCTTACACCGGCCGGGACACGGTCAAGTCTTTGGCGACACTCGATCGGATGATGGCGAGGCAGGTGGCCGCGTTGGCCGGGCGCGCCCACCAGAAGGTCTCCATCGTCGCCGAGAGCGAGGGAGCCCTCGTCGCCGAGACGTACCTGCACGCGACCGCATCCGCGCCGGTCTCGACCCTGGTGCTTGTGAGCCCTCTGCTCTCGTCGGGGCGCGTCTTCTACCCGGCCGGCCCGCGCGGATGGGGACTGCCGGGGGGCGAGGGCATGGCTGTGCTCGGCAGTGCGCTGCAAGGAGCCGCGCCGATCGACCTGTCCCCGCAAAACGCGTTCCTCCGCTCGATCGACACGGCAGGACCTCTGTTGCGCCGGCTCGCCGCGTGTTCCATGCCCTCCATCCGAGCCGTCGGGCTCGTCATGCTCGCCGACGCAGTCGGCATCCCCGCCGACCTGCACCCTGCCTTCTGGACGGAGGTGCTGCCCGACTTCCACGGCGGCCAGCTCGAGAAGCCGTCGGTCCAGCGACTCATCGCCCGTGTCCTGGCGAACGCCCCCCTTCACCACAATGGCCTGTGGGCGGCGATCGGGACCACCGTCAGCTGGGCGGCCTCGTCGTGGCAGGTCCCGACCCTCCCGCAGTCCTACTACCCTGCCCCATCGAGGGTTTCGGACGGCAGCTGCCAGGCGGTGGACGCGCGCCTGGCCGAGCTGGTGTGGAAATGAAGCGGGGCGATGAGCTCGGACAAGCAGCCTCCCCAGGCCAGGCACGACGCCGACAACGACCCGGCGGTCACCGTGGGCACCGCCTCTCGCCGGCCGGAATCCGCCGCGGCCGACGCGGCGGTGCCTGACCCGGGTTTCGGTGGTCCGGAGGTGCGTCGCCGCCGGGCCGCAGGGGCCGCCCGTGGGTTTACAGGCGCGGGAAGCGCCCGGCGGCGCCTGCCGGCCGGGGCGGTCGTCCTGGCCTCCTACGCGCTGGGCGCCGTGCCGGTCATGAACGTGGCGGCCCGGCTCTTGAGGGGTGTCGATCTGCGCACCGTCGGAACGGGAACGGTGTCGGGGACCAGCCTCTACAAGGTCGCGGGCTTCGGGCCCCTCGCCGTCGCCGGCTGCCTCGAGCTCGCCAAAGGTGCGGCAGGGCCGCTGCTCGCGGGGCGGGACCGTCCGTACCTCGCCGCCGTCGCCGCCGGCGCCTCCGTCACCGGGCACAACTGGTCACCGTTCCTGGGGCTCTCCGGCGGCCGGGGCCTCTCCCTCGGGTTGGGGGCGCTGCTCCCGACGGCGCCCGAAGGGACTCTCGTCCTCGGCGCCGGCCTCGGTTTCGGACGCCTGGGAGGCGAAACCGGTCTCGGGAGCCTCGCCGCCATCGTCGCCCTCCCGCTGCTCCTGGGCTGGACGCGGGGCAGGAAGGGAGTCGCCACCGCGGCGTGCCTGACTGCCCCCATGGTGGCCAAGCGCCTTCTCGGGGACAGGCCGCCGGAGGCCCGAAGACCGAGCACCTACGTCAACCGCTTCTTCTTCGACAGCGACACACACCGACGACGCTGAACGACGGGCGCAACCCCCGGGACCCGAAGGGCGAGTACTCCCGGTCGCAGCGCCGGGGCGGCGGCCGCCGTGGACCGGGGGGCGCTCTCCCCCACCACGGGCCCCCCTCCCGCACCCACGGGCCCACTCCCGCACGACGGTGGCACATGGGGGGACACGAATTGTGGCCCCGACCGGCTCAGCCCGCGATTCGTGTCCGCATGTGTACCCGTAGGGGTACATGGACGGACACGAATCGTCGAGTCGCCCGGCTCTGGGTGCGATTCGTGTCCGGTTGTGTACCCCCGTGGGGCAGAAGGCGGGAGCTGCCGCTTGACACGGCGGCAGGGCGCAGACCGACCGCTGTGTAAGGGGCCTAGTAGCGGGAGGTGGTCAGGCGGCGGCACCGCAGCCGGCGCCGCTCAACCGCACGTGGCCGGCGGGTGTGTCCCTCGCCGCCACGGCCGACGCCGGCGGGGGATCGGCCGGCGAGGTCGGCCGGCGGGAGGCCTGCCGGAGCCGAGTCCGCCGGAGCCAAGCCCGCCGGAGCCAAGCCGGCCGGAGCCGAGCCCGCCGGAGCCAAGCCGGCCCGAGAGAGGTCCGCCGGCAGCCCGGCGGCCACGATTCCCGCCGCCGGCGAGATCTGGGCGGGCGCGCGCCGGGCCAGGCGCCGGCTCATCGCGAGAACGATCACCGCACCGAGACCGGCGACGGCCCAGTAGCCGATCACCCGGTAGATGACGGTGGCTACAAAGGCGTTGCCGGCCGGCACCCCCGCAAGGCTGAAGGCACCCACGAGGCCCCCCTCGACGACGCCGATGCCGGCGGGCAGCGGCGAAAGACTGCCTGCCACCTGCGACAAGGCGAACGCGAACAGCGCCGCCCGCCAGGGGAGCGGCAGGCCGGCGAGGCCGAACGCGGCCACCAGGCACAGGGCGTCGCCGAGCCAGTTGAGGATGCTGTACACGAACACGGCGGTCCCGCCGCCCACCCCGGCGCGGTACTGCACGACCTCCGAGGTGCGACCGGTGAGGCCGGCCAGAAGGCGGCTGCCGCGGGGCCAGCCGCGACGCCGGAAGAGGGCCTGCAGACGGTCGAGATGGCGGACCGACACGACGAACGCGGCGGACCCGACCGCGAGGAACACGCCGGCGCCGAGCAACAGAGCCGGCGCTCCGATGCCGGCTATCGCCCCCCCGACGAGGACCATCGCCAGCACCGAGACCGTCGCCGCGAAACCGCCGGCGAGGACAGCCCACAGCGCCAGCGGCCAGGTGATGGAACGCAGCCGGTACTGGGCGACGAGCCAGCCACTGGCCGGCAGCGCGCCGACGGGAACCAGCGCCGCGATACCCGTGGATCCGAGGGCGAGGCCCGACGCCGTCCGCCGCGAGATGTGCGCCCCGCCGGCGGCGAGGAGCCGGCGCTGAGCCAGCCCGTAGAAGAACAGCGAGGCGGCCTCGGCCGTGACGGCCAGGGCGAGCCACCACAGGCGTGCCCCGCCGAAGTGCTGGAAGGAGTTGACGAAGTCGCGCTTGGCCGAACCGGTGCGGAGGACCATCAGGGCGACGACAGAGAGGACGACGAGCGCCAGGAGAAGCTTCGCCGAGAACACCCGCCTCAACGTCCGGCCCCGCCGCACCACCGCACGGGAGCAACGCTGCGCCCCCTCGCGGAACGGGATCGCCGGCCGGACGCCGCCTCGGCTCCGGCCGTCCCCTGGCCCGGGCGCGGCCTTAGGCGGCCGGACGGGTGGATGCGCGAGCGGGAGAGGGGAAGGCGCCACGCCTCGCAACAGAACGCTCATTTCACCTCCTGTTACAGGCAACGTGGCGAAGGCGAAGATGCTTCCCACCTGCGCGAGCCACGGCCGTGGCCGGACCGGTCAGGTCACGTCACGGCGCAGCGTCAGCAGGGATCCCAGAAACGCGCTCACAATCCCCCAGCCGAGCAGCACGAGACCACCGGCCCACCAGGGCAGCAGATCCAGCGGCGTGACGTTGGACGGCTGAACCATGGCATTCGACGCCGCAGCAGGAAGCAGCCTCGCGACCACCCCGAGGTGCACCCAGCGAAGGAACACGGCGAGCAGCCCCTCGACCACCGTTACGAGGACGATCGCCACCACGACCGCGGCCACCTGGTTGCGCAGCAACGCCCCGAAGCCGAGGCCGAACACCGCCCAGACCCCCAGCCCGACGCACATCAGGACGAGCAGACGGGGAACGCCGTCCGAACCGAGACGGACCGGATAGCCCTTCGCCGCGATGAGAGCGGCGCCCAGCCCCGTCGCCACGGCGGTGAGCACCACACCCATCACCACGCCGGCGCCGGCGGCGACGAGCGCCTTGGCGGCGAGCACCCGCCAGCGGCGGGGGGTCACCAGGAACGTCGGCGTGATGGTCCTGTGTCGGAACTCGCCGCTGATGATGAACACGCCCATGAGCAGCGGCATCAGGTACCCGACCTCGAACGGCACGCCGTACACGGCCCGCACCGAGGCGGCGTCTGACAGGCTGACCAGCGCGTCGTTGCCGGCCTTGCGGTCCCCGGCGGTAAAGACGATCACCATGACGTAGAACACGACCAGCCCTATCCCGCCCAGGGTGAGGCCGAGGAGCATCCTGGTGGATGTCAGCTTGCGAACCTCGGAGCGAAGCAGGTGGCTCATGCCGGCGGCCCCACTTCGGTGAGGGCACCAGTCTCGCCGCCGCCCGTGAGCTGGAGGAAGACGTCCTCGAGGTCCGTGCCTTCGGCGGCGAGCTCGTGGAGCTCGACGCCGTGGGCGAACGCCGCGTGGCCGACCTGCGCGGGGGTGGCACCGGGGACCACCACGCTGCCGTCCTGGCGATGCCCGTGCATGCCCGCGTCGGCGAGGGCTGCAAGCAGCCTGGCCGGCTCGGGGGTTCGCGCCCGCACGACGGCACCCGAGCCGGCGACGAGATCGTCGAGGGAACCTTCGTGCACCAAGACGCCGCCGGCGATGATCACGACCCGGTCGGCGGTGTGCTCCATCTCGGAGAGCAGGTGGCTGGACACGAGCACGGTCTTGCCGAGCTCGTGGGCGAGGTGGCGGAGCAGCTGCCGCAACCAGTTGATCCCGGCGGGGTCGAGGCCCGTGGCAGGCTCGTCGAGCACCAACACGGCAGGGTCGCCGATCAGCGTCGCAGCGAGACCGAGCCGCTGGCGCATGCCGGTGGAGTAGCCACCGACCCGCCGGTCGGCGGTGTCGGTCATGCCCGTCAACTCGAGCACTTCCTCGGCGCGCCGGTCCGGCAGGCCGGCGGCTGCGCACAGCACCAGGAGGTGGTTGCGAGCTGTACGCCCCGGGTGGAAGCTGGACGACTCCAGCGCCGCCCCGACCGTCTGTGCGGGGTAACGCAGATCGGAGTAGCGGACCCCGCCGATGCGCGCCTCACCCCTGGTGGGCGTCACCAGTCCGAGGAGGCATCGCAGCGTTGTCGTCTTTCCAGCCCCGTTCGGCCCCAGGAACCCTGTTATCGATCCCGGCTCGACGGCGAAGCTGAGGTCGTTGACCGCCCGCACTGCACCGAAATGCTTGGTGAGGTGGGACACGGTTATCCGGGACATGCCTGCACTCATTGACGCGCTGCCCGCGCAGGCCGGCCAGGGGCGTAAGACCTTGACGCGCCGGGCGTCCGGACGCTCTTCGCGGCGACCCGTGGTCAGCGGGGCGGCCCGGGCCGTGCGCACGCCGCCCGGCGGATCCCTACCGCCCCGGTGCACGCCGTCGGGCAGGCCCCGTGCCGTGCAGGAGAGGCGCCGGTGGGTCCTTCAGCGGCGCTCGTCCTCGTCGTCGTAGCCGACCTCGAGCGCCTGCTCCGCCGCGTCGGCCTCGGGGACTTCGACACGGCGGCCGGCCACCTGTCGGAGATCGTCCTCCGGCTCGTCCATCCCTTCGGCGACGGGGGCGCGCTGCTCCTGCCGGTCGGCTTCGTTGGCTTCCACAGCCGCTTCATGGTCGCGTGGGTGACCGCTCATGAGACGACCCTCCTTCGGGCTTGTGGCCGTCCTGCGCAGAGTGTTGCACGATCCGGACCCTTGTGAGGCATTGTCGCGAGGTGAGCTACCGGGACATCAGCGGCGACGTCGCCTCGCGGTGGCGGCGCGACCTGGAATCGTGGGCGATTCCCGAGGAGATTCTGCGCGCTGCTCCGGAGTCGCCGTGGGGTTTTCCCACCGCTCTGTTCGCGCGCGCCGCCGCAGTGGCGCAGGCCAGCCCGGAACCGAGCCCCTCCCGTGCGCGCGCCCTCGAGGCGCTGCCGCCAGGCGGGTCCGTGCTGGATATCGGCGCCGGAGGGGGGGCCGCCAGTATCCCGCTGGCGCCGCGCGCAGGCCAGATCGTCGCGGTGGACGAAAGCGACGCGATGCTGGACACTTTTTCCCGAGCCGCTTCGGATCGAGGCGCGCGCCACCAGGAGATCGCCGGCCGCTGGCCCGACGTGGCGCCCCTCGCTCCCCTCGTCGACGTCGTCGTCTGCCATCACGTCCTCTACAACGTCGCCGACCTGGTGCCGTTCGTCGCCGCTCTCGACGCCCACGCCCGCCGGCGGGTCGTCGTCGAGCTGACCGCCTCGCATCCGCTGCACGGCCTCAACCCGCTGTGGGCCATCATCCACGGCGTGGACCGCCCGGACGTGCCGACGGCCTCCGACGCCGCCCGGGTCGTCGCCGGCCTCGGGTTCGAGGTGCACGAGGAGCGCTTCGAGCAGCCCTCCCTGCGGGAGGGCGCCGGCCTCGCCGAGAGGGTCGCCCTCGCACGGCGCCGGCTGTGCGTCGGACCCGAGCGCGACGAGGAGATCGCCGCCTTCTTCGAAGGGCGCAGCCCCGACGAGCAGCGCCGGTCCGTGGTGACGCTGTGGTGGGACACCCGGCACTAGGCCGCCGGCGCCACGCGCCGTGCCGGGGCTGCGGACGGCTGCCCGCCGCGGGGGTGGAAGCCCGCCCGGCGATGGTGGCGGCGATCGTGGTGACCGGCATCGCGGGCCTCGCCGGCCTCGCCGGCGGCGTGCTGGTACTGCGGGCGGCGACCCGCCGGGTTGTGCAGCGGTCTGTTGTCCGGCGGGAGGACCAGCCGACGGCGACCGGGCCGGCGGGGCCGGCGGGCGGGCCGGCGG
>JAJYLA010000135.1 GCA_021788115.1 Actinomycetes bacterium | reverse complement strand
AAGGCCTGTGATTATGCCGACACCAACAGGCCAAACACCCCGCCCGACCAGCCACGACACGCTCGAGTCGGCATAACGAGGACATCGGCATAATCATGCAAACGCACCGCGTCCAGGTCGGCCTTCTTGCGGAGGCGTATGAAGCGCTTGGTCACCTCATTTGGCGTCCAAGGGCGATCACCGTCGGGGTCAACGGAGAAGACGTGTGCCTCGTTCGAGACCCGCGCTGCGCACGCTGCCGCCCGGTCGGTCATCCGCTTGCGGTGAGCCGCGATGACGGCGACGGTGTCGGGATCGAGGGCGATGCGGCGCGACGCATGGGTCTTGGTGTCCTTCTCGACGACCCCATCCGTCCCCTCGACGACGTTGCGGCTGATGGTCATAACGCCCGCCTTGAGATCAAGGTCGCTCCAGCGGAGGCCACACAGCTCGCCCCGCCGGGCGCCGCTCGTCGCTGCCAGGTAGAGGAAACAGCCCAGGTCCGGGTCCTCGGCATTGGCGGCTTCGATCAGTGCGACGACATCGCGCGGCTCCGGTGGAGTCAGCTGGGCAGGTCGGACTCGTGGTGGCGACGCCAGCGCGGCCGGGTTCTCCTTGATCCACCCCCAGCGCACTCCCTGCTGGAGCGCTCGGCGGAGGATCGCGTGCACTTGCCGGACGGTCGCTGCGGAAAGTGGCTTGCCGTCCTGCCCGCCCTTCTCACGCAGCTGACCGTAGAAGCGATCGAGTTGGGAGGCTCTCAGCCTGGCTAGTGGCACCTTGCCGAGCGTCGGGGTGATGTACGTCTTGACGATCCAGTCGTAGCCGCGCGCGGTGGTCGGCGACAGTTCCCGCCGCGCTATCGCCAGCCAATCATCGATGAGGTTGCCGACGGTCGTGTCCTGAGCCGCGTGTCCGCCCCCGGACACCTCGGTGACGAACCGCGCCAGCGCTTCCTCGGCTTCCCGCTTGCCTCCGCGGAACGTCCGGGTCAGGTACTTCTGGCGGTTGGTGAGCGGGTCGATCCCGGCGTACGCCCGCAGTTCCCAGGCGCTGCCACGCTTGCGCAGGTGACCACGCACGAGGCCTCCCAAGACGCCTGCTAACTGACCCTCAATAGCGGCTCTCGGGGCCAACAGTAGCATCCAGTAGCGGCTCAAGCCGGGATGGTAGGCCCGTGAACCCTCTTCACCACGTTTGACCTGGACTTATTCAGCGCGCTCGGAGGGATTCGAACCCCCAACCTTCTGATCCGTAGTCAGATGCTCTATCCATTGGGCTACGAGCGCAGAGCGCTGCCGGGGCAGCGAAGCACGATCCTAGCCTCTCAGGGAGCAGTTTGGCCCGAGCGAGGGCCAACGTCCTTCTGGCGCCGTGACCTGGAGAAATAAGGGTCCGGGCTCGTCCCATTCGGTTGGAGGGGCACACTGGGCGACGGGAATCGCCGCTCTCGGGTCGGGCCTGTCGTGTCCGAGGACAGGACACCTTGCTGTGCCCAACGGCTCGTGAAACTGTGTCCGCGTTGTGGACACAGTCGGGAAGGATTCTCGTGGTTGAAGTGACGCGGGCCGAAAGGGCCGCCACCGCCACCAGCACGACCTGATGGACACCGTCGCCGGCGCATCTACGCCTCCCGGGGGCGACCCTCGTTTCCGGGCGCCCCGAGGACGGGTAGGCATCCGTACATGGCTACCGAACGGCAGAAGCAGGCGGCCCGCCGGAACCTGGAAAAGGCCCGCCAGGCCCAAAAGGCCCGGGCCCACGGCCGCCGCATACCCAAACAGTCACCCGGGCTGAGCACCGCCGAACAGAACCGGCTGGACCGGTCGCAATTCGCCTTCCCCGACGGACGCAAGGAACCCCTCACCGACGCCCGCCATGTACGCAACGCCATCGCCCGCTTCGACCAGGTCGAAGGGGTGACTGACAGCGAACGCGACCAGGCATGGAAACGGATCCAGCACGCCGCCGACCGGTACGGGGTCGAAGTCTCCGAGTCGGACTGGCACGAGCTGTTCAAGGGCGGCAAAGCCCACAAGCGCTGACCGACCGGCGCGATCGCAGAGCGAGAGGGGGAAGTCCATCCGGGCCCCCGACGTTCCTCGAGTACTGCGACAGGACACCATCGCGATCCCGCCCGGTGAAGGGCAACCTCAAGTCGGTGCCGACCGAGGGTCTACACTTCGTCTGATCGGGTTGGGGGTGGCAGAGTGGGTCGGTATCGGACAAGGACAACCGGGCGAGGGAAAAGGGGCAGGTGGACGGCCTGGGCTGTGGCCGTGGTGGCGGTCGTGGTCGCCGGGGGCTGCGGGTCTGCCAAGCCGCACTCGTCGGCGCCAACCTCGACCTCCGTCAGCACGACCTCGATCTCGAGTGTGCCGTCGACGACTGCGCCCGGCGGGGCGCCGGACGGCCTGTTGGCGTTCGTGGATCAGCACGGGATCGAGGTGGCCGACGCGCTGAGCGGACGGATGCACTTGGTCGTGCCCATACCGTCGCCAGCGCTGGGCAACTCGGGCACAGGTGAGTTCCTCGTCGACGGACCGGTGTGGGGTCAAACGCCCGGGGTCGGCCATCCGGTCATCTACTTTGCCCTGTCGGGTCTTTCCGGCCAGCCGCACTACGGTGATGTGTTCTTCCGGGCCGATCCGTTTACCGGCAGCCTGTCGGTGCTGGCCGCGGTCCCGGATGCCACGGGCCAGACCCAGGCCCTGGCGGCAGCGCCCGGGGAGTTGCTGTACACCTTCGGCTGCTGCGAGGACATAGGCATCGACGGACTGCAGCTCACCTCGGGTGGGAGACCCCAGCCGCGGACCGTCGAAAGCCCAGCCGGCGGGATGTGGTTCTCGCTGGGCGCCACGTTCGACGGCAGGCTGGCCGCCGCTCACGCCGTCATGGGCCCAAGCGGGGCGTTCCAGTCGCGGGCGTATGTGTGGGTCGACCCGACCGGTCCGACCACCTCGCCGCTGCCGGTACCCCGCAGCATCTCATCCGACCAGTCCTCGATCGCGGACATGGCCGTGAACGCCACCGGAAACATAGAGGCCCTGGCGGTCGACTCCGCGCAGTCCGGAACCGGGAACCTCGACGTCTACGACACCTCCACGGGTAGCCTGACCCTGCCGGATTCGTTGACTGGACCACCCAGCGGCCTGGCTTTCGCGCCGAGCGGCCCATGGCTGGCAGTGGCGGCGCACGGCTCGCTGTCAATCCTTAACGCCTTGCAGGCGAACGGCGCGGGGGCCGGCGGCGCCAGCGCCACCACCGCGCCCGACCCCTACCATCTATCGGTGGCGGCCGCGGGCGTGGGAAGCGTGAGCTGGTCGGCGCCCATCCCCGCACTCGGTTTCGCGGATGTGACGGGCGTGGCCCAGAGTGCGAGCCGGCTGTTCGAGCGGGCCTCGGCTGCGCTGGCCCCGAAGGTGGGGGCCAGCACCACGGCACCGGCGACGACCACCCCAGGCCAGTCGGTTCCCACCTCGGGCGGGGTGGCCGACCTGTACGTATCCACCGGGGCAAAGCCGGGCGCCCTGTACCGGTGGGGCCGCTACCCCACCACCATCCAGTACGACAACCACGACTACTTCGGCGGTCTCACCTGGTCGATCCGCTCGTCGGGGCTGGTCGGGACCGGCTACTTCGCTTACGACGGCTGCACCCCCAACTGCGCGGCCGGGACCTACCAGCACTACCCGGTGACCATCCAAGCCATGCAGACCAAGGCGTGCACCGTACCGGTCTACAGCTCCGCCCTGGGCACCACCACGGGCAAGTACGCCGACGTGTGGCTCGACCCGATCGCCGAGTTCGGCGCGACCAGCCCGCCGTTCAACGTCTCGTCGGTCGACGACACCTGGAACCCGGCCACCTGCTGAGCGGTTACGAGCTTTCGGATCGGAACATGTAGCTGCTCGAGTTCGTGTGATCGGCGGATCGACCTTTGCCCGCCCACGGAGCCGGCGGATATGGTCTGGGCTTCGAAGTGTTGTCGAGGGCGGGGTCCTGGGCGGTGTGCTTCATCGGCCCGGACCCGGAGGAGGTCTGAGATCGTGGCACTGGCCCAGGTCACAGCGCGCGAGCGCACACCCGTCCACCCCGCGGCGGGCGGCGCAGCGCCGGCCCGCAGGCGCAGGGTGGCCCTCGCCTACGCCGCGGTCGTCGCCGTCACGGCGCTGGCGGCGGGCGGATCGGGCTCCGCCGCGGCGTGGTGGGCCGTTGCAGGCGTCCTGTGCCTCGGCGCCGGCTACGTGGCCGTGCTGCACCACGTCCGGGGCACGGCGGCGGAGCGCGAGTTCGGGGCCCTCCTCGGGAGCTGTGGCGGGAGCCGGGACATCTGGGGTGGCCTGAGCCCGGCGGTCTCCTCGCTCGACGCCGATCGCGACGACCGGGCGGCGTTGATCCCGGCGGGAGCGGGCCGCCAGGTCCTCGCCTTGACGAAGTTCGTGCTCGCCGACCTGGCGGGGTGGGCGCTGTCGCCGCTCGTGTTCGGGCTCACCCTCCTGCTCCGCGAGACGCCGCGGGACAGCACCGGGCAGAGGTGGCTCGCCAACCTCGAGGCCGCCCAGCAGCGGCTGAAGGCGACCTCCGCCCGAGCGCTCGTGGTGTCGGCGACCACGGCGGGCGTGACCGCCGCGGGGATCGCCGCGGTCGGCGGTGCCGGCGTGGCGAGCGCCACTCCCGTCGCAGCGTCCGCAACCGTGGTCGAGGGCTTCGGCCACGCCCCGGCGGCGGCCGCCCCAGCCCTCTACAGGGTGGTCGGGGGAGACACCCTGAGCGCCATCGCGGCCCGCTTCGGCACCACCGTCGCCGCCCTCGCCGCCGCCAACCGCATCGCCGACCCCAACCTCATCTACGCCGGCCAGGTCCTCCGGATCGGTTCCCCTGCCGCACGGGCGGTCTGGCGGCCGGAGACGACCCTGCCGCGCACCTACCGGGTCGTCGCCGGCGACACGCTGGCGCGGATCGCGACCCGCTTCGGCACCACCGTCGCCGCCCTCGCCGCTACCAACCGCATCGCCGACCCCAACCTCATCTACGCCGGCCAGGTCCTCCGGATCGGTTCCCCTGCCGCACGGGCGGGCCGCGCCCCGGTCCGGCATGCGGACGCGGCGGCTCGCACGCCGGCCGCGGCGACCGCGGTGCGCGTGGCGCTCGAGCAGGTGGGCAAGCCGTACCGCTGGGGGGGCTCCGGGCCGGGCAGCTTCGACTGCTCGGGCCTCGTGATGTACGCCTGGGAGCACGCCGGGGCGCCGCTGCCCCACTACTCGGTCGCCCAGTACGAGGACACCGCGAGGATCACCGAAGCGCAGCTTCGGCCCGGTGACCTGGTGTTCTACGACACCGGCGGCGGCAGCCAGCCCGGACACGTCACCATCTACATCGGCGGCGGAAAGGTCGTCACCGCCGACATGCCGGGCACGGAGATCAAGGTCGTCCCGCTCACCTGGGACGGCGTCCCGATGGGGTTCGGCCGGGTCCGCTGAGCCCCGGCCCGCGGGTCAGCCCCGCGACGTCGAGGAGGTCGTCGAAGGCGGGGAGGTCGTCGACGAGCCCTTCCGCGAGACCGTCGTCGACGTCGTCGAGGTGGGCGCCCGGGTCGTGCTGCTGGCGCCCGCCGGCGCGGTCGTGCTGCTGGCGCCCGCCGGCGGCGTGGAGGTGGTCGACGGCGGCGGCGTGGAGGTGGTCGACGACGGCGGCGGCCCCGGCATCCAGAACGTCAGAGACTGCGTGGCGGGCGGGGTGCTCGAGCCGGCGGGGGGCGTGACGGTGACGGTGAGCGTCACGTCGACCCCCTGGGCCGGGTTGAGCGGCCCCAGCCCCACGATGGTGCGGGCCTGACCGGGCTGGAGGTCGAGGAAGTCCCGCACCGACGACGTCCCGTTGGACGAAGAGATGGACGCCGTGAGGGTCAGGCCTTTTTCCTCCTGATTCCCCGTGTCCGCGATGACGACGGTGAGCGTCATGGCCGTCGCGTCCGGCAACACCTCCACGTTGCCGTGGGAGCGCGACGTCACCGGCGCCGGCGTGGTGCTCACGGCGAAGATCTTGATCTCGTGGACGGGGGCCGTGCTCACGGCGTTGCGGAGGCTGGCGAGGAAGACCGCGAGGGTCTGCGTCTTGTAGGGGGCCAGGTCGCCGGCCCACACCGACGGTGGCAGGGTCGCGCTGCCCCTCGGCATGCTCTGCGCGAACAGCTGGTAGGCACGGTCCCCCACGACCATGTCGTTGACCGCGCCCTCGATCGCCGACACCGCCGGCCCGGAGCCGGTGGCGTCCGGCGAGATCTGCCCGAGCAGGGCCTGGGCGACGGCGGTCGCCGCGTCGCGGCGAGCCAGAAGGGCCGCCTGGAGCAGGCCGGCGGCACCGAGCAGGGTCGACGGCGGGTGCAGCGTCTCCACCTGGTGGTACGCGGAGGCCGCGCCCGCCTCGATCTGGTTCAGATCACTGGAAAGGGTCGAAGCGGACATTGTGAGACCCTGCGCCCAGATCGCCGCCAGCTGCTGGCCCTCCTCGGTTGACGCCGCCACGACCGGCAGCACCCTGTCGACCCACCGGGCGGCGGACAGCTGCTCCTGGGGCGCGGCCGACCGCGAGTGGAGGGATGCGTCGATCAACAACACGAGCAAGGTGGCGACCAGTCCGGCGGCAATCCACCTCGTCCCTGCGCTGCCGCGGCGACGACGGCCACCAAGCGCCATAGCGCACTTACGATAGCCACCATGCACTACCGGCAATTGGGGCGTTCGGGCCTGACTGTCTCCGCTGTGGGGCTCGGGTGCAACAACTTCGGGGGCCGCCTCGACCTCGACCGGACCCGCGGGGTCGTCGACACCGCCCTCGAGGCGGGGATCACGCTGCTCGACACGTCCAACAGCTACGGGAACCGGGGAGGCAGCGAGACCCTGCTCGGCGAGGTCCTGAAGGGCCGCCGGGACCGGGTCGTGCTGGCCACGAAGTTCGGCAGCGACATGGGCGAGGGCGCCGGCGTCGCCAGGGCGTCCCGCTGGTACATCCGCCGGGCCGTCGAGGCCAGCCTGCGGCGCCTGCAGACGGACTACATCGACCTCTACCAGCTCCACCGGCCCGACGGGCTCACACCGATCGCCGAGACCCTCGCCGCCCTGAACGAGCTGGTCGAGGAGGGCAAGGTCCGCTACATCGGGTCGTCCAACCTCGCGGCGTGGCAGGTGGTGGAGGCCGAGTGGACGGCGAGGACCTCGGGGTCCGAACGGTTCATCTCGGCACAGAACCACTACAACCTGCTGGCTCGGGAGGCGGAGGCCGAGCTCTTGCCGGCGTGCGAGGCGTACGAGATCGGCGTGCTGCCCTTCTTCCCCCTCGCCAACGGGCTGCTCACCGGCAAGTACCGCCGGGGGGAGCCGCCGCCCGCCGGCACCCGCATGGAGGGGCGCGACATCCACGACGAGACCTACGACCGGCTCGAGACGCTCGAGGAGTTCGCCGAGAAGAGGGGGCGGTCCTTGTTGGAGCTCGCCTTCGCCAGACTGCTCTCCCGCCGGCCCGTGGCCTCCGTCATCGCCGGGGCCACCTCCCCCGAACAGGTGCGCGCCAACGTCGCCGCCGGAGGGTGGCTGCTCGACGCCGACGACCTGGCCGCCCTGGACGAGCTGTAGGGCGGGGCGGGCGGCAGCCGGGGCGCCGGGGTCCGGGCGGGCGGCAGGCGGGGCGCCGGGGTCCGGGCGGGCGGCAGGCGGG
>JAJYLA010000134.1 GCA_021788115.1 Actinomycetes bacterium | reverse complement strand
GGCCGCCCGTCGCCGGGATAGGTCAGCGTGATCCAGAGGGGCCGGTCGCCGAGCATGTCGAAGGGCACGGACAGGACCCAGCGCCACATCTCCCGCCGGCTCCGGTCCGACATCCCCTTGGCGCCGCGACCCAGCCGTGCCTCGGCCGCTTTCCGGGCCGCCTCAAGCTCCTTGGACTCGAAGTCTCCTGGATCTCCCACGGCTCGAGGCTGTCGAAGAAGGCCTCCTCGTTCCACCGGCGCTCCGCTTCCTCTTCGGCAAGGAGTCGCGCTTCCTCGTCGGGGTCAAGCCGTTCGAACTCGATCGACTCGCCGGCCACCTCCCGGTCCTCTAGCTGGCGGACCACCTGATCGAGTAGCGGACCGAGGCGGCCGCGGCCGAACTTGGTGCGGAGCCCGAGCTGGTGGCGCAGCCTGACGTACCCCGGCGCGACCTCCACGTAGAACCGCTCACGCGGCATGTGGGCCAGTCCCGATCTCGGGTGCCAGTGCCTCCACCATTGTCCGCATTGTGCATTACGGCTGTGACGGTTTGCCCTTCGGTCCCGATCCGTTGACAGGCGATAAGAAGCCACCCATCGGGGGTCCGCGAGACCTTCGACGGTCGACGATCACGGGTCTTCCCGTGCCAGCCTTGAGCCGCTACTATGTGGTGCATGGTAGCTGGTAGTACCGAGAAGCTGCTGGCTCAGATGCGAAGGGGCGCAATCGAGTACTGCGTCCTCGCCTTACTGCGCGATGGGCCTCGCTACGGGTTCGAGTTGAGCCGTGCCCTCGCCGAAGCGGACAGCCTGGTTACGAGTGAGGGCACCGTCTACCCGCTGCTTGCGCGGCTGCGCCAGGACGCCTTGGTGGAAACCTTCTGGGAGGAATCCTCTCAGGGTCCACCCCGTCGGTACTACCGGATCAGCAAAGACGGGCGCGTTGCTCTGGATGCCTTCACTGTGCAGTGGCGACGGTTTCGTGAAGCGGTTGACCAGATCCTCGAAGGCAAGGCGAGCTAATGAACCCCACCGATCTCGACAACCTCATCCAGGACTACCTGTCGCGCCTCGACGCTGCCCTTCGCGGACTGCCGACTTCGCGTCGACAGCAGCTTGTCGCCGAGATCACGCAGCATGTCGAAGAATCCAGGGCAAGGCTTCCCGAACAGTCCGAAGCCGCGATACGAGGCCTTCTCGACCGTGTCGGACAACCCGAGGAGATCGCAAGTGAAGCGATGGCAAGCGAGGAGCCGCGACCGGGTCGCAACCTGGGACTCCTCGCTGGCCTTATCGCGGTGGTCGTCGCAGCAGCGATCGCGATACCCCTCGCTCTGACGACGGGTGGTTCAAACAGGAAGCCACCCAATACCAGCCCTCCCACGACAAGCAACACCGCGCCAGCCAACAGGTTGGTGCAGGTCCCAGTCGTCGTAGGGCAACCCGCCGATGCCGCCACCCGGGTACTCGCTGCAGTTGGGCTCGTCGTCAACGTGTCAACTCAGCCAAGCACGATCTTGCCTGCGGGCAATGTCATCGCCGAGGCGCCGGCGCCCGGATCCCAAGTGGTGATCGGCTCAACCGTCAGACTCACGGTTTCTACTGGGCCGCCCTCCCCCTAGTACCCCTGTCGTGAGTTCCACTGGCTGTCCGCCGCCGCCGGCGGCGCTCCGCACGGCCGCCTGGAGGCGACCGCTTGGCTCCGGCCAAGTTTGAACGGTCACATGGCTGAGAGAGCATAGGCACGCCATGAGACGAATCCAGCACGCCGCTGCGACCTCACGACGATGACCTCACCCCAACCGCCGGATCGGATCACGTACGACCTGGAGGAGGCGCTGGACCTGCTGGCGGCTCTCGAGGATGCGCTGGAGGTAGTGGCCGGCACCGATTACCTCGGGGTAGTCGCCGAAGTCGAGAACGAAGTCGCCAGGCTCCACCGTAAACTTGGCTTCGATCGTCCTGGAGGTGAAGATGGCCGCTGAGCTCCTAAGAGCCCCAGAAGCTGCTCGCCGGCTTGAGATGCCGACGAAGGAGCTGTTGCGGCTGATCTACGAGCGGAAGATCCGCTACGTCATGGTCAAGGGGATCGCTCACATTCCTGACGACGCGGTGGAGGAGTACCGTGCCAAGCCCGCCTGACGGGGCCGGGAGCGATCCGGTTCGTGCAACTACGGTTTGTATATCCCCCTAAGGGGATCAAGATACAGCAGAACTAGATCTCGCCCCTTCTTAGAGCTTTACGATCCTTCTCATCTTGGGGCGCTCGTCCGGGAGTTCAGCCTCCGGTATTCGAACGCGAACACTCGGCGCCAGTACGAGGCGGAACTGTCGGACCTCTTCCACTACGCCGGCGTCGGCGATCCGCGAGAGCTGACCGAGTCCGCCATCCTGGCCTGGTGCGGCTCGTTCCGGGCCAACAACACCGTCCGCAATCGGCTGTCCCGGGTGTGCACGTTTCTGCGATGGTGTGTCCGCCAGGGCTACGCCGATCCGGCGGGCGTCGAAGCCCTCATGAGTCGGGACAACCCACTACGGCAAATCCCCCGGCTCTACGGGAAGGTTCAGGCACCTCGCCCGGCCCGCTGGCTGAACCAGTCCGAGGCGTTCGAGCAACTGGTCGGGGCGTGCCGAGATGGGACCGATCTGGGCCTGCGAGATGAAGTCCTCATCCGGCTCGGGCTGGCGGGCATGCGGTCGGCGGGGATCATTCACCTCCGGATCGGCGATGTGCGCCTGGATAGTGACGAGCCACGCATCGAGTGGATCGGCAAGAAGCGGAGAGCTCGCAAGGTTGTCCCCGGGGCTTCGCTCGTGGCGGTGCTAGCGGCGCTGCAGGCTCGCCGGGAGGAACTGCTCGGCCGGCCTCTTGGTCCATCGGAGCCGGTGATCTGTTGCGGAAAGTCTGGCTTCGGAGGCGGGCAACTCGCCGCCGATCGGCCGGTTCGTCAGACAGTGTCGGTCCAGCAGATCGTAGCCAAGCGGGCCGAGCTCGCCGGCCTGGGTCATGTGGCGCCGCACGATCTTCGCCGGACTGCGGCTGGAATCCTTCACCGATCGGTGGGCGAGGATGGCTCGCATCACTTCGACTTGCTCGACATCCAGAAGGTGCTCAGCCACTCCGACCCGGCCACGACCATGCGCTCGTACCTCGACCCGCTCGACACCGGAGTGCTCAGCAGGGTGGCGAGGGTCCTCGACTAACCGACGACTAACCGCATTCGACATCCAATCCCCGAATCGTCAAGTCCGGACTCAGCGTTGAGGCATGGCCAGGGCGGCCTTACCGCCTGCGGCGGCCGGCCGCCATGTCAACGAGGATTCGACCTGTCCCGGGCATGGAGTCGACGTCGCCGTCCGGTTCCTAGAGTCGCCAACTGCGACCGCGGTCCGTCGGGCTCGTTTGCGCTCGGCGGCGGCGTGGGAGCGGGCGTAGAGCTTCCCGTACTCGGCGGGGCCGATGCCGCCGACGGTGAGCCCCTGCCAGTGCTTGCGCCTTTTGGCGTCCTCGCTCAACTGCCTCCGTCTGGCGACCTTGCGCATGGCGTCGAGGCGGGTCATGCGCCGGTTCATCTGCACCCATACGTCTGCCTCCACCTCGAGCAGGTCGACGGTGGGCTTGAACCCGGCCCGGTAGCCGAAGGTCCCGAAGTAGCGCCCAACGGTGCCGAAGCCGTCGGGCGGGACCTTCTGGCCGGTCTTCGCTGCTTCGCCGGCCATGTAGGCGGCGATGGCAGACCGGCGCATCCGCTGGGCCACCTCGTCGTTGTCGGCGTAGAAGACGGTGCGGACGTTGACGCCTCGCCGGGCGTGGTTGGCCATGGTGGCGTCGGTGGTGATGTTCGACCACATCCGCAGGAGTTCGGTGGCGGTCTGACCGCCATAGCCGCCGCCGATCGGCGGTGTCCACCAGCGACCCTGGCGCTTGCCGTGCTTGCGGACGTTCTCGTTCCCCAGGCGGGTCAAGATCTGGAACGTCCGGTAGTCCAGGTCAGGCATCCGGTCGGGGCCCTTCATGAGCAGGTGCATGTGAGGGCGACCCTCGGCGAGCTGGAATTCCTTCGACCAGAACCCGATCGGCCGCTCGCCGAAGGCGCGGTACCAGGCCTCGCCGAACGCCCGGCGGTGGCGCTCCAGCGTTGGTCCGTCGGGCACCCATTTCCGCCAGTCACCCGGATATGTGAGGGTGATCCACAGCGGCCGATCCCCGAGCATCTCGAACGGAAGGGACAGCACCCAGCGCCACATCTCCCGCCGGCTGCGCTCCGACATCCCCTTGGCCCCACGGCCGAGTCGTTCCCGGGCGGCCTCCCTGGCTGCTTCGAGCTCCTTGGACTCGAAGTAATCCGCCACCTCGTCGGGGTCGAGCGCGTCGAGGAATAGCTCTTCGTTCTCCCGGAGCTCCGACTCCTCTGCGGCGTGGATTTCCGCTTCCTCGTCTGGGTCGAGCCGGTTGAACTCGATCGAGTCGCCTGCCTCCTCGAGATCCTCGAGTTGGCGGACGACCTGATCCAGCAGTGGGCCCAGCCGGCCCCGGCCGAATTTGGTTCGCAGCCCGAGCTTTGATGGCGCAGCCTCACATACCCGGGAGCGACCTCGACGAAGAAGCGCTCACGGCCATGACCAGCCCTCGGCGACTCGGATCGTGACTGCGGCATTGCCCGTGTTGTGCAAGATGGATGTGACGGTCTCACCGCAAAATGCGTCCGGGTCCCTGCCTCAGCGGTGACCGCCCGGGATCCCTCGTTCGCCTCCGCCTCGGGGATTGTGTCATCCCGGCCGGGCGAGCGGATCAGGCACTATGACGCGTATGTCGACCTGCGACGAGGGCGGGATCCGCCACCCGCCGACCTTCAGGTCCTGGCCCATCCTCAGGACGGTCGGGGTTACAGGGCCGGATCTCTTGCGGAGCGGAGGTGTGCTGACGATCGCTCCCCAGCGCCTGGTGTGTGTCCAGCACCGACCGTTTGGACACGACATCACGGTCGAGCATGACGGCACTTCGGTGGACCTCTACACCGCCTGGCTGCTTCCCCCATGGTTCAACGTCACGGTGCCAGTCCGAGGTAAGACCGGCGTTCTCGTGGCTTCGACGTGGTTGCCGGGACGAAGATCACTCGCAGACGCGCTCCGGTCGGCAGGTTTCTCGGTTGCGCTCCATAACACGAAAACCTTCCGAGGCTTTCGCTGGTCGGACATGCCGACTGACAGAAATCGCCGGTCGACCTTCAGGTGACGCGCCCCAAGACCAGCGCGGCGATCTCGACGACCACTATGAAGAACCCCGTCGCAGGGCCGAGTCCAGAAGCAACGCGCAGACCGATCTGGTCGTGTCTCTCGGTTGTCGGGTGCATCCACCGCCACTTCGGTCGCTCATAGAATGACCGGAAGTGCCGTACGTAACGAGTCGCGTATGAGCAGTAGTTCGTCAGCAGGGATGCTCAGTTTTCAGCCGTCATCGACATGGACCGCGAACTCTCCGATGCTCTGGTGGACCAGAGGCACTCGTTGAGGACCGGCTCATGTGGCATGCGCCGATTATCCCATCCTCCGTTCGGGACCGCCGACAAGAGTCTTGGTCGATAGACACTCGAATCGGCGCTCCGGCGCCGGACTAGGGGTCAGAATGATTCCGGGTACAGCGACCGTGCCTCGTCCTCGGTCCGCCGTCGGGTCTCGTCCTCGCCGGCTGGGGTGTTCTCGTACAGTGCACCACATCTGGGGCACCGCAGCAGGATCATCCGCCGAACATCGTTGCTCCCGATCTGGTGGAGGTGGCCGAAGAATCGGTTGAAGTCGTTCCGGCAGTACTGGCAGCCAAATTCCACCCCCGAGTTCCTGAGCACGGGGATACATCCTGCCAGGTGGAACGACAGCGCTCCCCACCGTGACCAGGCACGCAGGGTCGGTGCCCAGGCTCGGTACCGAGAAATGTTGAGACAAAGTTTTCCCTCTGCGGCAGCGACCCGATGATCCCGCCGCCTTCGGCGTCGCTCCGCACGGCCGCCTGGAGAGGCGGCCGCTTGGCTCGATACAGGTTTGAACGGCCTCATGGCTGCAGGGATCAGAAGAACAGTCCGGAAGGGCTCGAGCCGAGTGCCGGCGAGGAAAGTGTATTACACTAATCCCGTGTGGAGATTCACAGGTCGGCGCATCGACACGGATTCACCGACGAGGACGTTCTGCACGCAGTCGAGCATCCGGTCGTCGTGGTCGACTTCGATCCCGACTCCAACCCACCGAAGGTATTGGTCATCGGACCGGACCGGGCGGGGAACCTGCTCGAGGTGATCATCCTCCTGTTCAACGACGACCGGCGCCTTGCCGTTCATGCGATGACTCTTAGGAACAAGTTCTACCGATTGCTTGAGGGGACACAGGATGACTGAGAAGAAGACGTACACGACCCGGACCGGCAAGGTGCTGACCGATGCCGACATCGAGGCAATAGCCGATGAGGTCGAACAAGGCGACTACGACGTCGAGGTTCTCATGTCGAGGCGTCGATCGCGAGGTCGTCCGATGATCGGTGACGCTCCTTCTGAGGTTGTTCCCGTCCGGTTGGACCCGGCTCTTCGCCAAGCGGTTGAGGCCAGAGCGGAGGCGGATCACACAACTGCTAGTGACATCATCCGCCAGGCGTTGAAGCGCTTCCTGGACGTCGCATGAGACCGAGGAGGGACATCGAATGACCAAATCCAGCCGCCCGCAGGATGAGGTTCGTGCAACTACTGCAGTAGATCCCTTGCAGGGATCAGGGATCAAGATACAGCAGAATTAACGCTTCTAGCGTTTCCTGACCGCGCCCCGTGGCTGGTCGAGCGCTTCTGTTCCCGTTACACGAACCCCGACTCGGCCCGCCAGTACCGGGCCGAGTTGACCGCTCTCTTCGCCTCTTGTGCGGTGTCGCATTCGCGGGCCCTGACCGACTCGATGGTCAACCACTGGGTGGCCAAGTCCAGGGCCAACAACACGAGGCGGAACCGGCTGGCCCGGGTGTGCACGTTCCTGCGTTGGTGCGTGCGCCAAGGTGAGTGCGATTCGGCGCTCGTGGAGGAGCTGACCAGTCGGGAGAACCCGCTGCGATCCACGCCGCCGTTGTACGGGAAACTCCAGGGCCTCTACCCGGCCAGATGGCTGACCCACGACGAGGCGTACCGCGCTCTCCTCGGAACGTGCGGCCATTCCGACGTCGGCCGGCGGGATGAGGTGGTACTGCGCCTCGGGCTGGCCGGCATGCGGGTGGCGGAGATCATCCGCCTGACCATCGGCGACCTGCACCTCGGGCCGGAGCCGACGATCGAGTGGATCGGCAAGAGGAACCAGCCGCGCAAGGTGGCGATCGGCCCCGCCCTGTTGGAGCTCGTAGACGACTACATGAGCCGCTACTCGAACGGTCTTGGTCGGCCGCTGGAGCATTCCGATCCGGTGGTGTGTCGCCAGAAGACGGGCGGGGGAGTCGGGCTGATCTCGTGGGGTCGGCCGTTCAAGACCCCGGCGAGCATCGCCAAGCTGGTCCAGTTCCGGGCGAACGATGCGGGGCTCGGTCACATGAGCCCCCACGATCTGCGCCGGACGGCGGCCGGAATCCTGCACCGGGCTGTCTCCGAGGACGGAGCGCACTACTTCGACCTGCTCGACATCCAGAAGGTGCTCGGTCACGCCAACCCGGCCACGACCATGCGCAGCTACATAGATCCTCTTGATACCGGGGTGATCCGCAGGGCCGCCCAGGTCCTCGACTAGCTGATCGGGGCGGCCTCACCGCCCTGCGGGCGGCCGGCCGCCAGCGTCGGGTCGGGGTGACCGTTGGTCACTCCAGATGCGATGGCTCTTCGTGCTGCCGTTCGTTCCCGTCTGCGGACCGCCGCTTCGTACGATCGGGCGTACAGCTTCCCGCACTCGTCGGGGCCGATGC
>JAJYLA010000133.1 GCA_021788115.1 Actinomycetes bacterium | reverse complement strand
ACGGCCCCGGCTCCGGTGGGCGCCGGAGAGACTTCGACTTCGTCACCGTCGGGTCGGGCAGCGCCGCGCTCGCGGCCGCGATCCGGGCGTCCAATCTCGGGGCCAAGGTGGCGATGGTCGAGGCCGCCACGCTCGGCGGCACCTGCGTGAACGTCGGCTGCATCCCCTCCAAGGCCCTCCTCGCGGCGGCGGAGACCTACCACCGGGCCGGGCACCATCCCTTCGCCGGCGTTGCCACCGCCGAGGTCGGCGTGGACCTGGCTGCCCTCGTGGCGGGCAAGGACGGGATCGTCAGCGACCTACGAAGTGGGAAGTACGCCGAACTGGCCGAGCGTTACGGCTTCGATATCGTCTCGGGCCACGCCACGTTCACCGGTCCCGACCGCCTGGCCGTCGAGGGAAGGATGCTCGAAGCAGAGAACTTCCTGCTCGCCACCAGCTCGGCGCCGTTCGTGCCGGCCATCCCGGGGCTGGAAGATGCCGGGTACCTCACCTCCACCACGGCCATGGCCCTCGACCGGCTGCCGGGCTCGCTGGTCGTGGTCGGCGGCAACTACATCGGCTTGGAGATGGGCCAGCTCTTCGCAGACCTCGGCGTCGAGGTCACGATCGTCGAAGCCCAGGGTCGCCTCGCCCCCGGGGAAGAGCCCGAGGTCTCCGCCTGGATCTCCGGCGCCCTCGCCGACCGGGGCGTCGAGGTGCTCACCGCGGCAAGCGTGGTCGGCGTAGAGCCCGGAAGCCCGAAGACCGTACAGGTCGAGGTCGGCGGTGCCCCGCGAGCGCTGCACACGACCGAGATCCTCGTCGCCACCGGGCGGCGCCCCGTGCTCGACGGCCTCGGCCTGGACGCTGCCGGTGTCGCTCTCGACAGGCGGGGCCGTCTCGTGCTCGACGGCCAGCTGCGCACCACCAACCCGGCGATCTGGGCGGCAGGGGACGTGACCGGTGGCCCCCAGTTCGTCTACGTGGCCGCCGCCCAGGGGACCCTTGCCGCCGACAACGCCGTGGGCGACGCGGCCCGGGAGATGGACTACACCGTCCTGCCTCGGGTCATCTTCACCACCCCCACCATCGCCGCGGTCGGCCTGACCGAGGAGGCGGCCCGGGCCGCTCGCTACGACTGCGAGTGCCGGGTCCTCGACCTCGTCCACGTGCCGAGAGCCCGGGTGAACCGCGACACCCGAGGCGGCGTCAAGGTGGTCGCCGAGCGAGGATCGGGCCGGGTCCTCGGGATCTCCGCGGTCGCCGACGGCGCCGGAGACGCCATCCTCGCCGGGGTCTACGCCGTCAAGTTCGGCCTCAGCGTAGCCGACCTGGCCGACACCTGGGCGCCGTACCTGACCATGGCCGAGTCGGTGAAGCTCGCCGCCCAGACCTTCACCACCGACGTCGCCAAGCTCTCGTGCTGCGCGGCGTGAGCACCCGGCCCGACGGCGGTTGTTCTGCCTCGATCATGAAGGTCAGCTTCCCAGTCGCTCTGCTCTCGGCCCTCGACGGCGGACCGATAGCGGTCCACTGGTACCGAATGTGGGGTCGGCTGCACTTTCGGCGAGGTTGCTGGCGCGTGGAGCCCCGGGCGACCGGTCTCCTCGGCCATCGCGCAATGATCCGACGGGCTACCTCCAACCAGATCATCACCTTGGGCTGGTGCAGGTTCGAGAGCACCTCAGGCACACCTCAGGCACCGCCCCCATTCGGACCCGCTCCACCTGTGCCATGAGGGCAAGCCCTCGCGTGAGCCGTTACAGGTGCCAGCGCCGGATCAGCCGTTCGCCCTCACGGCGAAGGCGCCGGCCATCCCCTCTTGGGCGTGGCCGGGGACCGGGCAGAGGTACTGGTAGGTGCCGGGCGCCGTGGCGCTGAACGAGAGCGTGCCGGTGTGCATGCCGGCCGATGTCTCCTCGCCGAGGAACCACAGTGCCGCGCCGGAGAAGGCGGGGGCGGCCGTCATCATCGGCATCCACGAGGACGCCGCCCCCGAGGTCGTGACGACGAGCCCGTGGGCCATGTCCTCATCCGCGTTGACGAGCTCGACCTGCACCTGCGCCCCGGCGGGGACGACGACGGTCGGGTCCACCATGCCGGCGATCCGGAAGCGCTCGGCGGGCATCGACGGGCTGGCGAGCACGACGAGCCGCACGCTCGTCGTGGTGAAGGTGAGCCGGTTGGCGGCCCGGTCACGGCTCGCGCCGGCCGGCATGGCGTTCCCGAGCCTGGCCGCCTCCGCCGGGCTGATGCGGGGCCCGGGGGCGTCGGCGAACAGCCGCCCCATCACCTTGCCAGGGTCGGTGCTCCCGCCCATCATGAACCCGGGCAGGGACTGACCCCGCATCCAACCCGGCGCCCCGGCGCCGCCCATCATCCAGCCGTAGCCGAAGCGGCCCGTCGTGGGCCGGGACGGGCCAGCCATCATCGACCCTGCGCCATAGCTGTCCATGACCGAGCGGTAGTAGTCGTAGGACGAGCCGGCGCTCGACGGCGAGCCGCCAAGGGAGAGGGCGAGGCCGGCGCCGAGGCCGCCGGCAGCGAGCACCGCTGCCGCCACGAGGGCGCCGGCGCGGCGCCGCCGTCGAGCGGGTGGGGGCGGGCTCGCCGAGAGAGGCGTTGTGGCGACGGTCATGGCAGAGACCTCCTCAGGCGCTTCGGCGGCCGAGGGACGAGCGGCCAGCCGGGGCGGGCGCCCCCGCGGGGGCAGGGCGACGCAGCTCGGCGAGGCGCCACCACCACGAGATGCGCCGCTCGAGGTAGTAGTCGAGGCTGTAGCGGGCGGGGCCGGCGTAGTAGCTGAGGGCAAGGAGGCCGGCGAAGACGACGGCGTAGATGACGGCGGTGCCGATGTCGGAGGACCCCGCGGTGTACGGCCCGCCGAAGCCCTCGGCCGTCGCCCAGATGAGCAGGCTGAAGACGATCGCCGAGAGATAGGTGAGCTTGCGGGCGACGCCGAGAATGAGCGCCAGCGCGATGAGGGACTCGGCAGCGGCGACGAGAGCCCAGAAGAACGTGGCCGCGGGGTGCTGCAGGCGGATCCAGAAGTCGAACCAGGGCCGCAGCCAGGCGGGCTGGCCCTTGGCGATGCCCATGATCGTCGCCATGTAGCGGTCCTTGAAGCCCGGCAGCCACTTGAGGGTGGCGTCGACCGCCCAGATCACCCCGAAGGCGACCCGGAGGGCGTCCTTCGGCCAGGGGGCACAACGGGTGCTGGCGGCGGGTGCGGGGTCGGTCATGGCCCCCCTCCCTTCGCGGTGCCGAGGCTCGTCCTCACGTCTCCACCCTGCGCTGCGATAGGGGTGGGGGGTAGTGCCATTCGTCCCGATCCAGGCAGTGACGAATGGCCCTACCCCGCAGGGGTATCAGCGCCCACAGTGGGAGTAGAGCCCGGGAGGACCCCGGGCCAAGGAGGTGGTCGCGATGATGTGGTACTGGGGCGGCGGGGTCCACTGGTGGGGGTGGCTGCTCGGCACGATCGGCATGGTCGCCTTCTGGGGCCTGGTGATCTGGGCGATCTGGTACTTCGTGACGGCCGTCACCCGCCGGCCCGAGGACCGGCCACCGAGTGGCAGCGACCCGCAGCGGATCCTGGACGAGCGCCTGGCGCGCGGCGAGATCGACGCCGAGGAGTACCGGCACCTGCGTGACGTCCTGCGAGGAGGCGACACCACGCCGGCCGGTCGCAGGGAGCCCACGGCGACGGGGGACCGGCGGTGACCGCCGCGGTCGACCCCGGGGCCGCCCACGAGTGCAGCCCACCGTCGTCCGCTCCACGACCGACCCGCCCGGTGCGGGGCTACGCCTCGGGCAAGGGCGACTACCTCACCCGCTTGCGCAGGATTGACGGCCAGGTGCGCGGGCTGCAGAAGATGATCGAGGACGACCGCTGGTGCCCCGACGTGGTGACCCAGGTGGCCTCTGCGACCCGGGCCCTCCAGGAGGTGGCGGTCGGCCTGCTCAATGACCACCTGCGCCACTGCGTCATAGGGGCCGCCGGCAGTGCCGGGATCGATGGCGAGGCGGAGGTCCGCCTCGACGAGGTGGCCGCCACGATCCGCCAGGTGGTGCGGCTGTGAGCGCGCCCGTGCAGCACGTGTCCCGACCGTACCTCGCACGTCGCCCGCTTGGACGAGAGCGCCGGCTTGCGGTCAACGTCACGCCCGCCGAGCGCGTCGGGCGCATCGCCGTCGGGCTCGCCGCGATGGCCGCGGGCGCCTTCTTGCTGGCCGGGGCGAGCGCCGTGCTCGCCCTCGCGCTCGAGGCGCTCCTCGTCGCGGCCGGCATCGACTTGGTCGTGACCGGGGCGACGGGCGCCTGCCCGCTCTATGCGAGGCTGGGGCGGCCGTATGTTCCCCCGAGGAGCCAGCCATGAGCAGGCGGCTCCTTCGGCCCGGGAGCGAGGCGCCGGCAGGTCACGGCTCCGGCGCTTCGCGCCGTCCCCACGAGCACGCCAGGCACGGTGGGCACGGTAGGCATGGCTGGATGATGGTCGTCTGCTGCATCCCGATGCTCGCCGTGGCGATCGGCCTGGTGGCAGCCGGCGTGGTGAGCGCCGGCTTCCTCCTCGTCGCCCTCGGGTGCACGGCGATGATGGCGCTCATGATGCGCGGTATGGACCACGGCGGTCATCGGGGCCCGCACGGCTGAGCATCACCCCCAACGCTTGGCCCAACCGCGGTGCCACGTCGGTCCAGGCCCGCGGGCACAGCGGCGACGAGACGACAGCGACGAAGTGACGAGGTGCGAGAGCGATGAACCCAGTTGACGTAGGGGTACTCGTCGCCGACGTGGCCGTGGCGGGCGCCCTTTGCTGGTGGTTCTTCGGACCGAAGAAGGCCGCCGAGGCCGCCCTCTCCGCCGGCGTCCAGGAGGCCCGGGTGACGGTGCGCGGCGGGTACTCGCCCAACCGCATCCGGGCAAGGGCAGGTGTCCCGTTGCGCATCGTCTTCGACCGCCAGGAGACGGGCGACTGCACCGCCAAGGTGGTCTTCCCCGACTTCGGCGCCACCGCCGACCTGCCGGCCTTCGGCCAGGCGAGCGTCGAGTTCACTCCGGCGGCAGCCGGCGAGTACGGCTTCGCCTGCGGGATGAGCATGATCCACGGCGTCCTCGAAGTCGTCGAGCAGCCGGGGCCGGCCATGACCCTGTCGGCAGCGGCCCCTCGGCCCGCCGGGCCGCTCGGTCGACCGATGCCGAAGGCGCTCTCCCCGGTCGTGGTGCCGCCGATCGTCGACGACTGCTGCGCGGCACCCAGGCCCGCGTCGAACGAGGACGCCGAGGCGGCCGAGCGTCGGGCTGAGATCAACGACCTGGCCCGGCGGGTGATCGTGGGTGCCCTGCTCACCGCCCCGGTGCTCTTCGGCGGGCTCTCCTGGGATTTCTTCCATCCCGCTTGGCTGCCCCACCTGCTGCGCAACGAGCCGCCGGCCTGGTTCGACCTCGCCCTCATCACCCCGGTGATGCTCTACACGGGCTGGCCGATCCACAAGAGCGGCTGGCTCGGCCTGAGTCACCGAAGCGCGGACATGAACTCGCTCATCACGCTCGGCACGTTCGCCGCCTTCCTCTACAGCCTCGCGGTCACCCTCGTGCCTGGCGCCGCCCCGGCCAAGGTACGCGGCGTGTACTACGAGGAGATCGGCTTCATCCTGACCCTGATCCTGCTCGGCCGGCTGATCGAGGTGCGGGCCAAGGCGGGTACCGGCGAGGCGATTCGGGCCCTGCTCGGGCTGCGGGCCAAGACCGCCCGGGTGGTTCGCGGCGGCGTGGAGCAGGACCTTCCGATCGAGGACCTCGTCGCCGGAGACGTCGTTCTGGTGCGCCCTGGCGAGAAGGTGCCGGTCGACGGCGAGGTGGTCGAGGGCCGCTCGGCGGTCGACGAGTCGATGATCACCGGCGAGCCCCTCCCGGTGGAGAAGCGCCCCGGCGACGAGGTGGTGGGCGCGACGGTGAACGGCACTGGGTCGCTGCGCATCCGGGCGACCAAGGTGGGAGCCGCCAGCGTGCTCGCCCAGATCGTGGAAATGGTGCGCCGCGCCCAGGCCTCGAGAGCGCCGATCCAGCACCTCGTGGACGAAGTGTCCTCGGTCTTCGTCCCCATCGTCGTGTTTGTCGCGCTCGGTGCCTTCGCCGTCTGGTACGTGGCGGGACCGTCCCCGGCGCTCACCTACGCGCTGATCGCGGCGGTGACCGTCCTCATCATTGCCTGCCCCTGCGCGCTCGGCCTCGCCACCCCGCTGGCGGTGATGGTCGGGACCGGCCGGGGAGCGCAGCATGGGATCCTGTTCCGAAACGCCGAGGCGATCGAGACCTCCCGGGGCATTGACACCGTCGTGCTGGACAAGACCGGCACCATCACCGCTGGCCATCCCGCCCTCACCGACCTTGTCTCCGAGGAGGGCTTCAGCGAGGAGGTGCTCCTGAGGCTCGTGGCGGGCGCCGAGGCCGATTCGGAGCACCCCCTGGCCCAGGCCATCGTGGCCGGCGCTGCCGCTCGGGGCATCGCCGTGTCCCGGGCACAGAGCTTCGGGTCCGTCACCGGCCAGGGCGTCCGTGCCAGGGTGGCTGGGCGCGAGGTGCTCGTCGGCAACCTCCGGCTCCTCGAGAGCGCCGGCGTCGAGACCGCAAGCCTTGCCGAGCGAGCAGCGGCGCTCTCGGCCGTGGGGAGGACGGCCGTGCTGGTAGCGGTGGATGGCCGTCCGGCAGGGGTCGTTGCGGTCGCCGATCCGATCAAGGACGACTCGGCCGAAGCGGTGCAGGCTCTGCGGCGCCTCGGGCTCGAGGTGGTGATGATCACCGGCGACGCCCGCCGCACGGCCGAAGCCGTGGCCCGCCAGGTCGGCATCGAACGGGTGCTCGCCGAGGTGCGCCCCGAGGGCAAGGCGGCCGAGGTCGCCCGCCTGCAAGCCGAGGGGCGCCGGGTCGGGATGGTGGGCGACGGGATCAACGACGCCCCCGCCCTCGCCCAGGCCGACGTCGGCCTCGCCATCGGGACGGGCACCGACGTCGCCATCGAGGCGGCCGACGTCACCCTCATGTCCGGCTCGCTCGCCGGGGTGGCGACAGCCATCGGCATCTCCCGGGCGACGATGCGCAACATCCGTCAGAACCTCGCGCTCGCCTTCGGCTACAACAGCTCGGGCATCCCCATCGCCGCCGGGCTCCTCTACCCGTTCTTCGGGATCGCGCTCTCCCCCATGGTCGCGGCGGCCGCCATGGCGCTCTCCTCCCTTTCGGTCGTCACCAACGCCAACCGGCTGCGCCGGACGCGTCGGGGCCGCCCATTGAGCTGAGGCCGGGACGCTGGCTGTTCGAGGACCTACAGGCCGTCGGCAAAGGTGATGTGCTCGGGGGCGACGAGCGGGGTGCCGACGTCGAGCTGGATCTGGGCGTGCGCGTGCAGTGGGATGTCCCGTGGGTTGCCCTCGTAGGGCTTGCCGTCGTAGAAGGCGGTGACCTTGCCCGTGTTGGGGCCGACCTGGCTCGGGCCGAGCGGCTGGCCCCATTCGTCGAAGAAGTCGCCGAGGGTGTAGGTGCGCTGGACCGGCGATTCGATGTGGATGATGCCGTCCGCCGAGTGGGTGTGGAGCCAGTAGAAGCACGTCCCCGAGGAGACGAAGGGGCCCTCGGGGGTGGCCTGGGCCTGGGCTCCGGGGATCCCGATGCCCGCAGGAAGCTGGCGGGCGGCGCCGTCGACGAAGATCGTCAGGTGGGCGTGGATGTGGAACAGGGTCTGCTCGCTGGTGTCGCAGGAGATGCCATCGACGCCCTGGCCGGTGGCCTCACTCGTCGTGGTCGCGAGGGCCGGCGCGGCGGGGATGGGGACGCCCTCGGGGCCGGCCGGACCGGGCGATCCCGGGGGCTGGAGCGTACCCAGCGACGCCAGCGAGCCGAGCTTCAGCTCCGGGGTGCCGCCGGTGTTCTGCGCCGGGGTGCCGCCGGTTC
>JAJYLA010000132.1 GCA_021788115.1 Actinomycetes bacterium | reverse complement strand
CGCCGCCGCCGCCCCCGCCGCCGCCCCCGCCGCCGGCGCCCCGCCCGCCGGTGTCTCGCTGGCCGGCTCCCGCTGGGCGGCCGAGCGGCGGGGCCACCGGGGCGGCGTGCTGCCCGCCCTCGACCTGGCCGCACACGCCCGCCTGCTCGGCCTGGTCGCTGCTCTGGTGGGGTCGGGCACCGTCGACGGTGTCCACGACGTTTCCGATGGTGGTCTCGGCGTCGCCCTGGCGGAGATGGCCTGCGGCAGCGGGGTCGGCTTCGTCGTGACCGGCGTCTCCGACCACGGCGCCCTCTTCGGGGAGGGCCCTTCGCGCGTGCTGGTCAGCGTCCCCGCCGGCGCCCTGGGTGGTGTGCTGCGGAGCGCCGCCGACGCGGGGATAGCCGCCCAGGTGCTGGGCACCGCCGGCGGCGACCGGCTCGTGGTCGGCGGCCTCCTCGATGTCGCCCTCGCCGATGCCACCGCGGCGTGGAAGGGCGCCCTGCCCGCGGCCCTCGCCCCGGGTACCAGCCGGGACGCGCCCTCGACATGAGACAATGGGGGCCGTGAGCGCCGACACCCCCCCGGTCGACCTCCCTCACGAGGTGCCGGCAGAGCATGCTGTCGAGCACGACACGCCCAAGGAGGCCTGCGGCGTCTTCGGCGTGTTCGCCCCGGGCGCGAACGTGTCGCACCTCACCTTCGACGGGTTGTACGCCCTCCAGCACCGCGGCCAGGAGTCGGCGGGGATGGCCGTGAGCGACGGGGACGAGGTCATGGTCGTCAAGGACATGGGCCTCGTCACCAACGTCTTCAACGAGTACAAGCTCGCCGGCCTCCAGGGTCATCTGGCCATCGGCCACACGCGCTACTCCACGACGGGGGCGTCGACGTGGCACAACGCGCAGCCCGTCTACCGCACCGCGCCCGCGGCGCCCGACGCCGGGCGGCCCGAACCGGTGATCTTCGCCCTCGGCCACAACGGCAACCTCACCAACACCGAGGTCCTTGCCGCCGAGGCCGGGATGCTCCCGGGGCTGGTCACGAGCGACAGCGACGTCATCGCCGAGCTTCTCGTCCGGCACCTGCTCGTCCATCCCGTTGACGACCTCGAGGCCTCCCTTCTCGCCGTGCTGCCGTCCCTGGAGGGCGCTTTTTCCCTCGTGCTGCTCGACAACCACCACCTGATGGGCGTCCGCGACCCCCACGGGTTCCGCCCCCTGTGCCTCGGGGCCCTCGACGAGGGGCTCGTGCTGGCGTCCGAGTCGCCGGCGCTCGACGTGACCGGAGCCCGGTTCGTACGCGAACTGGATCCCGGCGAGCTGGTCGTCATCGACGGTGGCGGCGCCCGCTCGGAGCGGCCATGGCCCGAGGAGCGGATCGATCCCAAGCTCTGCATCTTCGAGTTCGTGTACCTGGCCCGCCCCGACAGCCGCCTCTACGGCCAGGAGGTCCACAGCGCCCGTATCCGCATGGGTGAGCTGCTGGCCGAGCGGGCGCCCGTCGACGCGGACATGGTGATGGGCGTGCCCGACTCGGGGTTGCCGGCCTCCGAGGGCTACGCGCGGCGCAGCGGGATCCCCTACGGGCAGGGCCTGGTGAAGAACCGCTACATCGGCCGGACGTTCATCCAGCCGGACCCGGCGCACCGGGCACAGGGGGTGCGCCGCAAGCTCAACCCCCTCCGCGAGGCGATCGCCGGCCGGCGCCTCGTCGTCGTGGACGACTCGATCGTGCGGGGCACCACCACGCGGGCCATGGTTCGCATGCTGCGCGAGGCCGGCGCCGCCGAAGTCCACCTGCGGATCTCCTCCCCTCCGTACCGGTGGCCCTGCTACTACGGCCTCGACACGGGCACCCGCGACGAGCTGATCGCGGCCGCCCTCGACGTCGGGGAGATCCGGGACTTCCTCGGCGCGGACAGCCTCGCCTACCTGGGGCTCGAGGCCCTCAAGAAGGCGACCGGGGTGCCGACGGCCGGCTTCTGCGACGCGTGCCTCACCGGCGACTACCCCGCCGCCGCCCCCGCGGTGCCGGTCGTGCTGCGGCGCCAGGCGGCCGCGTCCGTTGGCTGACTCTCCCTCCCCGGAAGAAAAGGTCCCCGCCGGCGGCCTGACCTACGCCGCTTCAGGGGTCGACATCGCCGCCGCCGACGCCGCTGTCGAGGCCATTCGCGACGTCGTGTCCTCTACCACGGACGTCCCGGGGGTGATCGGCGGGATCGGCGGGTTCGCCGGCCTGATCGAACTGCCGCCCGGCTACCGCCGGCCGGTGCTCGTCTCGAGCACCGACGGCGTGGGCACCAAGATGGCTGTGGCCGCCGCGACCGGCCGCCTCGACACCGTCGGCATCGACCTGGTCGCCATGTGCGTCGACGACCTGGTGTGCTGCGGGGCCCGGCCGCTGTTCTTTCTCGACTACCAGCTCCTGGGCCGGATCGACCCCCTCCAGGTGCGGGCCGTCCTGAACGGCATCGCCGAGGGGTGCCGAACCGCCGGCTGCGCCATCGTCGGCGGCGAGCTGGCCGAGCACCCCGGGCTGCTGCGGCCCGGCGAGCTCGACGTGGCGGGCTTCGCCGTCGGCGTGGTCGAGCGCGACGCGATCATCGACGGGCGAGCCATGACCCGACCGGGCGACATCCTCGTCGGGCTGCCGTCGCCCGGCCTGCGCTCCAACGGGTACTCCCTCGCCCGGCGGGCCCTCCTCGACGTCGCCGGGCGCGACCTGGACGGGCCCGCGTGGGAGGGCGCCGGGTCCTGGACCCTCGCGGACGAGCTGCTGAGGCCCTCGGTCATCTACGCCCCCTCCGTGCTCGCGCTGCTCGCCGCGACGGAGGTCCATGCCGTCGCCCACGTCACCGGCGGTGGCATCCCGGGGAACCTGCCGCGCGTCATCGCCGGCGACCTCGACGCCGTCGTCGAGATGGGGAGCTGGAGCGTCCCGCGGATCTTCGCCGAGGTGCAGGCCGCCGGCGGTGTCAGCGACGAGGAGATGGCCCGTGTGTTCAACCTGGGGCTCGGCATGATCGTGGCGATGCCGCCCGGATCGGTCCCCACCGCGCTGCGTGTGCTGGGCGAGGCCGGTCACGAGCCGTGCATCGTCGGGCGTCTCGACAGCGGCAGCGGTCGGGTCCAGCTGTCCCGCCAGCCCGGGGAGACGGCTTTCCCCTCTCGAGGCGCCCGGGTGGCAGGCGGGGCCGTGCCTCGATGAGCGCCTCGTAGTGACTAGTCTGGCCTGCCCACGAGAATAGCCCGAATGCATCATGTCCCCCGAGAGGTTCTTCTCGTACCTTGTGGTCTAAAAGCCACACTTGGAAGGAAGGGTAGGCCATGGCAGAAGACACCCAACCCGACTCACTCCTGACACCGGCGGAGGTCGCGGCGCTCTTCCGGGTCAATCCCAAGACGGTGACCCGCTGGGCGCGGGCCGGCAAGATCAGCGCCATCCGGACCCTCGGCGGCCACCGGCGGTTCCGCGCCTCGGAGATCCGCCGCTGCCTGGAGCAGCTCGATAGCAGCAACACCGTCGGCTGAGCCGGCGCCCGGGTGCGGGGCGCCCGGGTGCGGGCTCCCGGGCGCCCGGCCTCCCGAACCTGAAATGATCACCGGGTGCCTTTGAGCCTCCCCGACGGATTCTCGGCGCAGACGCTTCACGCCGGCCTGCGCGACGACGGCGACGACGTAGCGGTCATCGTGTCCGCACGCCCGTGCTCGGCGGCCGGCGTGTTCACCCAGAGCCTGTTCGCCGGCCCGAGCGTGGCCCTGAGCCGCAAGCGGCTGGACAGCGGGTACGCGCGGGCCATCGTGGTGGTGGCCAAGAACGCCAACGTCGCGACCGGGCCGCAGGGAGCCCGCGACGCCGAGGAAATCACCGCCCTCGTTGCCAGCGGCCTAGACATCCCCCCCGACGATGTCCTGGTCGCCAGCACCGGCGTGATCGGCCGCCCCTACCCCATGGAGTTGCTCCGGGCGACCCTGTCGGCGCTTCCAGACGCCCCCTTCGACGCTGACGCCGTGGCGGTGGCCACGTCGATGATGACCACGGACACCGTCCCCAAAACCGCCGTGCAGGCGGCCGGGGCCGCCCGGGTGGTGGGGATGGCCAAGGGCGTCGGCATGATCGAGCCGGACATGGCCACGCTGCTCGCCTTCGTGCTCACCGACGCCGCCGTCGAGCCAGCCACGCTCGACCGGCTGTGGCGGCGGGCCGTGGACGACACCTTCAACTGCCTGAGCGTGGACACCGACACCTCGACCTCCGACACCGCGGTGGTGCTCGCCAGCGGGGCCGCAGGCCCGGTGCCGGAGCCGGCGCTCAGCGTGGCGCTGCGCGAGGTGTGCCTGGATCTCACACTTCAGCTCGCGCGCGACGGGGAGGGGGCCACCAAGCTCCTCACCGTGACCGTGCGCGGCGCCCGCGACAGGCCGCAGGCGAAGCGGGTCGCCAAGGCCATCGTCAACTCACCGCTTGTGAAGGCCGCCGTCCACGGGGCCGACCCGAACTGGGGGAGGGTGGCGATGGCGGTCGGCAAGTGCCGGGATGACCGCGACATCGACCCCGACGCGGTGGTCATCCGCTTCGGCGACATGGAGGCCTACCCGAACCGCCCCGACGACAAGGGCCTCGCCCGCCTCGCCCAGATCATGTCCGAGAGCCACGTCGATATCGAGGTCGACCTCGGCGCCGGCGCCGCCGAGTCCACCGTCTACGGCTGCGACCTGTCCGCCGGGTACGTGAGAATCAACGCCGAATACACGACGTAGCCCCCTAGGATCGCCGTTCGTGCCCTTCTCGCGCCTGAGGGCGCTGCACCAGAGGCTCTCCCCGGGGGAGCGGCGCCGCGTTGCCGCCATGGCAGCCGCCATCGTCGCGCTTCACGCCGTGGGATGGGGGGTGTTCGTCTTCGCGATCCTGCCCGAGCACTACCAGGCGCTCGGTATCGGCATCGCGGTCACCGCTTACACGCTGGGGTTGCGCCACGCTTTCGACGCCGACCACATCGCGGCCATCGACAACACCACCCGCAAGTTCATGGGGCAGGGGCGGCGCCCCCTGTCGGTCGGTTTCTTCTTCTCGCTGGGCCACTCCAGCGTGGTGGTGGCCCTCGGCGTCGCCATCACGTTCGCGGCGCGGGCCGTCTTCGGCGCCGTCCGCTCCCCCCACTCGGGGATACAGCAGTTCGGCGGCGTGTTCGGCACGAGCCTGTCGGGGACATTCCTCCTGCTCATCGCCGCCATGAACGCCGTGCTGCTCGTGGGGATCGTCCGGGTGTTCGTCGAGATGCGCCGGGGCCGCTTCGACGAGAGCGAGCTCGAGAGCCAGCTCGACGCCCGGGGCATGATGGCGCGCTTGTTCGGGAGGCTCATGCGGGCTATCCGCTCTCCCTGGCAGATGTACCCGGTGGGCATCCTCTTCGGCCTCGGCTTCGACACGGCCAGCGAGATCGCACTGCTCGGCTTCACCGCCGGCGCCGCCACGGCGCGCCTGCCGTGGTACGCCGTGGTGTGCCTGCCCATCCTTTTCACCGCCGGCATGACCCTGTTCGACACCATCGACGGAACGTTCATGAACTTCGCCTACGGCTGGGCCTTTTCCCGCCCGGTCCGCAAGGTGTACTACAACATGATCGTCACGGCGTTGTCGGTGTTCGTGGCGCTGTTCATCGGCGGTGTGGAGATAGTCGGCCTGATCGCCAGCGAGACGCACCTGCGCGGGGCACCCTGGAACTGGGCTGTCAACTTCAGGCTCAACACCGCCGGCATCGTCATCGCCATCGGCTTCGTCGTGGTGTGGGGCGTCGCCCTGGCCGTGTGGCGCTGGGGCCGCGTGGAGGAGCGCTGGGAGCTGGCCGCGGCCAGGGCGCGCGGTGGTGCTAGCGCGGTTCCTCCGGCGGACCGCAGACCGGTCGGCTCCGGTAGGGCGGCGCCGGGAGCGTGAGAGCCGCGCGGCGACAGCGGTTCGCAGGCCGCCTGCGGCGACCTCCCCCGCGACCATGAGGAACACCGGGGCGGCGCCGGCGGTCCCGGCGACGACCGCGCTGCCCTCGAGGACCGCGATCCCGTCGAGCGCCGCCCCGGCCACCACGGCCGCGCCCACCACGGCCGCGCCCACCACGGCCGCGCCCACCACGGCCGCGGCGGAGTCGACGATGTGCGTCGCCTCGGAACTGCGCGGCAGCTTCCGGGAGATCCCCGCCAGCGCCAGCGCCGGTCACGTCGAGGCCCGCCTGGTGCTCACGAACGCGTCGGCCTCCCCCTGCCGCACCTACGGTTACGCCGGCATGCGCCTGCTCGACGCGGCAGGCCGTTCCTTGCCGACGAACGTCGTCCGGGAGCCGGGCGCCGAGGAAACCGTCCTCCTCGCGCCGGGTGCCTCGACGCCCGCTGCCGGGCGCTTCAGCCCGGACATCGCGGGCCCCGGCGATTCGTCCACGGGACCGTGCCAGCCGGTGGCCGTCCGTACCGAGGTTACCCCGCCCGACGACACCCAGCAGCTGGTGGTGCCGGGTCCGGGCGTGCCGGTGTGCGAGAAGGGAACCCTCGACCTGTCCCCGCCGCAGGTCGGCGCCGGCGCCGGCGCGAGCGCCGGCGCGTAATCCCGCGGTCACCCGTGCTGGGGAGCGCGCCCGGGTCGGGGCGTGCTGGCGGGGAACGAACCCAGGGGGGCACCTCGTCCCCCGGCAGTAGGATCCAGGGACCATGTACGACGAGCGAACACCCCGCCGCCGCGCCCTACTCCTCGAAGGCATCCACCCCATCGCCGCCGAGCGCTTGCGCGACGCCGGGTTCGCAGTGGAAACCGCCCGCAAGGCTTTCGGCGAGGCCGAGCTGGTAGAGCGGCTCTTGGACGTGGACCTGCTCGGGATCCGATCGCGGACCCACGTCACCGAGGCGGTGCTGGACAAGTCGGCGAGGCTGCTGGCAGTAGGGGCGTTCTGCATCGGCACGAACCAGATCGACCTGAAGGCCGCCAGCCGGCGGGGCGTGGCCGTCTTCAATGCCCCCTTCTCCAACACCCGTAGCGTTGTGGAGTTGGTCATCGCCGAGATCGTCGCCCTCACCCGCCGGCTCACCGACAAGAACCGGGACATGCATGCCGGGATCTGGAGCAAGTCCGCGGCGGGCGCCCACGAGGTGCGCGGCCGGCGTCTCGGCATCGTGGGCTACGGGAACATCGGCTCCCAGCTGTCGGTGCTGGCGGAGAACCTCGGGATGTCGGTGTCCTTCTACGACACCGCCGACCGGCTAGCGCTCGGCAACGCCAAGAGGCTGTCGTCGCTCGAGGAGCTCCTGCGCTGGGCCGATGTGGTGACCCTGCACGTTGACGGGCGTCCCGACAACAGGGGGCTCTTCGGCGAGGCCGAGTTCGCGGCGATGCGCCCCGGGGGGCTGTTCTTGAATCTCAGCCGCGGCTTCGTCGTCGACCACGAGGCGCTGCGGGCGCATATCGAGTCGGGAGATCTCGCCGGTGCCGCCGTCGACGTTTTCGTCGACGAGCCATCCGGGCCGGAAGAGCCCTTCCTATCCCCCTTGCAGGGGCTCCCGAACGTCATCCTCACCCCGCATGTCGGGGGAAGCACCGAGGAGGCCCAGGAGGACATCGGGAGGTTCGTGAGCACGAAGCTCGTCGACTACGTCCAGTCGGGCAGTACCGCTCTGGCCGTCAACCTGCCCAGTGTCGAGCTGGCCCAGCGCGCCGGCGCCCACGGGCTCGTACACATCCACCGCAACACCCCCGGCGTGCTCGCCGCGATCGACGGCATCTTCGCCGAGCATGGCGTCAACATCGAGGGTCAAGCGCTCGGCACGCGTGGCGACGTCGGTTACGTGATCACCGACATTGCCAGTGACTACACCGAGGAGATGATCGCCCGCCTCCGGGAGATGGAAGAGACCGTCAGGCTGCGGCTTTTGTAGTCGTGGGTCCGGGCCGGCGGAGCTCCGACGTCAGAGGTCGCGGGTGCACGAACGGACACGAATCCTGCCGATACCTCCAGATCTCCACGATTCGTGTTCTTCCGTGTACCCCCAGGGGTACACATTCGGACACGAATCGCGTCCGAAAGCGCGACGAGCCGCGATTCGCGTCCCCTTGGTGGCCGCGTGCCGTCGTGCTCCACCACGTCGCCCGCACTCACGGCCGCCCGCCTCACCCCCGCCCCGCCGGCCCGCCGGCGCGCGCCCCCCCGCCGGCCCGCCGGCGCGCCCCCCCGCCCCGCCCCGCCGGC
>JAJYLA010000020.1 GCA_021788115.1 Actinomycetes bacterium | reverse complement strand
GACCCCCGAGCTCGCGCCCCAACCGGCGTTCAGCACCGGCGTCACGCTGAACTGCGAGAAGCTGGCCGAGGGGCTTCCCTGGACGTTCAGGCCGCAGTTCTCGCTGGCGTTGGCCGCCATCCTCAGGGACCCCGAGTGCGGCGGGTTGCTGGAGGCGGCAACCAGGCGCGGGCGGACGCGTGAGGCAAGCAGCCGCAGCTGGGAAGGGTCGAGGCTGCCTCTCGGCCCCGTGACATCGAACATGCCCCTGCTGATCGCCTCCGACAGCAAGGCCGGAGCGGTGATCAAGGTGAGGGTGCTGCCGTCCTCGTTCATGCTCAGGACCTTGCGCAGGAACCCCGCCGGCCTGCTGGGGGTCGCACCGCCGGCGATGACGTCACCGATCTGAACGTCGTCCAGGCTGGAGGGCACCGGGGAGAAGGTGTAGGTGGAGCCGTCCTTTGACACCGACTGGAGGTCGGCCGAGATGTCAGGGGTGGCCACCACCTTGGTCGTGTCGGGGACCGTGGTGAGGTAGCTGACCCCGACCACGGCCTCCCGGCCGGCCACGACCGTCGCCGGGCTGCCTGTCACCGTCGGGTAGAAGGTGCTGGTGCCGTTGCTCACCGGTGCCGCCGACACCGTGTAGGTGCCGGGGGGGACCGCCAGCGCGCCCGTAGCCGACAAGTCCTTCGAGTAGCCCCCCGGGCCTTGCACGCTCACCGACGCCGGCACGCCGGCTGGGAGTTGGTCGATCGACACCGCCAGGGTCCCCACCCCGGCCGGTGGAAGACCGACCACCAGGGTGAGGGCCTTCGTCGCCAGCTGGCCGCGGGAGTCTGAGACCTCGATGGTGAGCGGTGCCACCGCCGCGGAGCTGGGGACCCCGCTGATCGCGCCGGTCGTCGCCTCCAGGGCAAGCCCCGACGGCAGCATCCCCGACTCGATCGACCAGACGTAGGGGGGCAGCCCGCCGGTTGCCTCCAGATCGAGATGGTAGGGCTGACCGACGATGGCGGAGGGGAGGTTCGCGGTGACGATGGTGAGGGGCCCGCTCTGGGTCCCGCCTCCGGTTGAGGCCATGCCGACAATGGACTGGTCGAGGTGGATCCCGCCGGTCGACCCGAAGAACGGGGCCTTGAACGAGAAGATCCCCCCGTCGGAGGCCACCAGCCAGTAGCCGCCGGTGGCCGGGTCGGCGGCCATGCCGACGATCGGCTGGTCGAGGTGTACCCCGCCGGTCGACCCGAAGAACGGGGCCTTGAACGAGAAGACCCCCCCGTCGGAGGCCACCAGCCAGTAGCCGCCGGTGGCCGGGTCGGCGGCCATGCCGACGATCGGCTGGTTCAGATGCATACCGCCGGTCGACCCGTGGAAATGGGCGAGCGGCCCGAAGCTGAAAACGCCGCCATCGCGGCCGACCAGCCAGTATCCGTCACCCCCGGGTGCCGCTGCCATGCCGACGATCGGCTGGTCGAGATGCATCCCGCCCATCGACCCGAAGAACGGCGCGTCAAAAGAGAAGACCCCTCCATCCGATGCCACCGCCCAGTACCCCTTCTTCGAACTGCCACTGGCCGGTCGAATCGGAGCGACGCTGGCAGATGCAGGCCGGACCACCTTCGACGGGATCGCCTTTGGCGTCACAGGTGCGGATTTCGCACCTGATACGGAGGTTGGGAACGAGCATGACTTCACCGCCAGACCCGCAATCGCCACTAGGGCCACCAGCCGAATCGCTGTAGTCCACCTCCCCGCGCCACGGCCTATACCAAACGCGGCGGCAGATCTCATCGGCACTCCTCACGTCGGTCGAGACAACCATTGGCCCCTCCTCGCGCCGTCACGGCTGGCGGGCTCGATATTCCCGGCTAGGTGGACTTCGCTGCACGGTCATGGCTGTCCCCTTCGCGCTTGGCGTCCGCGATCAATATTGAGCGGGTTGGGATGGCCTTAGCATCGTGGGTACCCCGCAAAAATAAGGAGAAGGTCAGCTGCGGGCTCGTTCGTGGCGGAGAGTGTCGATGGCGGCCATCAGGCCGATCCATCCGCTGAAGGCGACCGGCGGCCGGTCGCGCCACCCCACCGTTCCGGACAGGCTGTTGTTGTCGAAATCCATGACCAGGTCGACCGCCAGGTGTGCCGCTTTGGGGGGCGGCTCTTCGAAGGCGGTGACGGGCTCGGAATCGCGCCGCGGTGTGACCATATGGGTATTCTCAGCGGCCGGGCCATTGATAGCATCGGGGACAGCCCGCATGGATAAGCAGGGGCGAAGGCTCACAGGGTGAGGAGGGGCGTGCCCGGGGGACAGCTGGGACTGCTTGAGCGCTCAGATGCGATGGGGGCGATCGGCGTGGCCCTTTCCGGCGCCCGGGCCGGCCGCATGTCGGTCCTTTTTGTCATGGGGGAAGCCGGTTTGGGCAAGTCGGCCCTGCTGGGCGAGGCGATCCGCGCCGCGGACGGGTTTGTCGTGGGGCAGGCCAGCGGGGAGGCGTCAGAGGTTGTGTTGCCCTTCGGACTTTTGGGAGGGGCCCTACACCAAGCGGGGAGCGGGGATGTGACGCGCGCCGCGTCGGAGCTGCCCGCCGCGGAGCGGGCGGTGGCCGCGTGGTACCGGGTCCAGGACTGGCTTGGCGGTGCCGATGCGCCCATCTTGCTCGCCCTTGACGACTTGCACTGGGCCGACGGCGATTCCCTGGCCCTGCTGGGGCTTCTGGCACGCCACCTGGAGCCGACCTCGTTGGCGATCGTTGCCACCTTGCGGCCTTGGCCCCCGGCCGCCGCCCAGGCGGTCAATGCGCTGGTTGCGGGAGGGGCGGCCCGTGTCTCGGCCTTGAGCCCATTGAGCCAGCCAGCCTCGATCGAGCTTTTGTCTCGTATCACTGCGAGACCCGTCGGCGCACGCCTGACCAAGGAGTTGCCGGCGCTGTGCGCGGGCAACCCAGCCCTGCTGCACCAGCTGGCTCCCATCGTGGACCAACTCGGTGAGCTGTCGCAAACTGGCCTGGATCTGGGCCCCGGCGGGTTGCTCCTGGCCCGATTTACCGGACTGGATGGTGCGTCACTTGACTACGCGCGCGCCGCCGCTGTGTTCGGGGTGAGCTTCCGTCCCAGCCTGGCGGCGGCGCTCGCCGGACTGGACGCGGCGGCGGCCAGGGCCGCCTTGGAAGCGCTGTGCGGAGCGGGGCTGATCCGAGCCGTGAGCGGCCATGCCCTCTTCAACCATGCTTTGCTCCAAGAGGCGCTGTATGAGGACTTGCCCTCGCCGGTGCGCGCCCAGATGCACGCGGCCGCTTTCCGCCTGGCGTGGGCCCACGGCCTTCCCGCTGCCGAGGCCGCCCGTCACGCCGTTGCCGGTGAACTCGTCGGCGACAACGACGCGGTCTCAGCCGTGGAAGCCGCCGGCGCCGAGGCGCTGACCCACGGGGCCACCGCCACCGCGGCCAGGTGGCTGCGCCACGCCGTCGCCCTGGCGGGGGACCGGCCCTCGCCGGACCTTTCGCGCCGTTTGGCCGATGCCCTGCTGGCGGCGGGAGAGCCGGCCGAGGCCGCCGGGGTGTGCCGGTCGATGCTGGCCCGACCCGGGACCGACAGGCTCGTCGAGGCCGACGTCAACCGCATCCTGGCCCGGTGCCTGGTCAGGATGGGGATGCTCGACCGGGCGGAGGCCGCCCTCGAACGCGCCGCCGCCGGGGCCCGTGACAGTCACCGGGTCCTGGCCACCGAGGTGCTACTCGAGGCGTCCTTGATGACCATGTATTTCTCCGGCCCGGTTCGCTCTTTGGACTTCGCCGAGCGGGCCGCGGCCATGTTGCCGGGCGACGCCGAGCCCGAGCTCGCCGCCTGGGTCATGGCCGCCCGAGGGTCCGCCCGCCTCTGCCACGCCCGGGTCGAGGGCGCCGCCGAGATCGAGGCGGCGCTCGCCCGCCTGCCCGCCGGCTCCGGTCTGCGAGGCCTGCACGGAGCCGTCGAGTACGGCCCCCGGTTCCAGCAACTGCAGGCCCACAAGTCATTGGAGGCCTTCGAGGAGGCTATGGCCGACTACCGCGCGGCCATAGCCGAGGCCGGCGAGGCGAACACGCCCTGGGCGCGCACGACCTACGACGTGGCCCACTCCCACACCTTGGCCCTCCTGGGGCGGCTGGCCGAGGCCCGACAGACGCTGCTGGACGCCCTGAACCGGGAGGGTAACGCCCCCGCGCTAGGCGTATGGACCTGCATCGGCCTGGCCTCGGTGCATCTCGAGATGGGGATGCTCGACGAGGCGGCCCGGTACTGCGACCGCGTCGAGGCGATGGTGGGAGCCGACGGCGAGTTCATTCCGACGGTGCGGCTGTTCCTCTGGCCGCTACGAGCCACTCTGGCCCTGGAGGCCGACGATCCCCGCGCCGCCCGCACGCTCATGGCCCGAGTGGAGACCCTGGCCGAACGGATCGGCGCCGTCGATCCCATCATCGGGATGTGGCATCCCGTGGCCATCGTCGCCTCCCTGGCCACCGGACGCGACAGCGACGCCCAACGGGTCATCGACAAGGCCGAAGTCGCCGGGGTGGGCCTCGGGACCCGCTTCCCTCGTGCCGTCGCCGCCAGAGGAAGGGCGCTACTAGCCGAGCGGGCCGGAGATCTCGACAGCGCAGCCTCCCACTTCGCCGCCGCCCTCGAGTGGCACCAGGGCTTACCCATGCCCCTCGAGGAGGTTGAGACGCTCATAGCGTATGGAGGGTTCCTCCGCCGGCGCCGCTCTGCTAGCTCGGCCCGCCCAGTCCTGACTCAGGCAGTCGACCTAGCCAACAGCTGCGACGCCCAAAGGCTCGAGACACGCGCCTTGGCCGAGCTGCACGCGGCAGGCGGTCGCCGGCGAAAGCACCGCACACCGGACGAGCCACTCAGCCCGATCGAACAGCGCGTCGCCGAACTCGCTGCCAGCGGCAAAACCAACACCGAGATCGGCCGGCAGCTCTCAATCTCGGTCCGCACCGTCGAACTCCACCTCACCCACACCTACGCTCGACTAGGCATCACATCCCGTCGTCAACTCCGACCAGCACTCAGCAATCCAAGCGAACGCCCGACACCGTTGCTGTGACCCGCCGTCAAGCGGTGGACGTGGCAGGTTCGGGCCGGAGCAATCCAGACCCGGCGTCACACCTGGGTGACGGTCACCGGCGGCAAACTCGCCCTTCAGCGCTTTGTCGCCGCCGGCTTCGGGCCACCTTGGTGTTCGCGAAGCAGCTTCAGCCCCTACCTGTGATCTCCGACGTGATACACGGAGCGTCGGTATCGCTGCGAGGGGTTGGCCGGTGACGATCACGGTCCGCGACCCGGGTGCTCCGGCCGCGCGGCCCGACGCCGGCACGCCGGGCTTCGCGCTTCGCACCACGGCCTTGCGGGAGCAGGATCACCCCTTCGAGTGGATCACCGACACAACTCCCAGCTTCCCTCGAGTGCGAGCACTCCGGTGAGGGCCGCCAACGCGGCGTCGACCCGGTCGGGAGTCGGCAAAGGCCCACATCCACACCCCCGGTGCTCCAGCACACCACGCCGCAAGGGCCACCTTTCGCCCGGCGAGCACGACCGCGGATGCGTTGGGGAACACCTCGTCCGCCTTGCGGTCGGGATCGTCGCCTGCGAAGAGCGGGTAGACCTCGCCGAGCGCTTCGTAGATGGAGATGCCGGTCCGCATCCACCCATGGAAGGGTGTGGGCCCGCATCCCATGTCGGTTCGCTTCCAGGACGACCGGGTGGTGGAGCGGCTGAAAACCGAGGCCGCGACCCGAGGATCGTCGGTGTCTTCCCTGGCGGAGGAACTGATAGACGAGGGTCTGCGCAGCCGCCGGCAGCCGGCTGCCGAGCCGCTCAACCGCAGCACGAGGCTGAAAAACGAGATCCGCCCGGTCGAACCTCGTCGGTACAGCCCAACACACGGGGGGAATAAGAGTGGTTGACAGCCGACCCGGAGGGTCCATGCACCCCACTCGCCACTCCTGAGCGCCCGCCTGCCCATGGCCCTCGAAACCGATCCTCTGTCCTCCCTGCCGTCCCACGGTCCGCCCGGGACCGAGGACGACCAGGAGCTTCTGGACACCATGGAGGCCCACGCCGCAGCCGAGGCGGGCGTCAGCGACGACAGGGCGTACGGGCGCACGGGGGCCCGCTTCGACCGCAGGAATCCGTTCGTGTTCGGGCTCCTGGCGTCGCTCGGAGCGGCCGCCGCCTTCGCCCTGGTGTGGTTCGTCATGTCTGCGGCCCAGGTGCTCACCCTGCTCGGGCTGGCCTTCTTCATCGCCGTGGGGCTCGACCCGGCCGTCACCTGGCTGGCCCGGCGCCTGATGCCGCGCTGGGCGGCCGTAACCGTCGTGGTTCTGGTCCTGCTCGGCACGGTGGGAGCCTTCCTGGCCCTGGCGATACCGGTCCTCGTCACCCAGGTCACCCACCTCGTCGACAACCTGCCCAGCTACATGAGCAGCCTGCAGGCCCATAGCCCCACCCTGGGCCGGCTCAACGCGCGGTACCACATCGTCTCCAAGCTGCAGAGCCTGCTCAACGGCGGCGGGAGCTCGTCGATGAGAAGGGGTGTCCTCGGCCTGGGGAAGGCGGTGATCGGGGTGCTGGCCTCCACCGTGCTGGTGCTGATCGTGGCGGTCTATGCCCTGGCCGACATGCCGCGCATCAAGCGCGGCCTCTACCATCTGGCACCCCGCAGCCGCCGTGCCCGCATGGTGCTGCTCACCGACGAGATCTTCGGGCGGGTCGGCGGCTACGTCCTCGGCAACCTCGCCATCTCGGTGGTGTCCTTCGCCGGGACCTGGGTCTGGTGCCTGGCGTGGGGCATCCCCTACGCGCTGCTCCTCGGCTTGCTGGTGGGCCTGCTCGACCTCGTGCCGATCATCGGGTCGACCATCGGCGGGATCGTCGTGGCCCTGGTGGCTTTGACCGTCTCGCTTCCGGTGGCCATCGCCACCGGGGTCTTCTACATCCTCTACCGCTTTGCCGAGGACTACCTGCTGACCCCGAAGGTCATGCGACGCACCGTCGACGTCCCGGGGCTGGTGACCGTCGTGGCCACGGTGATCGGTGGCACGGTGTTCGGGATAATCGGCGCTGTGGTGGCCATCCCGCTGGCGGCGGGGGTCAAGCTGCTCCTCCACGAACTGGCCAAGCCGCGCCTGGAGGAGATGTAGCGATCCCTCTCCAAGACCGCAGAAATGCATATAGGCGGTCGCGGGGAGGGCAGGGCGGCCTACGGAGGCCACGAGCTCTTCGAAGAAGTCGAGCAGCGCACGTGGCCGGTCGAGCTCCCCCAGGGCGACCAGGGCTTCGATCTCATCCGGGAGGAACGGCGCCAGCGACGGCTCGGGCAGCCCTTGGGCCACGCACGCCTCGTTGACCGCGCCCAGGGTCCCGTCGACGGCGGCCGGGTCGTTGGTGGAGGCGGCAACGAAGCCGAGGGTGTGCAGCGGGTACAGCGCGACGAAGTCCACTGCTTCTGCTGCGCGATCGCCAGCGCCTGCTCGGCGGCCGCGCGTGCTTCGCCGAGCCGGCCGACGTGCGCATCGACGAACAGCTCGGACGTACGGCCGCGCTCGATGAGGCGCGAGCGAAGGCGTTCGAGGGCGGCGCGGGAGTCGTCGAAGAGCTCCGTCGCAGCGAGCAACGTGCCGGCGATGAATGACGGGGCCAGCACGGGCGGCGTGTGGCGGTCCGGGTCCCCGGCACGCAGGGCGGCGTCCAGGCGACGCTGGTCGATCCCGCGACCGAGGTAGAAGTCGATGGCCGTGAGCACCGCCAGGGCGTCGCGCCTGCCGAGTGCGGTGCGCCTCGCGAGAGGGTGGCGCGGGCTCCACGATCCACAACGGCGGCGACCGACCCGTCCGGCCCGTCCGTGCTCACGGCCAGGTGGCGCGCACGCTCCTCGGGGTCGGTGCCCACTTCGGCGAGCCGCCGGTGCACCGCGCGCCGGCGGGCACCGAGAGCATCGGCGTACAGCATCGACGCGATGAGTGGGTGGGAGAACGAGACACTGTCGCCGTCGACCCGCACGACACCAGCCGCGCTTGCCTCCTGCAGGAGTCCGAGCAGGTCGGTTGAATCCGACACCGCCTTGAGCACCGACACCCTCGGATGGGTCAGCGCCGCGGCGTACAGCAGCACGTACCCTCGATGGACCACTTGCCACCTCGATGAGGCAACGGTGGCGCGCGGGGGGCCGCGCGGCAAGGGCCCCAAGCACCTGGCGGCACGGGACCAACGAACCCATGCCGGAGGCGTCACTGCTTCCGGCACCGCGAGGCGGAGTCGATCAGGTCATGTGGGTGCGGCGGATCATCTTGAGCATCCGCAGGCTCACGACGGCAAACCGGTACGCCTGCATCGGCACCGAGGTGCGCCGGCGCACGGTCTTCTTCGTCGGCATCGGCGCGATGGTGTGGATGTGTTCGCCAGTCATCGGGACCTCATTCGGGGATGAAGGACCAGCCCGGGCGGGCCTTCGCCTTGTAGATGAACATGTGGTGGAGCAGGTGCTTCATCCAGTGTCCGGCCAGGCCGATCTCGCCGGTCGTCTGCTTGATGTTGCGCCCGTAGTCGGGGAACTTCCCGTGGTCGGGGACGATGGGGTACATGGTCATCGAGGCGGCCGTGCCGTGCATGATCCCCGCTCCTGCTGACGCGACGCAGCCCGCCCCCATCTCGGCCATCGAAGCGGTGTGGGTGGGGGCGCCCTTGCCCTTGTTGACCATGTCGGCGATGCTGCGGGCGACCTGGCGGCCCATGATGGCCGAAGGCATGCCCGTGCGGGGCGGAGCGGGGGAGATGACGGTCCCGCTCGACGTGGAGTGTGGCCGCGATATCGGGTGCGGCGGGGCGAAGGCGATACCGATCGCGAAGACGTTCGGGTACTTGGGGCTCACATAGGTCCTCGGCCAGTCGGCGGCCTGCCACTCGTCGTAGCCCTTCGGGGTGTAGTCGGCGTCGACCTTCATGAACCCGCTGGCGGCGAACAGCTCCGACGTGATGTCCCCGCCGGCACGGTCGAAGGCCTCGAGCTCCTGCCCGCGGAAAGGCGGGAGGAGCATCGCGAAGTCGAAGCTCAGCGCGTCCTCTTCTCCGTCGAGGGTCTCGTAGAAGACCTTGCCGGGTTCGACCCGCTGCACGTGGGCCCGCAGGATGGCCCTGACGCCGCGCTCTTTGAACAGCGATTCGGTCCACAGCTGGCTCGAGGTGACGTAGCCGTCCTGCTCGAAGGACATGCCCCCCACCCCGAAGTCGCCCAGCTCGTACTCGTTGGTGAGGTAGACGACCTCGGCCCGGTCACGCAGGCCCCGAACCCGGAGCTCGTGCTCGACGTTGAAGGCGTACTCGAACGCGGCCCCCTCGCACGTGCAGGCGCCGTGGCCGACGCCGACGACCAGGCGTTGGCGCTCGCCGCTCTCGAGCTTCTTGATGACCTCCACGAGCCTCGCCGCCGTCTGCTCGGCGTGCGCGGGCGTGCAGACCGACAGCGAGAAGCCCGCGTCGGGCCCGAGGCCCGGAGTCGCGGCGAAGTTGAGCTTCGGGCCGGTGGCGTTGACCAGGAAGTCATACGAGAGCCGCTGCCGCTCTCCCTCCCGCCCCGGCAGGGTGTACTCGATGTCGACCGCACCCGTGTGGTTGTCACCCGCGCCTTCGGGCCAGATGGCGACGGCCTTGGCCTGGCGAAAGTCGATCTTCTTCTTCCGGTAGACGGGGGCGAGGGGGAACTTGACCTGCCCGGTCTTCATCCGCCCGACCCCCACCCAGATGTTCGACGGGATCCAGTTGTAGTCCGGGCTGGGCGAGACCACTACCACCTCGTGCTGCTTCTTGAGCAGCCGTCGGAGGTGCAGCGCCGCGGTGTGCCCGGAGATGCCGGCGCCCAAGATGACGACACGTGCCATGCAAACGACCCCTCTAGCTGACGGTCCCTCCCGGGTCCCTCCCGTTCCGCGACTATACCCCCCTGGGGTATAGTCGCGTCCACCCCTTTTTGTCTCGCCCGACCAGATTGCACGCGCGGATGCCGGCCGGCGGCGGGCGGATGTCTTCACCCCTGTGCAGGGGCGCTCCGGGCGCGTCCGCGATACCGTTCGTCGGCCGGCCACGGGTCGCGCGGCAGCGGTCGACGACAATCACGTACGCAGGGAGATGGCCGGGTCGATGGTGGTGCTGATGGGCTTCATGGGGGCCGGCAAGACCACGATCGGCTACCTGCTGGCGGAGAAGCTAGGGCTCCCCTTCGTCGACATCGACATCCTGATCGAGCACCGCACCCGCCGGCGGGTCGTGGACATCTTCGCCGAGGACGGCGAGGCGGCCTTCCGCCAGCTCGAGCACGACACGGTCGTCGAAACGCTCTCCGGGCCTCCCGCCGTCGTCGCCCTGGGCGGCGGGGCGGTCGAGCACCCTGGCACCCGCAAGGCACTCGAGGCGGTGATGGGCGTCCACCTCGAGGTCGGCTACGAGGAGGCGCTCCTGCGCATAGGCAAGGACGACCTGCGGCCGATGATGCGGCGGCCGGACGTCGGCGAGATCTACCGGAGCCGCCTTCCCGGCTACCACGATGCCGCCAAGGTGACCGTGCGCACCGACGGCCGCCGCCCCGAGGACATCGTCCACCACCTCCTCGAGTACCTCGTGGCGCCGCGGTCGGCCCCGCCGGGGTCGAGGAGCGTGCTCGTGGCGCCCATGGGCGGCGCGCACCTGGTGCACATCGGGGGAGGCATCGCGGCCGACATCGAAGCGCTGCTGCCCCGGGCGATCGCGGTCGGTCGGTGCTTCGTCGTGTCGGCCGGCGGGGACCGGGCGGCCGAGGCGCTCGTCGCCCGCCTGGATGAACGCCATGACGCCGAGACGGTGCACTTCCACCTACCGGAGGGAGGGGCGGTCAACCGCTTCGCTGTCGTGGAACGGTTGTCGGACGGGCTGGCCGGCTCCGAGGCCCGGCGCGACGATTTGCTGATCGGCGTGGGAGGGGAGGAGGTCGCGTACCTCACCGGGTTCGTCGCGTCCACCTACAACCGGGGGATGCACCTCGCGCTTGTCCCGACCACCCTCCACGGCCAGGCCGACGCGGCCATCGGCGGGAAGAACGGTGTCCGGCTGTCCGGCGGAGGCAACCTGGCGGGGACCATCCACCAGCCGGTGGTGGTGGTGAGCGACGTCGAACTGGCCCTCGAGCACCGCGACGACGGCTTCCGGTCGGGGCTGGCCGAGATGGTGAAGCACGCCATCATCGGGGACCGGGCCCTGCTGAGCGCCCTCGAAGAAGAAGCCGACCAGGTGCTCGGGGGCGACGTGGACGTCCTCGCCGACCTGCTGGCTCGCTCGACGGCGGTGAAGGCGGCCATCGTCACCGCCGACCAGCGTGAGCAGGGGGAGCGTGTGCAACTCCGCTACGGGCACACCTTCGGCCGCGCCTTCGAACGGCTGCTGCCCCCGGGGCCGGATCGGCACGGGGACGCGGTTTCGCTCGGGATGGTGGCGGCGGGCTTCCTGGCGGCACGCCTGGGGCGGATCGACCGGCCCGTGGTCGAGACGCACCGGCGGGTGCTCGGGCGTCTCGGGCTACCGACCCGGATGGCCGTCTCAGCCGACGACATGGTCGACGCCTGGCGTCGCAGCCGGAGAGCAGGAGGCGAACCCCGCTTCGTGCTCTTGAACGGCGCGGGCGCGGCCGAGGGCGGCCTGACCGCGGAGCCCGATCAGCTCGCCGGCGCCCTGGCCGACCTCGCAGCCGGCTGATGGCCAACGCGGTGTCGTTGCTGCCGATCCTCGCTCATCCGCCGGCCAGCATGGAGGCGGCTTCGAAGAACCCGGCGGGCATGGGATGGTCCAGCTTCCAGGTGACGGCCATCGGCCGGCTGCCGGTATGGCTGACGTAGCGGGCGGTGCCCAGGAAGAAGAACGGCTGGGCCCCGAACTCGCCGTCGTTGGTCTCCCGGCAGAACAGGAGCACGCGGCTGCCCCGGGAGACGTGGTTCACATAACGCTGTCCCGTCGGCGATTCGGCGCTGGTGGTGCTCTGCGACTCCCAGTGGATCAGCTCCCGGCTGATGGCGTAGTCGCGGTACATGGTGGTCGGCGAGTAGTCCCGCTCGCTCTTCGCCAGGGTGAAGGTGAAGACGTCGGCCTGCTCCTCCTCGCTGAACCGGACCCCCTCGCGGTCGTTGAGGGGTGGCCGCTTCAGGGTCGCCGAGCCGACCGCCGCGAGGAGTTCCTCCCTCCCGTAGCGGCAGTGGACCCACAGCGGCACGGAGTCCATGCCCCCGAGGCGTACCGGCACGTGGGAGATCCGCTCTCCCGCCACCTCGAGCACCTGGACGATCTCCTCGCGGACCGCGTGGTCGGCCCATAGTTGACGCCAGCCCTGGGCATAGTCGGAGAAGCCTCCGCCGTCCGGCCAGAGGGTGAAGAAGAGCATCAAGAGGAGGCGCTGCTCCCTTTTTCCCAGATCCTCAACGGCCGGGGGAGCGGGTGCGATCAGCACCTCCCGCCAGGCGCGCAGCCGCTCGCGGTCGTCCGCGTGCAGGATCCGGGCGGTGCGCCGAAGAAGCCGGTCCTCGCCGGGGCCCGGCGGGGGGGTGGGCAGGCCGGCCTCCCGGCGCAGAGCAGTCCAGGAGTGGCGGGGATAGATGCTCGCTGGCTCACGGCCCGATGCGCTCAAGTACCGGCCGAGCGTCACGTTTCCGTAGCTGCGGATGTCCGCGACCAGCTGCGGACGGCGCAGGGCCACCTGGGCCTTGACGTTGTCCAGCACGAGCTGCCGGGCGACGCGGTCCAGCCGCATGGAGCTGCCGGCGGGCAGGAACGGGAAGCCGTGCTCGATCTGGCGTACCAGCTCCGCTCGGGACGACCCGGTCAGCGCCCGGTAGCGGACATCCCAGCGGAAGCGACGGTCATGCTGGCCGACGAAGTCGAGGACGGTCAGGCAAGCCTTGCCGGGCGTGCGGCGCAGACCCCGGCCGAGCTGCTGCAGGAACACGGTGGCGCTCTCGGTGGGGCGCAGGAACAGGACGGTGTCGACCTCGGGCACGTCGAGGCCCTCGTTGAAGAGGTCTACGGCGAAGACGGCGTTGACCTTGCGGCTGCGCAGGTCGCGGAGGGCGGCGCTCCGCGTCTCGGCGACGGTGGTCGCGTCGACCGCGATCGCGGCAATGCCGGCTTCGTTGAACACCCTGGCCATGTAGTGGGCGTGGTCGATCGACACGCAGAAGCCGAGGGCTCTCATCGCCCCGGCATCGGTGACGATGTCGCGAACGGCGCGGATCACGATCGCGGCTCGGGCGTCGTTGCCTGTGTAGAGGTTGGACAGACCCGCGACGTCGTAGGCGCCCCGGCGCCAGGCGATGCCGCGCAGATCGGTGCTGTCCGCGATGCCGAAGTAGTTGAAAGGACACAGCAGGTCCTGTTCGAGGGCGTGCCACAGCCGCAGTTCGGTGGCGATGTGGCCGTCGAACCACTCGGTGACGTCTCCTCCGTCGGCCCTTTCCGGGGTGGCGGTCAGCCCGAGCAGCAGCCTGGGGCGGATGTGCTCGAGCAGGCGGCGGTACGTGGCGGCCTCGGCGTGGTGGAACTCGTCCACGATGACCACGTCGAACTGCTCGGGTCGGACGGAAGCCAGGCCGTCGGCGTGCAGGCTCTGGATAGAGGCGAACACGTGGCGCCAGTCGGTGGGCCGCCGGCCGCCCACCCACACCTCGCCGAAGGTGCCGTCGGTCATGACGGCGGCGAAGGTGGCCCGGCTCTGCTGGAGGATCTCCCGTCGGTGCGCCACGAAGAGGAGGGAGAGATCGCCGAGCTCCTCGGTCAGGCGGCGATAGTCGAGGGCGGCCACCACGGTCTTGCCGGTGCCGGTGGCGGCGACGACGAGGTTGCGCCAGCGGTCGTGGACTTTGCGCTCGACCTCGAGCTGGTCGAGCATCGCCTGCTGGTAGGGGTAGGGGCGCACCTCGAGGCCCGCTATGGAGACCGGGATCGGGCCGCGGGCGGCCTGGAGGGCCTGGTCGAGCCTGGCGCTGTCGCGGCCGGGGTCGTAGTCCTCGAAGCGGGGATCGGCCCAGTAGGAGTCGAAGGTGCCGGCGAACTTCCGCAAGAGGAGGGGGGTGTCACCGGTGGACAGCCGCACGTTCCACTCGAGGCCGTCGACGAGGGCCGAGCGGGACATGTTCGAGGAGCCCACGTACCCCGTGTCCCAGCCGGTGTTGCGGCGGAACAGCCAGGCCTTGGCGTGCAGGCGGGTGCTGCGGGTCTCGTAGCTGATCTTCACCGCCGCGCCCAGCTCGACCAGCTTGTCGATGGCCTTACGTTCGGTGGCGCCCACGTAGGTGGTGGTGATGACCCGGAGGGGACGGCCGTGGCGGTGGTGTTCGGTGAGGGCGTCGGTGAGCAGCCGCAAGCCCTGCCATTTGATGAAGGCGCACAGGAGGTCGACCCGGTCGGCCGAGGCGATCTCGGCGGCCAGCTCCTCGTGGAGGGCGGGTTCCCCCCGTGCGTTGATGAGGAGGTCGGCGCGCCTGAGCGGGTTGAGGGGGCGGAGTCTGCCGGCGGGCTCCACCGCGTGCAGCATCCGGGGGCCGTCGGCGACGAGTTCTCTCCTGTCGGCGCGCCGGTCCTGTCGAAGGAGGCGGTCGAGGAGGTCGTTGGCGACCGCCACGCGGCGCTCGAACGGAAGCAGGTCGAGAACTCGGGCTGCCACCTTTTCCAGGTGGGCGGCGAGGACCTCGGCGACTTCGGCCTGGGCGACGGGTGAGGTGTCGGATACGACTCCGGGCCGGCGGAGGAGCTCGGCGAGGCCGGCGGTGATCAGCTCGTCGTAGGCCCCGCCGGTCAGCCCCTGCACGGGAGGGATCGTAATTCGATCACCCCGACGCCTGGCCGATCGTGCAGGCGTCCAGCGCGGCCCTGCGGGACGGGGGTGCCGCCGGCAGCCGGCCGGCGGGCCTGTCGCGGCCGGGCGAAAGGATCGGGTTCGGGGCCTCGGCTTTCCTGGACACGGGTACCTCCTCATCGATGCCGGCGGTGCCGGGTCAGCGGTGCCGCTCCAGCACCTCGCGCACGTAGGCGTCGGCGGGAGCGGCCAGCGCCTCGTGCCGGGCGACGAACAGGTCGTGGGCGGTGCGGCCCATCCACCCCTCGGGGAGGAGCTCGCCGGGAAGGTCGGGGTCGCGGAAGGGCAGCTGGCGGTACTCCTCCACGAGCTCCACCCGGAGGCGCAGCGCCGCGGCCCCGGAGACGGCGGCGAGCTCGGCGGCGGGGGGCAGGTCCCCCAGCCGGCGGGCCCAGCCGCTGTAGTCCCGGCCGAGCCCCCCGAGATCCCAGCAGCGCCCGACCATCTGAAGGTCGTCGGCCCTGCTGCGCGATCGGCAGGTCAGCAGGTCGAGGCGCCGGAGGGGGATGCCGGCGAGCGCGCCTGCGACGTCGTCGAGGCGGGGGTGGGGGCTGATCCACGTTGCCGCCGCCAGCGGCCCGAACCCGAGCCACGACAGGGTGCGGCGCAGCCGCTCCCTGCCGCTGCGGTCCTCCCGCGCGACGCCGTAGATGACCATGCGCCACTGCCCGTCCCACGGCCGGCGCGCGCGCTCGAAGATCCGGGTCCGGCCCTGGTCGAGGAGCTGCCAGCTCTTGTCCGTGAGCGCGTGCACGACGGCCCGGCCCTCCCGCTGGGTGTCGAGCCAGCCCTCCTTGCGCATCCGGGAGAGGACGACGCGCGTGGTGGCCTCGGGCACCCCGAACACCCCGAGGAGCTCGCACAGGGCCCGGGTCCGTGCCCGGCCGCCGTGGTAGCGCACGTGGTCCCCGAACAGGTCGAAGACGATCGCTCTCGGCTTCATGGCGCTCCTCGAGTTGCGGTCGACCGCCGCCGGACGAGCGGTCGACCGCCGCCGGACGGGGGGTTGACCCCCCCGACTATATGTGCCAGTCTTGGGTTCCTTTTCGCGAAAGTGGCACATCTCGGTGCCGGGGGTGGTCTGACGTTGCGGGTTGCGTACTCGGGGGCGGTCCGGGGGGGCTGTTCGCCGCCGCGCTGGCGAAGAGAAGGGATCCTGCACGCGAGGTGACCGTCTTCGAGCGCAACCGTGCCGAGGACACCTTCGGTTTCGGCGTCGTCTTCTCCGACGCCACCCTCGCCGGCATCGACGAGGCGGACCCGGTGCTGCGCAGCGCCCTCAGCCGGTACGGCGTGCACTGGGACGCCATCGAGGTGCGGGTGCACGGCGAGCGCCACCTCTGCGGCGGCAACGGCATGGCCGCCGTGCACCGGCGGACGCTGCTGTCCCTGCTGCAGGGGCAGGCGATCGAGGCGGGCGTGGACGTGCGGTTCTCCACCGAAGTCGGCGCCGAGGACCTGCTGGGCGCCGGCTACGACCTGGTCATCGCCGCGGACGGCGCCGGCTCGAAGGTCCGCGACCGCTTCGCCGAGGTGTTCGAACCGGCGGCGGAGACCGCGGCGGCGAAGTTCATCTGGCTGGGCACCACGTACCCCTTCGGCGGCCTGACCTTCGTCCACCAGCGCGGCCCGCACGGCGTCTTCGCGGTGCACGGCTACCCGGTCGGCGACGGCGTCTCCACGTTCATCGTCGAGACCGACGAGGGCACCTGGAGGGCCGCCGGCCTCGACGAGTTCGACGTCACCGGGCCCCCGGGGCCGAGCGACGAGAAATCGAGGGACTACCTGCAGGGGCTGTTCGCCGAGCAGATCGGGGGCCACCCGCTGCTGGTCAACAACTCCCGCTGGGGCAGCTTCCGTACCCGCCGTGCCCGCCGCTGGCGGCACCGGGTCGGCGGGACCGCGATAGCGCTGCTCGGCGACGCGGCGCACACCGCCCACTTCTCGGTGGGCTCGGGCACCAAGATGGCGATGGAGGACGCCGTGGCGCTCGTCGACGCGCTCGACCGCCACGGCGACGACGCCGACGCCGCGCTGGCCGCCTACGAGGCCGTCCGCCAGCCCCCGGTCACCAGGATCCAGGGCTCCGCCCGACCGAGCGTGTCGTGGTGGGAGCACTTCGGCCGGGCCTACGACAGCCTGCCCCCGTGGCAGTTCGCCTACCACTTTTTCACCCGCAGCCTGACCGACACGAAGCTGCGGCTGCGCGACGACGGCTTCGTGGCCGGCGTCCACCGCCGCTGGCGGGACATCCACGGCTCGGAGCCGCTGCACAGCCCGTTCGAGGTCGCCGGGCGGCGTCTCGACGGCAGGGCCGTCGCGGTCGGCGACGGCGCCGTGCACCTCCCCGGGGGGCCGCTCCCGCTGCGGCCCCGCCCCGACGGCGCGGGCGGCCCCTGGGCGCTGTGGGTGAGCGCCCCCGACGCCGAGCACGGCCTCCCCGCGGCGACGGACGCGGTCGCGAAGGGGGTGGCGGCCGGCTGCGCCCTCGTCGCCGTGACCGGCGGCACGCCGCTCACCCGCCGCCTCGTCTGCGAGGCGGCGCGCCTCGAGCACGGCGCCGCCACCCTGCTGGTCGAAGACGCCGGCCCGGGCCTCGACGAGGAGGGTGCGCTGACCGCCGTCCTGTCCGGACGGACAGACCTGGTGGGCGTGCCTGCCGGCGCCGCCGCGCCCCGCCGGGAGGACAGCCGCGAAGGGAGGGGAGGAGAATGGACGCTCATGAGCCTGCGCCACCACGCCACCCCCGTCGCCGAAGGCGTCGTCCCCTGGCCCGAGGACCTCGCCCGCGCCTACACCGAGAAGGGGTGGTGGCGGGGCCGGGCGCTCGGCGCCGAACTGCTCGACGCCGCCGACCGCCGCCCCGACGCCACAGCGGTCGTCGACGGCGACGTCCGGCTCTCCTACCGATCCCTCGCGGCGCGGGCCGACGCCCTCGCCAGCCGGCTCGTCGACGAGCTCGGCCTGGTCCGCGAGGACCGCATCGTCGTCCAGCTCCCCAACTGCTGGGAGTTCGTCGTCCTCACCCTCGCGTGCCTGCGGGCAGGCGTCGTGCCGGTGATGGCGCTGCCGGCGCACCGGCGCCACGAGCTGAGCTACCTGGCGGCGCACTCGGAGGCGGTGGCGATCGCGGTGCCGTCGGTGCTGCGCGGCTTCGACCACGCGGAGATGGCCGAGGAGCTGCGCTCGGGGTCCGAGACCCTCGAGCACGTCCTGGTCGTCGGCGACGCGGTGCGCCCGGGCCAGCTCGACCTCACCGCCCTGTGCGCCGAGCCCCCCGACCCGGGCGCCCACCGGGAGCGCTGGGACGCCGAGCAGCCGTCGAGCCGCACGGTAGCCCTCTTCCTGCTGTCGGGCGGCACGACGGGCCTTCCCAAGCTGATCGCCCGCACCCACGACGACTACGCCTACAACGCCCGCGCCAGCGCCGAGCTGTGCGCCCTTGGGCCCGACACCGTGTACCTGGGCGCCCTGCCCGTGTCGCACAACTTTCCCCTGGCCTGCCCGGGGATCCTCGGCACCCTGATGTCGGGGGGCCGCGTGGTCATGCTCCCCTCCCCCGAGCCCGAGAGGGCGTTCGCGGCGATCGCCGCAGAAGGCGTCACGGTCGCCACCGCGGTCCCCGCCGTCGCCCAGCGGTGGCTGGCCCACGCGTCCGGCAGCGGCGCCGGGCAGGTCGCCACGCTCAGGCTCCTGCAGGTCGGCGGGGCCAGGATCGCCGACGAGCTGGCGAGGAGGGTCCGCCCGGTCCTCGGCTGCACGCTGCAGCAGGTGTTCGGCATGGCCGAGGGGCTGCTCAACTACACCCGCCTCGACGACCCCGAGGAGGTGATCTGCACGACGCAGGGCCGGCCGCTGAGCGAGGGCGACGAGGTGCGCGTCGTCGACGGCTCCGACCGCGACGTCCCCGACGGCGCGGCGGGGGCGCTGCTCACCCGGGGGCCGTACACGCCTCGCGGCTACTACCGCGCCGCCGAGCAGAACGCCCGCGCGTTCACGGCGGACGGCTGGTATCGCAGCGGCGACATCGTCCGGCGCCGGCGCGGCGGCAACCTCGTCGTCGAGGGAAGGGAAAAAGACATCATCAACCGCGGCGGGGAGAAGATCAGCGCGGAGGAGGTCGAGAACCTCGCCTACCAGCTCCCGCAGGTCAACCAGGTGGCAGCCGTCGCGATGCCCGACGCGCAGCTCGGCGAGCGGGTCTGCCTGTACGCGGCGGTGAAGCCGGGCGCCGCCCTCACCCTCGACGACATCCGCGGGTCGATGTCCGCGGCCGGCGTCGCCGCGTTCAAATGGCCGGAGCGGCTCGAGATCGTCGAGGCGCTCCCCACCACCAACGTGGGCAAGATCGACAAGAAGGCGCTACGCGAAGATATCGCCCGACGCATGGAGAAGAGCTGATGACCACCACGAGCAGCCACCGCACCGACATCGACTTCGACAGCCCCGAACACCAGGCCAGGCTCGCCGAGCTCTACCGGGACTTCGCCGCGGCGGGCATGGCGCCGCTGTGGACGGCGCGCGAGGAGCTCATGCCGCTGTCGCCCCGGCCCCGCGCCGTCGCCCACCTGTGGCGGTGGAGCGAGCTGTACCCCCTCGCCGCGCGGAGCGCCGATCTCGTCCCCGTCGGGCGCGGCGGGGAGCGCCGGGCGATCAGCCTCGCGAATCCCGGCCTGGGCGGCTCCCCCTACGCCACCCCGACGCTGTGGGCGGCCATCCAGTACCTGGCGCCGCACGAGAACGCCCCCGAGCACCGGCACACCCAGAGCGCGTTCCGTTTCGTCCTCGAAGGCGAGGGCGTCTGGACGGTGGTGGACGGCGATCCCGTCGCCATGCGCCGCGGGGACCTGCTGCTCACCCCCGGCTGGTGCTTCCACGGCCACCACAACGTCAGCGACCAGCCGATGGCCTGGCTCGACGGGCTCGACATCCCCTTCGTGTCCCAGACCGACCAGGGCTTCTTCGAGTTCGGTCCCGACGAGCTCACCGACCGCTCGGTCCCCGAGCGCAGCCGCAGCGAGCTCCTCTGGGGCGGCCCCGGCCTCACCCCGGTCTCCTCGACGGGAGCCCGGCCCTCCTCCCCGCTGATGGCCTACCGCTGGGCGCACACAGACGCCGCGCTCGCCGCGCAGCTCGAGCTCGAGGACGGCGGGTACCCCGGGGTGGTGTCCGCCGGCCACGCGGCGGTCCGCTTCACCAACCCCGCCACCGGCGGCGACGCCCTCACGACCATGCGCACCGAGATGCACCGCCTGCGCGCCGGCGCGTCGAGCCTCCGCACGCGCAGCTCCGCGTCGTCGGTGTGGCAGGTCTTCGCCGGCGCCGGCACGGTCACCGTGGGCGGCGCGGACCACCCGGTCGGCCGCGGCGACGTCGTCGCCGTGCCGGCGTGGACCGAGCTCAGCTTCCGCGCCGGCGACGGCCTCGACCTGTTCAGCTTCTCGGACGCGCCCGTCTTCGAGAAGCTTCACCTGCTGCGCACGGAGGTCGTCGCCTGATGCGTCTCGCCACCATCCGCACCGCGCGGGGCCCCCGGGCCGTGCGCGTCGACCCCGACCGGGCGGTGGAGACCGGCCACCCCGACGTGGGAGCGCTGCTCGCCGACCCTGCCTGGGCCCGCCTGGCCGCCGAGGCGGGCGGCCCGACGCACCACACGGCCGGGCTCGACTACGCACCGGTCGTGCCCCGGCCCGGAAAGCTCATCTGCGTCGGCGTCAACTTCCACGCCCACATCCGGGAGATGGGCAGGGAGGTCCCCCGGTACCCGACCGTGTTCGCCAAGTACCCCGAGGCGCTGATCGGCGCCTACGACGACATCGTCCTGCCCTCCGCCTCCCAGGCCATGGACTGGGAGGCGGAGCTCGCCGTCGTCGTCGGAGCCCCGGTGCGCCACGCCGACGAGGCCTCCGCCGAGGCGGCGATCGCCGGCTACACCGTCCTCAACGACGTCACCGCGCGCGACTGGCAGTACCGCACCCTCCAGTGGCTGCAGGGCAAGAACTTCGAGGCGACCACGCCCATCGGGCCCCACCTCGTCACCCCCGACGAGGCCGGCACCGGCCTCGAGCTCACCTGCACCCTCGACGGCGAGACGATGCAAACCGCCAACACCGCCGACCTCGTCTTCGGGCCGGCGACCACCCTCGCCTACCTGTCGACCATCCTCACCCTCAACCCCGGCGACGTCGTGTCCCTCGGCACCCCCGGCGGGGTCGGCCACGCCCGCAAACCTCCCCGCTACCTGCAGCCCGGCCAGCTGCTCGTCACCACCATCGCGGGCGTCGGGGAGTGCCGCAACATGTGCGTGACCGAGAAGTGACCCTGCCCGCCGCCCTCGACTGGTGGGACAGCGGCGAGCGCTTCTACCAGTCGGCGCTGGACACGATCCCCGACGGCGACCTCGACCGCCCGTCGCTGCTGCCCGGCTGGTCGCGCCGGCACGTGACCGCCCACGTCGCCCGCAACGCCGACGCGCTCGTCAACCTCCTCGTCTGGGCGCGCACCGGGGTCGAGACACCGATGTACCCCTCGCCCGAGGCGCGCGACGCGGGCATCGCCGGGACGGCGTCGCTCCCCGCCGGCGAGCTGCGGGAGGAGTACGCGGCGGCCGTGCGACGCCTCTCGCAGGCGGTGCGCGGCCACCCGGAGGGGGCGTGGGCGGCCCAGGTGCGCACCGCGCAGGGCCGCGCCGTGCCCGCCTCGGAGGTCCCCTGGATGCGGTGCCGGGAGGTCTGGGTGCACGCGGTCGACCTCGGCAGCGGCGCCGGGTTCGCCGGCATCCCCGAGGACCTGCTCGCCGCCCTGGTCGACGACGTGATGGCGATGTGGGGCCGCGCCGGCCGGCTCCCCGACATCCGCTGCGTCTCGGGCCCCCACGCCTGGGGGGGCGGCTCGGTCACCGTGTCCGGTCCCCTGCCGCGGCTGGCAGCCTGGCTGACCGGGCGCGGCGCCGCCGGCGGCCTGACCTTCGACGGCCCCGTTCCGCTGCTGCCTGCCTGGCTCTGACGGGGACGCGCCCGCCGGGCGCCTGCTATCGTCCCGACCGTCTCAAGTATCGGGAGGGCGCGCTCCTCAATTCCTCGAAGGATGGGCGGGTCCACGGCGGCAGGGGGCAGGCGATGCGAAGAAGCGCGACGGTCCCGGCGGGTTCGAGTCGGCGGCGCCCCCGGTTGCGGGGAGGCCGGAGGCTGCGGCTGCTCCTCGCGGGCGCGCTCGCGGGTTCGACGCTGGCCCCCGGCCTGGCCGTCCCGCCGGCGCAGGCGGCCGGCACCGGCTTCGCCGGCTCGGGCATCTCGGCCTACGGCGGCGCCACCGACTACGGGGGCTTCTCCGGCCAGACGGTCCCCTCGCCGCTGGTAGCGATGGCCGCCCCGCCCGGCGGGAAGGGCTACTGGGTGACCGCCGCCGACGGGTCGGTGTACGGCTTCGGCGACGCCTCCGACCATGGCTCGATGGCGGGGAAGCCGCTCCAGGCGCCGGTGGTCGGGATGGCGTCGACGCCGGACGGGCTCGGCTACTGGCTGGTCGCCTCCGACGGCGGGGTGTTCAGCTTCGGCGACGCCCGGTTCTACGGCTCGACGGGCGCCATCAAGTTGAACCAGCCGGTGGTCGGGATGGCGTCGACGCCGGACGGGAAGGGCTACTGGCTGGTCGCCTCCGACGGCGGGATCTTCTCCTTCGGGGACGCCCGCTTCTTCGGCTCGGCCGCCAACGAGAACCTCGGGGCCGGCGTCGTGGCGATGGCCCGCACCCCCGACGGGGGAGGCTACTGGATGGTGGCCGCCACCGGCGGCGTGCTCACCTTCGGCGACGCCACCTCCTACGGTCCCGACCCGAACAAGCCGCCGTTCTCGCCGACCGCGGACATAGTGGCCACCGCCGACGGGAAGGGCTACTGGCTGTTGCGCCCCGACGAGGTGGAGACCTCCTTCGGCGACCCCGGCGACCCCGGCGGCTCGGCGCTCGGGCGGAGCATCGTGGCTGTCGCCGAGTCGCAGGTCGGGCCCGACCCCGACTTCACCTCGGGGCCCTACTGCAACCCCTACGGTCCCTGCGAGGAGTGGTGCGCCCTGTTCGCCACCTGGGTGTGGGGGCAGAGGGGCGTCGCCATCCCCCGCTACGCGTTCGTCGGCGACGTGTACGACTGGGGCTCGGCGCGAGGCCTCACCCGCTCGCCCACCACCATGCCGTCCCCCGGCGACTTCGTGCTCTTCGGGACCGGCCCCGAGAATGTCGCCACCTCCCCCCACATGGGAATCGTCGCCCAGGTGTGGCCCGACGGGGCCGTCGCCACCGTCGAGGGGGACGCCGGCCCCGAGCCGGCGGGCGACTACGCGGTCGTGGTCAACGGGCCCTTCCTGCCTGCTTACTCCCGCGGCTACAACGGCTTCCCCGTGTACGCGTGGGTCCAGCCCTGACCCTGTGGCGGGTCAGGCCACGATCCGCCTGTCGCGCAGGGACCCGATCCGGTCCGGCCCGTAGCCGAGCTCGCCGAGGACCGCGTCGGTGTCCTCTCCGAGGCCGGGGAGCCGCCGCGCGCGACCCTCTGCGGCGGCGGCGAAGCGGACCACGGGGAGCGTGCCGACCGGGGAGCCGGCTTCCACGAACATGCGCCGGGCGAGCAGCTGCGGGTGGCTGAGCACGTCGCCGACCGTCCGCACGCGGCCGTGGGGCAGCCCGGCCGAGGCCAGCCGGGCGAGCCACACGTCGCTCGGCTCGCGGGCGATCAGGTCGGCGACGAGCTTCTCGAGGTCCTCGCGGTGGTCCCGGCGCGCCTGCACCGTGGCGAAGCGCTCCTCGCCGGCCAGGTCGGGCCGCTCCAGCACCGCGGCGCACAGGTTCCCCCAGTCGTCGTCGCTGGCCACGACCAGGTTGACGTACACCTCGTCGCGGGCGAGGTAGGGCCCGTAGGGGCAGAGGTACTGGTGGTGCATGCCCGTCCGCGGCGGCTCCGTGCCCTGGTGCCAGAAATGGTGCGGGAAGTAGGCCAGCCACGTGGCGACAGAGTCGAGCAGGGCGATGTCCAGGTAAGCCCCCTCGTGGGTCCGCTCCCTCTCGTAGAGGGCTGCGAGCACGGCGAGCGCCGCGGTCGACCCGCCGACCAGATCGGTGATCGGCAGCCCGACCTTCGCCGGGGCGTCGGGGTAGCCGTTGGAGAGGAGGATCCCCGCCTCGCCCTGGATGAGGAGATCGTACGCCTTGACGTCCCGGTAGGGGCCGTCCTGCCCGTACCCGGAAAGGCTGCAGTAGACGAGGGCCGGGTTGCGCGGGCGCAGGTCGGCGTCGGCCAGGCCGAGGCGGGCGGCGACGCCGGGGCTGAAGTTCTCGAGGAACACGTCGCATCCGGCCGCCAGGTCCCGCACGACCTCGCGGCCCTCCTCCTGGCGGAGGTCCACCGCGATGTCCCGCTTCCCGGCGTTGAACGCGACGAACCCGCTCGACAGTCCCCGCACCACGCCGTCCCAGCCGCGCACCACGTCGCCCCGCCCCGGTCGCTCGATGCGGACGACGTCGGCCCCCATCTCGGCGAGGATGAACGAGCAGAAGGGCATGGCGACGGCCTGCTCCAGCGCCACCACCTTGACCCCGGACAGGGGCCCGGTCATCGCTGCGCCCTCCTTCGCCGCTGCTGGGGGGAGGCCGTCACCGGGCTGTCCGCACCTCGGGGAAGAGGTCGACGCTCGGGGCGGCATCGCGCTTCCACACCATCACGGACCGCCGGTAGGAGATGACCAGCTCGCCGTCCTGATTGTAGCCGCGGGTCTCGACGCGCACGATCCCCTGGTCGGGGCGCGACCGCGACTCCCGGGTCTCGACCACCTCGCTCTCGGAGTACAGCGTGTCCCCGGCGAACACCGGATGGGGGAGGTGGATCTCGTCCCAGCCGAGGGCGAAGCCGTTCTCGCTGACGTCGGCGACGCCCATCCCGGCGACGATCGACAGCGTCAGGGCGCTGTTCACGAGGCACTGGCCCCACGGCGTCCTCTTGCCGTACTCGCGGTTGAAATGGATCTGGTTGGTGTTGTTGGTGAGGAGCGTGAAGCTGATGTTGTCGGCCTCGGTCACCGTCCGGCCGTAGCGGCAGCGGTAGACGTCACCGACCTCGAAGTCCTCGAAGTACCGGCCCTGCCAGCCGGGCTTTATGGTCGTCATCTGTTCCTCCGTCCGGGTCCTGTCCAGCCACGGGTGATCGGTCGAGCGGTCACGGGACCGCTCAGTACGACTTGGGCATGCCGAGCACGCGCTGCCCGACGTAGGAGAGCACGAGGTTGTTGCTCACCGGCGCGATCTCGAGCAGCTTGGTCTCGCGGAACTTGCGCTCGACGTCGAACTCCCGGGCGAACCCGTTCCCCCCGAACGCGGTCAGCGCCGCGTTGGCGGCCTGCCAGGAAGCCTTCGAGGCGAGCAGCTTGGCCATGTTCGACTCCGCCCCGCAGGGCGCGCCGGAGTCGAAGAGGGTCGCCGCCTTGAACCGCATGAGGCCGGCCGCCTGGACGGCGGCGTAGGCCTCGGCGATGGGGAACTGGACGCCCTGGTTCGACGCGATGGGCTTGCCGAACACCACCCGGGAGGTCGCGTAGGAGGCCGCCTTCTCGGTGAAGAACCGGCCGTCGCCGATCGCCTCGGACGCGATCAGGATCCGCTCCGCGTTCCAGCCGTCGATGATGTAGCGCAGCCCCCGGCCCTCCTCGCCGACCCGGTTCTCGACGGGCACCTCGAGATCGTTGATGAAGACCTGGTAGGTGTGGTGGTTGAACATCACCGGGATGCGGGAGAACTGGACTGCGTCCCCGGCGTCGCGGAGGTCGACGAGGAACACCGAGAGCCCTTCGGCGGGGGGCGCCCCCTCGCCGAGCGGGGTGGTCCGGGCCAGGAGGAGCATCAGGTCCGAGTACTCGATCCGGGAGATGAACGTCTTCTGTCCGTTGATGATGTAGCGGTCGCCGTCCCGCTCGGCCCGGGTCTGGATCCGGGTCGTGTCGATCCCGGCGTCCGGTTCGGTGATGCCGAAGGCCTGGAGGCGCAGACGGCCCGCCGCGATCTCCGGCAGGTAGCGGTCCTTCTGCTCTCTGCTTCCGTGGCGCAGGACCGTGCCCATCGTGTACATCTGGGCGTGGCAGGCGTTGGCGTTGGCCCCGGAGCGGTGGATCTCCTCGAGGACGATGGCCGCCTCGGTGATGCCCCGCCCGCCTCCGCCGTACTCCTCGGGGATGAGTATGGACAGCCAGCCGAGGTCCGTGAGGGTGCGGACGAACTCCTCGGGGTAGGCGCCGGTCTCCTCCAGCTCCTGCCAGTAGCGGCCGGGGAATTTGGCGCAGACGCCGGCGACGGCCTCGGCGACCGCGATCTGGTCTTCGTCGAGGTGGAAGTCCATCCCGGCCCCGATCACGCACCGCCCGACAGCGCCGCCGGACGGGCGAAGGTCGCGCCGGTGAGGAACCGTCGCAGCTCCCCGGACAGGTCCTCTGTGACCGGGACGTAGGCGACGTCGCAGCGCGTCGACCCGGCCTCTTCGTATCCGGCCAGCTTGGCCGGGAGCCCGTCGAGGTTCCGGTCCGCGTACATGGGGACGTCGTCGACCATCTCGTCGGGGATGAGGGCCCGGGCGGCGGCGAAGCCCTGGTTGCGGTGCGCGGCCTGGACCGCCGCGACGACCTCGCCCCAGCCCATCTTGGTGAGGGTGGCCGCGTAGCCCCGCTGGAGCGAGTAGAAGGTCAGGACCTTCTTGAGCGCCGACCGGGCGTCGGCCGGGTCCTCCGACAGCGAGACGCGGACCTTGGAGACGATCTCGAGACTGTCGGGGTCCCGGCCGGCGGCGCGCGCCCCGCTGCGGAAGTCCTCGACGATCGTGCGGATCATCGGCGGGTTGGCCATGTTGATGATGATCCCGTCGCCGAGCTGGCCGGCCAGGCGGGCCATCTGGGGGCCGAGACCCGCTATGTAGATCCGCAGCGGCTGGCTGGGGGGCCGAAAGGCCATCTTGAACGACCCCCGCGTCGAGAAGTAGTCGCCCTCGTAGTCGGGCACGCGCTCCCCCGAGTACGCGGCGCGGAGGATCTCGAGATATTCCCGGATGCGGCGCAGCGGACGGTCGAAGGTCTCGCCGTGCCAGCCGGCGATGATCGGATTGGCGACGCCGAGGCCGAGGATCAGCCTGCCGTCGGTCATCTCGTTGAAGGAGGCGGCCTGCAGGGCGAGGGTGATGGGGGAGCGCCCGTAGATGTGGTAGATCGCCGTCCCCAGGTCGATGCGCGACGTCTTCGCCGCCATCGCCGAGAGCAGCACCATCGGGTCCCTCGAGTTGGACTCGCCCTTCCAGACCGCCCCGAAGCCGACGTCCTCGGCGACCTGGGCGGCGTCGAGGCAGATCTTCATGGGGATCTGTGCAGCGGAATTGAACTCGGTGTCGATGATCACCATGTGCTCCTTGTGCTGTGCGGGCTCACCCCGTGTACCAGCGCTTGGGGTCGAGCCGGCTGCGTATGAGGTCGAGCTGGAAACGGGTGGGTGACGGGGTCTCGGCCGGGCCGCCGGCGGGGACGGCGAGGGGGATCGGTGTGGCGGCGACGACCGCGTCGGGGTCCTCGCCGGGGTGGACGCTCTCGAGTGTCGCGCCGCTGGCTCCGAGAGCGATCACCGCCCGGTCGGTCACGATGGCGGTGGGTCCCTCTCCGGTCAGGCCGAGCTCGGGGCGGGAGCGGCCGTCGACGCGGCGTCCGGGGCTCGTGAGGAACGCCAGGGTGGACGCGAACTTCCGGGGCTGGTGGGTCATGATGATGACCGTCCGCTCGGCGCTGGAGCTGATGTCGTTTCCGCCGCCGGATCCGCGGAAGCGCCGGCGCGTCCCGTCCTCCGCGACGATCTCCGTCGTGTTCAACGAGCCCCACTGGTCGACCTCGAGGGCGCCGAGCAGCCCGAGGGACACGCGCTGTCCGTGGAGCATCACCCCGAGGACCTCGAGCAGGGATCCGAAGGCGGTGGAGCCCTCCCACATGCGCGGGTCGGCGATGCCCATGGCGGACTCGGTGGGATCCGGCTCGAAGGCGCCGATCTCGAGGAGAAGCCGGACAGACGGCGCGTGCGTGCGGCGCGCCAGGAAGCCGCAGACCTGGGGGAGGCCGAGGCCGACGACGGTCACGTCGCCGTCGCGCACCTGGAGGGATCCCGCCACGGCCAGCATCTCGCCGCGGGTCCAGGTGACCCCCGGAGTCATGCGACCGCCCTCAGGAGGTACTCGTCGAAGCTCGCCGTGCCGTACACCCACCGCTCGAGGTAGGCGGCCAACCCGGCGGGCCCGGAGGCGCCCGCGTCGACGTACATCTGGAGATGGGCGCCGTCGTAGTCGTAGTGGCCGTAGACGGCCGTGGGGTACGCCCCGCGGGGCGCGGGTATCACCGCGTCGACGATCGCAGCGGGGATGTCGACGTTCGACGGGTCGATGTCCCCCACCTTTACGATCTCCTCCGCGACGACGGCCAGGGAGCGGGCGGCGCGGGCGGTCTCGGGGATGCTCCAGGTGGGTCCCGTGATCGCGGCGTTCCCGGCCTTGTCGGCGGCGTCGACGTGCACCACCGCGACGTCGGGTCGCAGCGGGGACATGATCAGGCACGGCGCCCCGTCGAACGGGTTCTCGCCGGCGCGGACCTCCCCCCTGTCGGTCGGCGCGGACGCCAGGTCGGATCCGAGCATCGAGCGGGTGGCGATGAAGGGAAGCCCCAGCGCCCCCGCATGAAGCCGGAGGGTCAGCGCGAGGGCGGAGTACTCGACCAGGGTCAGCGAGCCGCCCAGGGCCGCCTGGTTGACCCCGTGCAGGGGGCCGTAGCGGTCCAGGGACCCGCCGCCGTAGGTGAGGGTGTCCACCGCCCCCGCCGCGGCCAGGAGATCGGTTTCCAGCCCCCCGATGACCTGGGTCACCGTGAGGTGGCGCCTCCCGGCCCGGACGAGCTCGTGCGCGAAGGCGACGGCGTTGCGGGAGATGGCGAACCCGGCGAGGGCCAGATGGGTGCCGTCGGCGATGCCGGCGACGAAGTCGCCCATGCTGCAGCGGCGGTCGAGCCCGACGGTCATGGTCAGTCCGCGGCGGGCTCGAGGCCGAGGAGCCGCGCGGGCGTGTCGCAGAGGATGGTCTTCACGTCGGCCCCGGAGACCCCGAACCCGAGCAGCGCCCGCGTGAACACCCGCATCCCGGCGACGCTGTCGAGGTGGAGCACCTGACCGAAGTCCGACCCGCTCACGCAGCGGTCCGCTCCGACCTCCCGCAGGACCGTGACCGTCTCCATGGGGTCCTGCACCGGCTGGTAGAGGGAGGGGATCATCGGCTGGCAGTAGAGGCCCACGTAGGTGCCGAGGTTCGCGAGCTCGAGCATCTCTTCGACGAGGAGCTTGTTGAGCTCCAGCAGCGGATGGTCGAGCACCGCGCGGACGCCCAGGTCGCGGGCCATCGTGCACACCGGCAGCAGCTCCTCGAAGTCGGTATGGCCGAGCGCGACGGCGACGCCGGCTTCGGCCGCGAGGGACAGGATCTCGCGCACCTCGGGGAGGACCTCCCCCGCGGGCGACACCAGCCGCACGTACTCTTGGGGGTCCGGGTTGAGCCCGGCGGAGCGGGCCCAGCCGAAGGACTTGAACGTCGGGAACCAGAGGACCCTGAAGTTGGGGTACTTGAGGGCGATCCTCACGGCTTCGGGGTTCATGCCCAGGTTGAGCCCGAGGCCGCCGTAGACCTCGACGCGGTGATCCAGCCGGCCGTCGCGCACCATCTCGTCGACCTGGTTCTGCACCAGATAGGCCGCACCGGCGGTGAGGTTCCAGTGATCCTTGAAGACGACCGCGCGCATCCTCGCCCGGGCTGCGTCGACGGCGATCTGGAGCATGTCCTGGGACCGGTGGACGAAATCGGGATAGGCGTGGATGTGGTGGTCGATCGCTCCGGCGAGGTACTCGTCTTCTATTCCGGGATGGATCGCCGTGAGCTGCGGATTGTCCTTGAGCATCTCGTAGAAGTAGGTCCGCGAGTTCAGCTGGCGGACCCGCTCGACGGTCAGGGTCCGGCCCACGTGCCCCTGGTCCATCGACGCCTCGTATACCGCGTGCTCGTCACACATGTGCCTGAGTCCCTCGCTTTCCGCGCTCACCGAACGCCCGTGTCGGTTGCGGCGAGCCGGCGGGTGATAGGGATCCCACGGACGCCGCACCTCCCTCCTCCCGGGCGCTGTCCTGATATACAGGACATTGGTCTCTTATTTCAGGAATATAGGCGGGACGCGTGCGGGTGTCAAGCGTGGGCCGTGCAGGGGCGTCGGCGTCAGATGTCGAGGCCGGCGAGCCGCTCGGAGATCTCCGCGGCGGCGGCCATCACGGTGTCGATCGTGGCCCGCAGGCGGTTGCCGTCCAGCCGGTACTGGGGCATGACCACGGTGAGCCCCGCGACGACGCTCCCGTCGCCTCCGCGGAGGGGCGCCGCGATGCCGACCACGCCCGGGTCGCGTTCGCCGAAGGTCACCGCGTAGCCGTTGTGGCGGATCTCCGCGAGGCGCGCCCGCAGGACCTGGGAGTCGGTCGTCGTCGCCTCGGTGAAGCGCTCGAGAGGGCCGTCGCCCAGGAGGGCGTCGAGCTTCTCCGGGGCGAGCCAGGCGAGCAGGACCAGGGCGGAGGCGCCGGCGTGCGCGGGAAGGAGCTGCCCGCGCTCGTAGGAGAGACGGAGGTGCTGGTCGCTCTCCTCCCTCTCGAGGCACACGACCTGGTTGCCGATGCTGCGGGTGAGCAGCGTGGTTTCGCCCGTCTCCTGGGCGAGGCGGCGCATGACGGGGATCGAGATCTCCGAGAGGCCGAGTCCCCGGCGCGCGATGCGGGCCAGCTGGAGGATCCGGGGCCCCAGCCGGAAACCGGCGGCATCCTCTTCGAGTAGCCCCGCCGAGCGCAGGCTCTGGAGGTAGCGGTAGGTCGTGCTGCGGGACATCCCCAGCTTCGCGGCCACCTCCAGGGCGGAGAGCACGGGGTGGCTGTCGTCGTACAGGAGCAGCAGCTGGATCGTCCGGTCGGCGGTGAGATTCCGTTGCGTGGGCTTGGGAGCCTCGCCCACCGGCGCCCTTCCTGTGCGTCCTGACATGCGGGACAGATTACCGGCAGACCGGGATCGTTCGGGCGTGGGGACGGCTCCCCGCCCGCTCGCGCCTTGACCGGCCATGCGCGCCCCCAGGGGATGGCCTCGACGGCGGCTCCCCGCCCGCTCGCGCCTTGACAGGAGGGCCGATCCGTGCTTATAGTCCCATTCCTAAGGATGACAGTCCTGTATCTCAGGACAACACCTCTCTCGGGGGAGAGTGCCATGTCACAGGGTGGGACCCAGAGGATCGGTGCGGGCGGCGTGGCAGCCGTCATCAGGGCGCGCCCCTGGGGGACGCCCTCCCGGCCGGACCGCCGCCCGGCGGCGACCCTCCCCGGCCCGACCGAGGGGCAGGGCGCGCCGAACGGGGGATCGCCGGGCATCCGCGGGGGTTCCCGGGGCGACCGCCGCTCCTGGCGCGAGCGCGCCGTCGCGCTCGCCAAGGGCCTCGCGGGCGTGGCGGCCGCGGTGGGGGTGTGGGAGCTCCTCCGGGCCACCGCCGTCCTGCCGCCCCGGTTCGCGCCGTCGTTCCCCACGATCGTCTCCGCCGCCGCGCGCGGCCTCGCGAACGGCTCCCTGCTGGGCCCCCTCGGGACGACCCTGACCGCCTGGTTCTTCGGCCTCGCGATGGCCCTGGCGGTCGGCCTCGCGGTCGGGGCGCTGATCGGGACGTGGCGCTGGGCGGCCGCCGCGGCGCGGGTTCTCGTTCGGTTCCTCCGCCCGGTGCCCTCGGTGGCGCTCATACCCGTCGCCATCCTGGCCGCCGGGCTCGGATTGAAGATGACCCTCATCCTCGTCGTCTTCGCGAGCGTGTGGCCCATCCTGATCAACACCGCCTACGGCGTGCGCGAGGTCCCCGAGCTGTACCGCGACACCGGCCGGGTCATCGGCCTCTCCCGGCGGCAGGTGCTCCTGCGCATCACCCTGCCGGCGAGCCTGCCTGCGGTCGCGACCGGCATCCGGGTGGCGGCGGCGATCGCCCTGGTCGTCGCGGTCTCCGCAGAGCTCATCACGGGGGCCGGCGGCCTCGGAGGCTTCATCCTCAACGCCCGCCTGTCCGCGCGGTACGGAGATGCCTACGCCGTCGTCCTGCTCGGCGGGCTGCTCGGTTACCTCATCAACTCCGCTGCGGTCGGCCTGGAGCGGCGGGTGCTGTTCTGGAGCGCAGCCAACAGGAGCCGCGGGCTGTGAAGGCCCACGCCCTGTCCGCCCGCATCGGTGAGCGGCTGCTCGGGTGGGTGGCGCTCGTCGTCGCCCTCGCCGGCTGGCAGGTGGCCGCGGAGGTTCGCCACAGCCACTCGGTGGCGACGTTCACCAGCGCCCTCCACGCTCTCGGGAAGATCCTCTCGAGCGCGCAGCTCGGCGTCGATGTGCTCCCCTCCCTCTACCGGGTCCTGGCGGGGTTCGCCATCGCCGCCGCGCTCGGCGTCGTCATCGGCCTCTTCGTCGGGACCTTCCGGGCCCTCGACCCCTGGGTGAGGCCCGTCATCGAGTTCATGCGGGCCGTCCCACCGCCACTCATCATCCCGGTGGCGATGCTGATCATCGGTATCTCGGGGAAGCTCATCATCAGTGTCATCGTCTTCGGTGCCTTCTGGCCGGTGCTGCTCAACACCACAGACGGCGCCCGCCAGGTCGAGCCCGTGTACATCGAGACGGCCCGGGTGTTCCACGTCGCCCGGCACGTGATGGTGAGATCGATCGTCCTGCCGGCGAGCCTGCCGATGATCATGGCGGGCCTGCGCATCGCGCTCAGCACCGCGATCATCATGATGGTGCTGGCCGAAATGCTGGCGTCGAGCACCGGCATCGGGTACCTGGTCCTCACCTCCCAGCAGACGTTCGACGTCCCGGCCACGTACGGCGGGGTGCTGCTGCTGGGCGTCCTGGGATGGTTCTTCGACGCCGCATTCCTGGCCGTGGAGCAGCGGGTGCTGGCGTGGAACAGCGACTTTGCCGGAGGAACCCGTGTTTGAGGGAGCCACGCTCGAGTGCCGCCACCTGTCCAAGAGCTTCCCGTCGGCCCCGGAGTCGACGACGGTCATACAGGACCTGTCGCTCCGCGTGCAGCCGGGAGAGTTCGCGGTCATCCTGGGCCCCTCGGGCTGCGGGAAGACGACGCTGCTCCGGACCTTCAGCGGGCTGCTCCGGCCCGACCGCGGCGAGGTCCTGGTCGACGGCCGCGTGGTCCACGACGTCCCCGACGACGTCGGCGTGGTCTTCCAGGAGTACAACAAGAGCCTCTTCCCCTGGCTGAGCCTGGAGCGGAACGTGCGCTTCGCGCTGCGGGGCCTGGACCGGGCCACGGCGGCGCAGCGGGCCCGCGACGCCCTGGCCCGGGTGGGTCTCGCCGACTCCGCCCATCAATACCCCTGGCAGGTGTCCGGGGGGATGCAGCAGCGCACGGCGATCGCCCGGGCCCTGGCGCACCAGGCCCGTCTCGTCATCATGGACGAGCCCTTCGCCTCGGTGGACGCGATCACCCGGATCCATCTCGAAGTCATGCTCCTCGACATCTGGACCGAATCGCGGTTCTCCGTCGTGTTCGTCACCCACGACATCGAGGAGGCCGTCTTCCTGGCCGACCGCCTCTTCGTGCTCTCCGGGAGGCCCGCGTCCCTGAAGGAGGAGATCACGGTCACCCTTCCGCGACCGCGCGACCTCCTCACCACGAAGGCGCTCCCGCTCTTCCAGCAGCTTCGCGAGCGGGCCTTCAGGCTGATCGAAGGGGGAGAGCAAGCCTCATGAGACCCCGACGGAACAAGCCGGCTCCGGCACGACACGGGAACTGTCCTTCAAACACGGGAGAAGAATGATGTCACGATTCCACCGATCCATCGGCATCCTCGCGGCGGCCGCCGCGCTCGCGTCGCTCGCGGCGTGCGGGAGCGCCTCCACCAAGACGCGATCGCAGCCGTCGACGCCGGCCGGCACGGCGGCGACCACGGCGACGACGGAGCACCTGACCGTCGGGCTCATCCCCATAGCCGACACGGGGGAGTATTTCACGGCCGAGGCGCAGGGCTTCTTCGCGCAAGAGCACCTGTCGGTCACGTCGGCCACCATCGCCGGCGGGGCCACTCTGATCCCCGCGCTCGAGTCCGGCGCGATGAACGTCGGCTTCTCGAACCTCGTGTCGGTGCTCCAGGCCGGCGAGCACAACTTCGGCGTCAAGTGCCTCGCCGGCACGCTGAAGAAGCCGGCCACCGGGCACAACCTCTCACTCCTCGTGTCGCCGAAGTACGCCGGCGAGATCAACTCGGCGAAGGACCTCGACGGCAAGAGCATCGCCGTCAACACCCTGCAGAACATCAACCAGCTCGTGGCCGAGGCGTGGATGCAGAAGCACGGCGGGGACCCGTCGTCGGTGCACTTCGTGGCGGTCAACTTCCCGGACATGCCGGCAGAGATCCAGAAGGGCGACGTGGTCGCGGCGATCACCGATGAGCCTTTCACGACCATCAGCCTGAACGCCGGGGCGAAGCTCCTCGATCCGCGGCCCTACCAGGCGATCGCGCCGACGCCTCTGTACAGCTGCTGGCTGGTCAGCTCGAGCTGGCTCAGCTCGCACGAGCAGGCGGCGAAGGGCTTCGTGACCGCCCTCAACGACGCCGGCTCCTACCTCGCCGCCCACCCCGACTATCTGCGCCAGATCCTGCCGAAGTACACGCAGATCTCCGCCCAGCTCGCCAAGGTGATCAACCTGCCGGACGTCACCACCGAGCTGAGCGTCGCCGACCTGAAGGTGTGGGAGACGGCCGCCCTCCGCTTCGGCCTCCTGTCGAAGCCGGTCGACCTCAACTCCCTGGTCGCCCACCTGGGCTCGTGAACGTGACGAGGGTGCTCGACTTCCACGTTCACTACACCCCCGAGGACATCGTCCGTCCGCAGCTCGACGCGAGCGGCGCCCCCGCCGTCGTGTACGCCGGCGGCATCCCGAGCTACACCCAGCACGAGGGGCTTTTCCGGCTGGAGCGCCACCTGGAGTGCATGGATGCCGCCGGCGTCGACGTCGCCGTCCTCTCCAGCGGAGCGGGCATGGGCGCCCCCCAGGAGGTGTGCGAGCACATCAACGCCGATCTGGCCAAGGTCGCCGGGGCCCACGCGGGCCGCTTCCGGCCGCTGGCCCACGTGGATCCCACCGACGGGCGCTGGGTGGACGAGCTGCGACGGTGCGCCCGGGAGTACGGCTTTCCGGGTGTCGCCTTCCCGACCAGCTTCGCCTCGTGCCCGCTCGACGATCCGCTCCAGCTGCCCGTCTTCGAAGAGATCGCCCGGCTCGGGCTGTTCGTCTTCGTGCACCCGTCCCTGGCCGTGCCGAGGGGACTCGAGGCGTACTACGACCGCTACGACCTGTACCGCTGCGTCGGTCGCGAGCACGAGCTCGTGCTCGCGACGTACCGGCTGATCGCCGGCGGCGTCTTCGACCGCGTCCCGGACCTCAGGGTCGTGATGTCGCACCTGGGAGGAGGGATAGCGGCCGTCGTTCACCGGATCCGCGGCTACCAGGACAAGGAGCACATGGGCCTGCGCGGGGAGTCCGCCCACACCCGCGTCGCCGCCAGACCGTTCGACGAGTACTTCGAGCGAAATCTCTACTTCGACACGGGTGGCGTGTTCGGCAGCGTGAAGGCCGTCCGCGCCGCGCTGACCGAGATCCCCGCCGGGCGGATCGTCTTCGGGAGCGACTACCCGCAGGAGATCCGCACCGCCGACGCCCTGGCGACGTTCGTGCGCGATCTGAGGGAGTCCGGGTTGCCGGCGCAGACCGTCGAGGGAATCCTCGGCGGCAACGGCGCCGCCCTCCTCGAGGGGACCTCGGGCGATGGCGCCCGGTGATGCCGAAGCGGTTCGCGACCGGGGCGCGGGGACGGCGCCGGAGGCGAGCCGGCGCCCGGTGGTCCTCGGAGTCAACGGCCGGCCGCGCCCCGTCGCGGTAACGGATCAGCACACCCTGCTCGAGCGGGCTCACCCGGCCACCGGCCAAGGCAGGGCCAGCTCCCGAAGAGCGGCGCGGTCGACCTTGGCATAGACAGCTGTGGTGGCCAGGTCCCGCTGTCGGGGGACCTGGGCTATCTCGGGCGGACGCACTCCTCGATCGAGCAGATCGGTGGCCAGTGCGTGGCGCAGCCGGTGCGCCCGAAGAGGGCCCAGCCCGGCTCGTTCGCAGTTGCGGCGTACCATCTCGCTCACCGTGGTGGAACCTAGCGGCGTATAGGGGCCAGCGAGGCGACGAACACGTTGCGCCACCCAAGCCGGCGACGCCCGTCAGCCAAGTAGGCGACCAGGGAGTCTCCCACGTCTGCCGGGGGCGGCATCCGGTCGATCGGGCCACCCTTGCCGTGCACGACCAGTTCCCCTGACCGCCGGTCGATGTCTTCCAACATTAGGCCGGCCACCTCGGCCGCCCTCAGCCCCAGACGGGCCATGAGCATCAACATGGCCAAGTTCCGCCTGCCCGTCGCACCCGACCGGTCACAACTGTCCAACAGTGCCCTCACGTCCCTGGCCGCCATCCGCGGTGGCACCCCGGTGGCCTTCCATCCCGGCACCGGCGGCACCGCCTCGGCCAGCCCCGGGCCGACGAAGCCTCGCTGGTGCAAGAACCGCAACAGAGATCGAAGCTCGGCCACCCGGCCCTGCAGCGAGCCCGCAGCCAAACCCCGACGCGCCTTGCCCAGCAGGAACGCCGTCACCGCCCCCGCGGTCAGCCCCTCGGCGCCCGAACCGCTCGACTGCTCGGCCCTGGCCGCCAACAGGCGCCTGGCCGTCTCCTCGTAGCCGCCGACCGTCCGTGCCGACAGGGACCGCTCCGCACCATCCACTGCCGGTGGTCGTCCATCAGCGCATCGAGCGGTCCCCTCGCCGCCAGAGGATCGGTCCCGAGCACACCCTGGTCGTCCAGCCAGTCCGATAGCGGCCGCAACGCCAAGGACCCCAACGGCCGGCCCCGCGCCGCCAGGAACTGTGCCGAGAACCTGGCCGCGACAGACCTATTCAAGTCGGCGGCGCCCCAAACCTTGGCCGTCCAGCCACCGGCTCACCAGCGCCGTCTGATCTGAGCAGAATGAGCGACCGAGAGTCCGGCATCGGAGTCAGCCCGGCGGATGCAACCAGGCACCTCGGGCTGTACTCTGTCCGGCGCGGCCTTGCCCAGCGACGATCCTCGGAGTTGATAGTCAGGGGGCACCGGGCGCGCCCGGAGCGAGCCGGGCGGGCGCCCGGAACACCTGCGCCGCGTGCCAGGCGATGTGTTGGTCATGGGGCAGAGGCTGTCCGAGCTGAGGAGCCAAGAGCGGGCGTTCAATGACGGACAGTACGAGAGTCTCCGCCATGGCGCTCCGGCCAAGGAAATGGCTGGACACGGTCAGTTTGTGATCCACCGTGAGCCCGATCGCACCGCGGTCGAGCAGCTTGTGATGGAACGAGCAGGCGGCGATGGCGTTGGCTATCTCGTCGGGCCCGTCGGCTGCCCACCAACGGATGTGGGCGGCGTCCAGTCCGACCGCCTCCCTTTGCAGTTGGCCGTCATAGCCGCAGACAGCGCAGCGGTATTCGTAGGCCACAAGCACCCGTTCCCGAAAGGCCGGGTCGCGCCGCCTCGGCATCGTCGCCAGCACGGGAGCCTCGCTCAACTCGGCGGTTCCGAGGGAGATACCGGTCGCGTCCAAGATGTCCTCATGGAGGGTCGACGGGAAGTTGGTGTCCAAGATGGCCCGGACCACGAATGCGAACAGGCGCGGGTCGCGCTCCACGGCTTGGGCGAAGTCTCTCGCCAACTCGCCGGTGGCACCAGCACGAAGTCGACCGAGATTCGGGCCGGGGCTTCCTGGTCCCGACGGGGTGCGCACCATCCAGAGGCCGTCTGTTGTCAGGTGGTGAAAGGGGTATCCGGGGCTGGTGGTCCGGGGAGGGCCGAACTCCTCGAGGAGTCGGCGCAGGTTCGCCTCAGCGTCGGCGAAGCTCATGGAGGAGGAGCCGGTCTGTTGGAGCCGCCCCAGCGCGTACAACAACAGTAGGGGTTTGTGCGGAGCCCGCTCGCCGCCTCGTCGCCACTGATTCAGCGTCGTCACCCGCTGAACCCAGGTCTGGCTGGTCATCGTGGGCCGCCCACTTCCCACCCGAAGACGTACCCATGCCGGTGGACCGGATGGATCAGATGCTGGAAAGGGGCAGCATGGCGAGGCCCGAGTGCCACTAGGCGAGCAGCGAGCAGCTCGAAGGCCTCAACAGCGGGTGCGACGGGCCAATCGGGGTACTCGAAGGCGTAGATCATCACGGCACGCTGACGTCCGAGGCCGCTGGCGGCGAGCTTGGCGCAATCGGTGAGCGCGCTGCGGTGCGCAGGGTAGGGCGACAAGATGTGCATCAGCATGTTGTCGTTGAGCTTGTTGTTGTCCCCCATGAGTCGCAGCATCTTGACCTCGATCGCCCACGACCACTCGGGTGGGGCGCCGAGACACCAGTCGCAGCGCTGTCTGCCCCCGCCGGGGTATGGAACGTCTAGCTGACCGATGAACGTCTGGTCGGCTGCCATCTCTGTGGTCACCAGACGCACCGCCTGCGACTCGGGGTGAGGACCGATCCCAGGTTGATACGACGCCCCCGTACGGCTACTGACGGCCCGCGGCCGCCGAGCATCTACCACCTCGACCGCGTGGGCGAATGCCTCCGTGATGACCCGCAACCCGATCACTTCCATCGGTCCACCAGCGTAACCCCGAGAACAAAATCGCCATCCAGATCGCCCTCCCTCTTAAGCGCTACGCCGACAGTCAGAACACGACCACGGGCGTCCACGCCATCGCACCCTGGACCAGTCGACTGGCAGCGCGGAATGCGCGCTCTCCGAAATGAAATGGGTGTGGCTCTTCTGGAGTGACCATCCAGATGGAGCTTGTCCTGGTCAACGGCAGAGTCCGGCACGGATCGCAGCCTGAGTACCGCGAGAT
>JAJYLA010000019.1 GCA_021788115.1 Actinomycetes bacterium | reverse complement strand
GCCCCTTGACCGCCCTCGCCCTCAACGCGCCCGGTCATAAACCCCCCGGCCCTCCGGGCCGCAACCGAGCCGGACAAAAACCCGTCCGGCGCTCTTGACACCAGGCGCTCCTTCAGAGATGACACGCACGCCTTGCTACTCCTCCTCGGAGGGGTCCGCTCACCCACCCACGAAAGCGTCACAAGACCCTTGGAGCCATCGATCCGGGGCACAGGGCGGGACTCCTCGTGGCCGAGGCGGCCCGGATGTGATCCCGTCGCACGAGACAGAAAGGGCGCAGCATGAGGTCCCGTGACGACAGGCGGCACGACGATCGCTTCGACTACGACGTGGTCGTCGTCGGTTCGGGCTTCGGCGGTTCGGTCACCGCCCTGCGTCTCACCGAGAAGGGCTATCGGGTGGGCGTCATCGAAGCAGGCCGACGCTTCGAGGACGGCGACCTCCCCGCGTCCTCGTGGGATGTCCGCAGCTTCGTCTGGGCGCCGAAACTGGGTTGCAAGGGAATCCAGCGCGTCCATCTTCTGCGCGACGTGATCGTCCTTGCCGGCGCAGGGGTCGGCGGGGGTTCCCTGGTGTACGCCAACACGCTCTACGAGCCGAGGAGCCACCGCTTCTACGACGACCCGCAGTGGGGGCACATCACAGACTGGGAGGGTGAGCTCGCCCCGTATTACGACCAGGCGAAGCGCATGCTCGGCGTGACGATCAACCCGACCATGACCCCCGCCGACGAGGTGTCCTTCACGGTGGCCGGCGAGATGGGCGCCGCCGACACCTTCGAGATGGCTCCGGTCGGGGTGTTCTTCGGGCGCGACGGCCGCAACGAGCCGGGTGCGGAGGTCGACGACCCGTACTTCGGTGGGGCGGGGCCGCGCCGTGCGGGATGCATACAGGCCGGTGAGTGCATGACCGGCTGCCGGCACAACGCCAAGAACACCCTGGTGAAGAACTACCTGTTCCTGGCGGAGAACGCGGGAGCCGTCGTGCACCCGGAGAGGACCGCCGTGCGGGTTCGCCCCCTCGGGGGCGGCGGATATGCCGTCGACACGGAGCGGACGGGAGCGTGGTTCGCCCGGCGCACCCGGCGGTCCCTGGCGGCCGAGCAGGTCGTGTTCGCCGCCGGCACCTGGGGTACTCAGCACCTGCTGCACCGCATGAAGGTCGAGGGGACCCTTCCCCGTATCTCCGACCGCCTCGGCGTGCTGACCCGGACCAACTCCGAAGCCCTCGCCGGCGCCAGCACCAAGCTGCGCAACCGTGAGGGTCACGACTTCACCCATGGGGTCGCGATCACCTCGTCATGGCGCCCGGACGAGGAAACCCAGATCGAACCGTGCCGCTACGGGAAGGGCTCGAACCTGATGGGGCTCCTCGCCACGGTGATGACCGACGGAGGCGGCGCCAGGGTCCCTCGCTGGGCCATGTGGCTGGCCCAGGTGGCCCGGCATCCGGGCCAACTCCTCTCGCACTACGCGGGGATCGGCACGTGGTCCGAGCGGACGATCATCGCGCTGGTCATGCAGACCCTCGACAACTCCATCACCGTCTACCCGCGCCGTAGCCGCCTTCTCGGGTGGAGGCTCACATCCCGGCCAGGACACGGCCGGCCGAACCCCACGTGGATCCCGAAGGCCAACGAAGCGTGCCGGCGCATGGCGGCGCACATCGGCGGCCTGCCCTACAACAGCCTCGGGGAGATCGCGGACGTACCGATGACCGCGCACCTTTTGGGGGGCTGCACGATCGGCGACTCCCCGGAGACCGGTGTGATCGACGCCTACCACCGCATGTATGGCCATCCGGGCCTGCACGTCGTGGACGGCTCGGCCGTCTCGGCGAACCCGGGTGTCAACCCCTCGCTCACCATCACCGCCCAGGCCGAGCGAGCCGTGGCCCTGTGGCCGAACAAGGGGGACGCCGACCGTCGCCCTCCCCTCGGCGCCCCCTACAGGAGGCTGGGGCCGGTGAAGCCGGTAGCCCCCGCCGTCCCGGGCCACGCCCCCGCGGCCCTGCGCCTGCCCGCGGGGTGATTTGGGTGGCGCCGGACCGACGCGGCTGTGTAGGGCACCGGTGGGGGCGCGCGCCGTCAGGGGGCGCTGACGAACAGCTGCTGGGCGAGGCTCGGCCCGAGGGCGATGGTCTGGTAGCCGAGGTCGAGGGTGAGCGTGCCGTCGGGCGCCCGTGAGGTGACCGTGGCCTCGGTGCCCGGGACGAAGCCGTGGGAGGCCAGGTAGGCGAGACATTCCAGGTCGAACTCGACCAGTTCGGTGACGCGCTCGAGGCGGACGCGGTCGCCGCGCCGCGACTCCGACAGCGCCGTGAACCCCTCGTCGGAGGCGCCGGCGCCCGGTATCGGGTTCCCGTGCGGGCAGGTCTTCGGATGGCCGAGCACCTCGACGAGCCGCTCTTCGACCTCGTCGGAGATGACGTGCTCCCAGCGGCCGGCCTCGAGGTGGGCCTTCTCCCAGGGGAGGCCGATGATGTCCGTGAGCAGGCGCTCGGCGAGGCGGTGCTTGCGCACGACGCTCTCGGCGACGGAACGTCCCCGCTCGGTCATGACCAGCGACCGACCCCGAACCTCCACGTACCCCTCGTCGCGCAGCCGCCTGATCATCTCCGATACCGCCGGGGCGGAGTGCCCCAACCGCTCCGCCAGGCGGGCCTGGATGACGACGATGCCCTCTTCCCCCAGCTCGTGGATCGCTTCGAGGTACTCCTCGAGGGGGGGATGAAATCCTTCGGGCATGGTCGTCAGCGTACCCGTCCGGGCGCCGTCGCAGGCCGGGCGTAGGCTCGGCGGCGATGGCCTTGCTGATGCTGATCGACGGCAACTCGCTCACGTACCGGGCCTTCCACGCCCTGCCCACCGACATGGCCACGGCGTCGGGGCAGGTGACCAACGCGGTGTTCGGGTTCACCTCGATGCTGATCAACTTGATCAAGGACCACCACCCCGACCAACTGGTGGCGGCGTTCGACCGGCCGGAGCCGACCTTCCGCCACGAGATGGTCACGGGCTACAAGGCGGGGCGGGCGGAGGCCCCCGACATCCTCCGCCAGCAGATGGGGCTGGTCCGCCAGGTGGTCGACACGCTGCACATCCCCGTCGCCGACCTGCCCGGCTACGAGGCCGACGACGTGATCGCCACCCTCGCCACGCAGGCGGCGGCGCGCGGCGACGACGTCATCGTCGTCACCGGCGACCGCGACACCTACCAGCTCGTCGAGGATCCGCACGTGAAGGTCCTCTACAACCGTCGCGGCGTGTCCGACTACGTCCTCTACGACGAGGCGGGTATCGAGGCGCGCACGGGCGTGCCCCCCATCCGCTACGCGGAGTACGCGGCGCTGCGCGGCGACCCCTCGGACAACCTGCCCGGCGTTCCGGGCGTCGGCGAGAAGACCGCCGCCAAGCTCACCAACACCTATGGCGGCCTCGACGGCATCTACGCCCACCTGCCGGAGCTGTCGGCACGGCTTCGAGACAGCCTCGTGGCGAGCCAGGCGACCGTGCGCGCCAACGCCGCGGCCATCCCCCTGGTACGCGACCTGCCCCTGGAGGTGGATCGGGCCGCGGCGGCGCTCGGCGGATGGGACCTCGGCGAGGTGCGGCGGATCTTCGACTTCCTCGAGTTCCGCACGCTGTGGGACCGCTTCATCGACGCCACCGGCAAGGAGGTGGCCGCGCCCGGCGGCCCGGCCGTCGCCGGCGCCGTGGAGGTGACCGTCGAGGAGATGGCCAACGCCTCCGCCGCCGCCTCCCGTCTCGACGCCTGGCTCGAGCGGCGCGCCGATCTCGCCGTGGCGGGCGCGTGGGACGGACGGGAGGGGCGCTCCCCGCTCGCCGGGGTCGCCTTCGTGGAGCTGCCGGCGGTCGACCCGGGACGCGCGGTGTGGTTGCCGGCGACCCTCCTGGCCGACCCGGGCGTCGCCGGCCGCCTGGGAGGCCTGATCGGTGAGGGCGGGGTGGAGGTGTCGGCGCACGACGCCAAGTCGTTGATGCGGAGCCTGGCGGGGTTCGGCGTGGTCTTCTCCGGCCTGAGGCTCGACACCGCCATCGCCGCCTACCTCGTCGACCCTGCCGGCGACCAGTACCTCCTCGAGGATCTGGTGGCACGCTACGCAGGCCTGGAGCTGCGCGCCCCGGGCGCCGCGCCGGCCGGCCAGCTCGATCTCGCCGGCACGGGCACCGATCCCGCCGGCGCCGCCTCCCGCCGGGCAGCGGCCGTGGCGCACCTCGTCGGACCGCTCAGCTCCGCCCTCGAGGCGCGAGGCATGTCGAAGCTCTACGACGAGGTGGAGCGGCCCCTCGTGGGGGTGCTGGCGGAGATGGAGGAGGCGGGCGTGCGCGTCGACCGGGAGGCCCTGGGCAGCCTCGCCGGAGAGCTGGCCGGCGAGGCCCGCCGCCTCGAGGCGGCCATCCAGGACCTCGCCGGGACGCCGTTCGCCGTCAACTCGACCCCCCAGCTGCGGGAGATCCTCTTCGACAAGCTCGGCCTGACCCCCCAGAAGCGAACCAAGACCGGGTACTCCACGGACGCCCAGACGCTGGAGAAGCTCCGCGGCGAGCACCCCATCATCGAGGCCCTGCTGCGCTACAGGGAGGTGGAGAAGCTGCGCTCGACCTACGGCGAGACGCTCCTCGCCGAGGTGGGCGCCGACGGGCGGATCCACGCCACGTTCAACCAGACGGTCGCCCGCACCGGACGGCTGAGCTCCGACCAGCCGAACCTGCACAACATCCCGATCCGCAGCGAGGAGGGCCGCAGGATCCGCCGCTGCTTCATCCCGGCGGACGGCTGCCGCTTCCTCGTCGCCGACTACAGCCAGATCGAGCTTCGGGTCATCGCCCACCTCGCCGAGGACCCGGGGCTGATCGAGGCGTTCCGGACCGGCACCGACATCCACAACGTGACGGCCTCGCGCATCTTCGGTGTGTCCCCCGGGGACGTGAGCATCGCGATGCGCTCCAAGGCGAAGATGGTGTCCTATGGCCTGGCCTACGGGATGGAGGCCTACGGCCTGGGGCAGCGCCTGGGCATCCCCGTGGAGGAGGCGGCCGAAATCCTGCGCGCCTACTTCGAGGGGTTCCCGAACGTGCGGGCGTACATGGAGCGCGTCGTTGCGGAGGCGCGCGACCGCGGTTACACCGAGACGCTCTTCGGGCGCCGGCGCCTGATCCCCGAGCTGCAGTCCGGCCGCTACCAGGTGCGGGCGGCAGGGGAGCGCCAGGCGATGAACGCCGGCATCCAGGGGCTCGCCGCCGACATCTTCAAGGTGGCGCTCGTGCGCCTGGCCGCCCGGCTGCACGGCGGGGCGCTGGCCAGTCGGCTCGTGCTGCAGGTCCACGACGAGGTCATCTTGGAGGTGCCCCCCGCCGAGCGGGAGGCCGCCGCCGAGGCGGTCTCCGAGGCGATGTCCGGCGCCGCGGATCTGCGGGTGCCTCTCACGATCAACCTCTCGTGGGGCGACACCTGGGCGGACGCGAAGGGATGACCGCAGGTCCCGGCGGGTCCGGGCCGGCCGCGCTGACCGGGCGGGAGTTCGAGCCGCTGGCGTCCCACGCCGGCGCCGCCTACCTGCGCTACTCGTTCACCCGGGGCACCGAGCAGGAGATCCGGTTCCTCGTGCCGGCGTTGGGGCTGGCGCCGGGGATGCGCGTCCTCGACGTCGGCTGCGGCCCCGGCCGCCACGCCCGCGCCCTGGCCGCGGCCGGCTTCGAGGTGGTCGGCGTGGACGTCTCCGAGGCGTTCCTCCGGGCCGCCGGGCCCGGCCGCTGGGTGCGGGCCGACGCCCGGTGGCTGCCGTGCGCCCCGGGGCGCTTCGACGCGGCGATCTCGCTGTGCCAGGGCGGCTTCGGCCTCCTCGGCGGCCACGGCGACGCCGCCGTCGTCGCCGAGATGGCTCGTTCGGTAAAAAAGGGAGGCCGTGTCGCCATCAGCGGCTTCTCCGCCTATTTCGCCGTGCGGCACCTGGAAGAGGGCGAGACCTTCGACGCCGCAACGGGGGTCAACCACGAGCGGGCGGAGGTGCGCGATCCCGAAGGCCGGACCGCCGCCTTCGACCTGTGGACGACCTGCTTCACCCCGCGGGAGCTGCGTCTCATGGCTGACGGCGCCGGTCTCACCGTCAGGGCCGTCTGGTCGGTCGGACCGGGGGCGTACGCCGAGCGGGAACCGGACCTCGACCACCCGGAGTTTCTGGTGGTCGCATCGGTGTAGGATCGCTGCCCGCGGCGAACGGTTTGCCGCGCCCTCCCCTCACAACCCTCCCGGGGGGAGCCATGTCCGGAAAGAAGGCTACGACTCCAATGTCCGACACGACGACCACCACCCCCTCAGGCGTAGACGCGCCGACCTCCCCCGCAGCCGAGATGGGGACATTCGACGAGTCGGGGCAGTACACGCCGCGCCAGGTAGTCGTCGACGACCTTGGCGACACGTCACTCGAGGACGCGATCGCCGGGACCATCGTCGAGTTCGAGGACGGTGACATCGTCTCGGGAACGGTCGTCAAGGTCGACAAGGACGAGGTTCTCCTCGACATCGGCTTCAAGTCCGAAGGGGTCATCCCCGCGCGCGAGCTGTCGATCCGCCACGACGTCGACCCGCACGAGATCGTCTCTGTGGGCGACGCCATCGAGGCGCTGGTCATCCAGAAGGAGGACAAAGAGGGGCGCCTCATCCTGTCGAAGAAGCGCGCCCAGTACGAGAGGGCCTGGGGGACCATCGAGGCGATCAAGGAACGCGACGGGGTCGTGTCCGGGCCGGTCATCGAAGTCGTGAAGGGCGGCCTCATCCTCGACATCGGCCTGCGCGGCTTCTTGCCGGCGTCCCTCGTCGAGCTGCGCCGGGTGCGGGACCTTCAGCCCTACGTGGGCCGGAGCCTCGACGCGAAGATCATCGAGCTCGACAAGAACCGCAACAACGTCGTCCTCTCCCGACGGGCGTGGCTCGAGGAGACCCAGAGGGAGCAGCGCGACGAGTTCCTCACCCACCTCAAGCCCGGCGAGATCCGCCACGGCGTCGTCTCCTCGGTGGTCAACTTCGGGGCCTTCGTCGACCTCGGCGGCATGGACGGCCTGATCCACGTGTCGGAGCTGTCGTGGAAGCACATCGACCACCCGTCGTCGGTCGTGGCTGTGGGCGACGAGGTCGACGTCCGGGTGCTCGACGTCGACCTCGACCGGGAGCGGATCAGCCTGTCGCTGAAGGCGACACAGTCCGATCCCTGGCAGGAGTTCGCCAACGCCCACCGGGTCGGAGAGCTCGTCTACGGCCGGGTCACCAAGCTCGTCCCCTTCGGCGCCTTCGTGCAGGTCGGCGAGGGGATCGAGGGGCTGGTGCACATCTCGGAGATGGCCAACCACCACGTGGACCTCCCGGAGCAGGTGGTCAGCGCCGGCGAGGAGCTGTGGGTCAAGATCATCGACATCGACCTGCAGCGCCGGCGCATCAGCCTGTCGATCAAGCAGGCCGCCGAGGGCGGCGAGGTCGCCGCCGAGTACCGCGAAGCCTTCGGGGAGCACGCCTACGACGAGCAGGGCAACTACATCGGCGTGCAGACCTACGGCGACTTCGAACCCGAGTCCGAAGCTCAGGCCGCCTGGGCCGAGTACCTGGAGACCACCGCTGCGCCGGATCCCGAGGACGCCGCCGCCGGCGAGAGCGGCCCGGACGGCGCAGGCTCCTCGTAGGAGCCGCCCGGAAACGGCCGGACGGCTCGGCCGGAGCCGCCGGCGGGTGTGAGTGAGCCGGCGTGCCTGCGAATGGTGCGGGTCAGATCCGGTCCCACGCCCCGGCCAGGACCGAGCGGAGGACCCCGGCGATGAGGTCGAAGTGCTCCTGCTCGCAGATGAGCGGCGGTGCCAGCTGCACCACCGGGTCGCCGCGCGAGTCGGAGCGGCAGATGAGACCGGCGTCGAGGAGGGCGCCGGCGAGGTAGCCGCCGACGAGGCGCTCCGCCTCGTCGCGCTCGAAGCGCTGGCGCGTGACCTGGTCTTTGACGAGCTCGATCGCGTAGAAGTAGCCGTCGCCTCGGACGTCACCGACGATGGGCAGGTCGCGCAGCCCGTCGAGGACGGCCTTGAACGCACCGGCTTTCGCCGCGACCCCGCCGATGAGGTTCTCCTTCTCGAACAGGTCGAGGTTGGTCAGCGCCACCGCCGCCGACACGGGGTGCCCGCCGAAGGTGAACCCGTGGGAGAACGTCGCCCTGCCGTCGGCGAACGGCTCCGCCAGGCGGTCGTCGACGATGAGGGCGCCGAGGGGCGAGTAACCGCTCGTGAGCCCCTTGGCGCAGGTGATCATGTCGGGCTGGAAGCCGTAGCGCTGGGCTCCGAACCACGCCCCGAGGCGCCCGAACCCGCAGATCACCTCGTCGGACACCAACAGGACCCCGTACCGGTCGCAGATCTCCCGGACCCGCTGGAAGTACCCGGGCGGGGGCGTGAAGCAGCCGCCGGCGTTCTGCACGGGCTCGAGGAACACCGCCGCGACCGAGGCGGGGCCCTCCATCTGGATGCGCCGCTCGATGTCGTCGGCGGCCCAGGCTCCGAACGCCTCGAGGTCGTCGCCGTGCTCGGGGGCCCGGTAGAAGTTGGTGTTGACCACGCGCACGGAGCCGGGGACGAGCGGCTCGAACGGCGCCTTGATGGAGTCGAGCCCGGTGATCGACAAAGCTCCCATCGTGGTGCCGTGGTACGAGGTCTGGCGCGAGAGCACCTTGTAGCGCCCGGCCTCCCCGGTGGCGCGGAAGTACTGCCGGGCGAGCTTCCACGCGGACTCGACCGCCTCGCCGCCCCCGGTGGTGAAGAAGACCCGGTTGAGGGTCCCCGGGGCGAGCGACGCCAGGCGCTCGGCCAGCTCGACTGCGGCCGGGTGGGCGTATCCCCAGATGGGGAAGTAGGCGAGCTGGGCGGCCTGGCGGGCGGCGGCCTCGGCGAGCTCTCGCCGCCCGTGCCCGGCCTGCACGACGTACAGGCCCGCCAGCCCGTCGAGGTAGCGGCGGCCGTGGCTGTCCCAGACCCACGGTCCCTCTCCGCGCACGATGACCGGGATCTCCCGCTGCGCCTCGCGGCTCATCGGGCTGAAGTGCATCCACAGGTGCCGCCGGGCTGCCTCCTCGAGGCGCCTGTCGTCTGCGTGGTTCATCGGGTCTCCCACTGGTAGGTGTCCTCCGCCACTTCCAGGTACACGAACGCCTCGGTCGTGCGCACCCCCGCAACGGTGCGCACGCACCCGCCGATGGTCCCGAGCATCACCGAGTGCCATGAGCCCGCCGGCCCTGCATCGGTGATCGCGGCGATCCGGACGGCGCGGTCCGCGACGAGCTTCTGCACCCCGTGGCGGGTGCGGTCTCCGAGAGCCCCACGGCCCGGGCTATGGCCGCGTAGGACCGCCGGCCGTCCCGGCGGAGCTTCTCGATGATCCCGCTGCTGCCTCCCGTTCCGGTTTCCGCGCGTCAGAGCGGCACTCGGCGGCACGGCGACGGATTCTAAGGGTGGGCCGGGCCGGCATCAACGGATTCGGGTTCGTGGTGGAGGCGCTGTGCCATGATGGCCCCGATCGCCATGCCGCGTGGCCGCAGAAGACGGGCGACGGTCGGCAACGCTCCGTCCCCGTACGGTCACGGCGACCGCCCGGCCGGGTCACGCGAGGTTCGAGGAGGAGCCGTGAAGGTAGGGGTCCCGACAGAGGTCAAGAACAACGAGTACCGGGTGGCCTGCACGCCGGCGGGCGTCCACGAGCTGGTGCGCCACGGGCACCGCGTGTTGGTGCAGAGCGGCGCCGGTGTCGGCTCCTCCTTGCCGGACGCGGACTTCCGCGCGACGGGCGCGGTCCTCGTCGACGACCCGGACGAGGTCTGGGGGGAGTCGGATCTGGTCCTGAAGGTGAAGGAGCCGGTGGAGGAGGAGTACCACCGTCTGCGCGACGACCTCGTGCTGTTCACCTACCTGCACCTCGCGGCGTCGCGTCCGTGCACCGAGGCGCTCCTCAAGGCGGGGACGACCGCCATCGCCTACGAGACGGTGCAGACCCCCGACGGGTCGCTGCCCCTCCTCGCGCCCATGTCCGAGGTGGCCGGCCGGATGGCCCCGCAGGCCGGCGCCCACCACCTGCAGCGCGACGGGGGAGGCCGGGGAGTCCTGATGGGAGGGGTGTCGGGTGTCTACGCGGCGAAGGTCGTGGTGATCGGGGCGGGGGTGGCGGGCATGAACGCGGCGGCGATCGCCCTCGGCATGCAGGCGGAGGTCCTGCTGCTCGACCGCAACGTCGCCAAGCTGCGCGAGGCGGACCGCATCTACCAGGGGCACTGCCAGACGGTCGCCTCCAACACCTATGAGATCGAGCGGGCGGTGCTCGACGCCGACCTGGTGATCGGCGCGGTGCTGGTGCCGGGGGCCAAGGCGCCGACCCTGGTCTCCGACGCCCTCGTGGCGCAGATGAAGCCAGGCTCGGTGCTGGTGGACATCGCGATCGACCAGGGGGGCTGCTTCGAGTCGTCCCGCCCGACGACGCACGCGGACCCGGTGTACACGGTGCACGGCTCGCTGTTCTACTGCGTGGCCAACATGCCGGGCGCGGTGCCGCACACCTCCACGCACGCTCTGACGAACGTCACCGTGCCCTACGCCCTGGAGATCGCCGACCGGGGATGGCGCGATGCCCTTCGCCGGGACCCGGTCCTCGCGCTGGGTCTCAACACCCACGCCGGCCAGGTCACGTACCCCTCGATCGCAGAGGCGCACGCCATGCCGTCGGTCGCTCTCGAGGCGGCCCTCGGCTGACGCCGGCGAGGGGGGCCGCGGTGGCGCCCGCCGTGGCGGCCGCCGTTCAGGCCCTGGCGCGACGGCGATCCTGAAGGCGCGTCAGCGACGACGCAGCCGCCGTGGTGCCGGCGGCGTCGTTCTCCTGGGCGGCCCGGAGGAGGTTGCGGATCTCCTCGGCCGGGTAGCGGCGGTGACCACCCGGGGTCCGTACCGCCGGAATCTGCCCCCGGCGCGCCCACTCCGACACGGTCCGTTCGGAGACCTGGAACAGCGCGGCGACGTCTGAGGTGCGCAGCAGCTGCCCGCCCAGGCTGTGCGGTATATCCGAGCCGAAGAGCATCGCCAGCAGCGCGTGGCGCTGGCGCTCGCCTGCGTCGTGAGCCACCCAACGAGCCTCATCCCGGCCCTGTTCCTCCACAATGGCCAGAACGGGCCATTGTGCGGTACTCCATGTGACTAGTCAGAGTGAGCGGCGCAGGTGATCGCTCCTCCGGGATCCTTCGACGGTAGCGTCGCGGCCCGGTGCTGCTCATCGGCCTCACCGGAGGTATCGGATCGGGGAAGTCGACCGTGGCTGCGGCGCTCGCGGCCCGCGGCGCGGCGGTCATCGACGCAGATCGAATAGCCCGCGAGGTGGTCGAGCCGGGCGGGCCGGCGTACGCCGCGCTCGTGAACCGCTTCGGGTCGGGCGTCCTGCAGGCGGACGGTCGCCTGGATCGGCCCGCGCTCGCGGGGGTCGTCTTCGCCGATCGCCAGGCGCTGTCCGACCTCAACGCCATCACCCATCCCGTCATCGCCGCGGTCATCGCCGAGCGGGTCGCCGCACTTTCCGGGGGAGACCGGATCGTCGTGATCGACATCCCCCTGCTCGACGTCCTGTCGAAGGAACGCCACTCCCTGGCAGCCGTTGTCGTGGTGGACACGCCCGAGCGGGTCGCCGTCGAACGCCTGGTCCGCCACCGCGGCTTCAGCGGGACGGACGCGTGGGCCCGGGTGAAGGCACAGATCTCCCGCGAGGAGCGGCGATCGATGGCCGACCTGGTCATCGACAACGCCGGCGACCGGGCGGACCTGGAGCAGCAGGTCGACCGGGCGTGGACCTGGCTGCAGGGGCTCGCCCGCGCGGGCTAGGGGGCCCTCGCAGCGTCCGTTCCGATCCTGTGTGGCCCATCCGCGGCCCGGGTCGACGTCGCACCCCCCCGGTACCATCGAGGCGTGCCGGACTTCAAGATGGTGTCGCAGTTCGCGCCGGCGGGCGACCAGCCGGCGGCCATCGTGCAGCTGGCGGAAGGGGTCCGCCGGGGCGACCGGTTCCAGACGCTGCTCGGCATCACGGGCAGCGGCAAGAGCGCCACGGTCGCCTGGACCATCGAGGCGGTTCAGCGGCCCACCTTGATCATCGCCCCCAACAAGTCCCTCGCGGCCCAGCTGGCGAACGAGATGCGGGAGTTCTTCCCGTCCAACCGGGTCGAGTACTTCGTCAGCTACTACGACTACTACCAGCCCGAGGCCTACCTGCCGGCGAGCGACACCTACATCGAGAAGGACAGCTCGATCAACGATGAGATAGACCGGCTCCGCCACTCGGCGACGTCGGCCCTCCTGACCCGCAGGGACACGATCGTGGTGGCGTCGGTGAGCTGCATCTACGGCCTCGGCTCCCCCGAGGAGTACGCCGGGCGCATCCTCCACCTCCAGCGGGGCAGCGAGCACGACCAGCGCGCCATCCTGCGCCGCCTCGTGGACATGCAGTACGAGCGCAACGACACCAACCTGACCCGCGGCAAGTTCCGGGTGCGCGGCGACACCATCGAGGTGCACCCCGCCTACGAGGAGCACGCCGTGCGCATCGAGCTGTTCGGCGACGAGGTGGAGCGGATCGCCCGGGTCGACACGCTGACCGGGGAGCAGCTGGGCGAGCCTGACGAGGTCGTCATCTTCCCGGCGACCCACTACGTGGCCGGCGACGAGCGGATGCGCGAGGCGATCGCCGGCATCGAGGCGGAGCTGCGGGGGCGCCTCGCCTGGTTCGAGTCCCAGGGGAAGCTGCTCGAAGCGCAGCGACTCAGGATGCGGACGTCCTATGACCTCGAGATGCTCTCCGAAGTGGGGGCGTGCTCGGGGATCGAGAACTACAGCCGCCACATCGACGGCCGCCAGCCCGGCGAGCCGCCCCATACGCTGCTGGACTTCTTCCCGCGGGACTACCTGCTCGTGATCGACGAGTCGCACCAGACGGTGCCGCAGCTGCACGGCCAGTACGAGGGGGACCGCTCCCGCAAGGAGACGCTGATCGAGCACGGCTTCCGGCTCCCGTCGGCGGCGGACAACCGGCCGCTGCGCTTCGACGAGTTCTACGCCCGCGTCAACCAGTGCATCTTCCTGTCGGCCACGCCCACCGCCTACGAGATCCAGCAGTCGAGCCAGGTGGTCGAGCAGATCGTGCGCCCGACGGGGCTCGTGGACCCCGAGGTCGTCGTGAAGCCCACCAAGGGCCAGATCGACGACCTGATCTCCCAGATACGGGACCGCACGCAGCGGGGGGACCGGGTGCTCGTCACCACCCTGACCAAGAAGATGGCCGAGGACCTCACCGACTACCTGATCGAGATGGGGCTGCGTGTCCGCTACCTGCACTCCAACATCGACACCATCCAGCGGATCGAGATCATCCGCGATCTGCGCCTCGGCGAGTTCGACGTGCTGGTGGGCATCAACCTGCTGCGCGAGGGCCTCGACCTGCCCGAGGTCTCGCTGGTGGCGATCCTCGACGCCGACAAGGAGGGGTTCTTGCGGGGCGAGACCTCGCTGATCCAGACGATCGGGAGGGCCGCGCGCAACGTCGACGGCCAGGTGGTCATGTACGCCGACCGGATGACCGATTCGATGCAGCGGGCGATCTCCGAGACGAACCGCCGGCGGGCCGTGCAGCAGGCCTACAACGAAGAGCACGGCATAGACCCCCAGACGATCCGCAAGGCGATCACCGACATCCTGGTGCTCCTCGGCACCCGGGACGGCACCGCCTCGGTCCCCGGGCGCCGCAGCCGCCGGCGAGACCGTGCCCGGAGCGACCTGGCGCAGCTTCCCCACGAGGAGCTCGCCCGGCTTATCGCGTCGCTGGAGGAGGAGATGCACGAGGCCGCGACCGACCTGCGCTTCGAGTACGCAGCGAAGCTCCGCGACGAGATCAGCGACTTGAAGGCGGAGCTCAAGGAGCTCGCGCCGCGCTGAGCGGCGCGCCGGCCCGGCGCGTCAGCGGCTCAGGACGCGCACGCGCAGCCGCCGCCTCCGCAGCAGCCGCCTCCCCCCGCCGGCGCAGCCGAGAACGCCGGCGTGCTCACCGCGTGTCCCACCGACGCGAACGCGGACAGGACCCTGACCGTGTCGGGGTGCCCCTCGGGGCACTCGATCGGGGATGACGCCTCGGCCATGGGGCGGCGAGCCTCGAAGCGGGTGTCGCACGCGCGGCAGGCATACTCGTAGACGGGCATGGGGGGCTTTTCCTCCGTCGTCGGGTGGGCACCGAGCATAGGTTCGCCGAGACGCCGGCCGCCACCGCGCGGCCGGACACCCCGATCCCGACCCGACCCGATTTCCGCACGTCGAACATGCGTTCGTTGGTACCCTGGGGTTCGTGCCGGGGTTCGCGGACAGAGGAAGGCTCGTCGTGCGCGGCGCGCGCGAGCACAACCTCCGGAACGTGTCGCTCGACCTGCCGCGCGACCGCCTCATCGTGTTCACGGGCCTGTCGGGGTCGGGCAAGAGCTCGCTCGCCTTCGACACCATCTACGCCGAGGGACAACGACGTTACGTCGAGTCGCTGTCGAGCTACGCCCGGCAGTTTCTCGGGCAGATGGACAAGCCCGACGTCGACTTCATCGAGGGGCTGTCGCCGGCGATATCCATCGACCAGAAGTCAGCGTCGCGCAACCCTCGGTCCACCGTCGGGACGATCACCGAGATCTACGACTACCTGCGACTGCTGTACGCCCGCATCGGCGTCCCGCATTGCCCGCGCGACGGGACGGTCGTCGAGCGCCAGACCCCCCAGCAGATCGTGGACCGGATCCTGGAGCTGCCCGACGGCGTCCGTTTCCAGGTGCTGGCCCCGGTGGTCCGCGGCCGCAAGGGCGAGTACCAGAGCCTGCTCGAGGAGCTGGCCGGCCAGGGCTTCGCCCGGGCGCGCATCGACGGGGAGATCCACGAGCTGTCCGCCCCGCCCAAGCTGGCCCGCTACGAGATCCACACCATCGAGGTCGTCGTGGACCGCCTCGTGAAGAGGGAGGGGATTGAGAGGCGCCTCGCCGACTCCCTCGAGACCGCCCTGCGCCTGGCGGAGGGGGTGGCGGAGGTCCAGCTGGTGGCCCGCGAGGGGGAGCCGCCGCTCGAGGAGGACGCTCTCACCTTCAGCCAGCACCTGGCGTGCCCCAGGTGCGGTCTGTCGTTCGACGAGCTGGCGCCGCGCAACTTCTCGTTCAACTCGCCGTACGGGGCGTGCCCCAACTGCGGCGGCCTCGGGACGCGCTTCGAGGTCGACCCGGAGCTCGTGGTGCGGGACCCCGACCTTTCCATCGACGAGGGCGCGATCGCCCCGTGGGCGGGGGCGCGCGGCGAGTACTTCACACGCGTGCTCGAGGCTGTCGCGGCGGCCCACTCTTTTTCCACGTCGACCCCCTGGAAGCGGCTGAAGAAGGCGGATCAGAAGGTGGTCCTCTACGGCTCGGGGACGAAGAAGGTCCACGTCCAGTACCGCAACCGGTACGGCCGGGTCCGCAGCTACGACACCCACTACGAGGGGGTGGTGCCGTGGCTTGCCCGCCGGCACGGCGAGGCCGAGTCCGACTACATGCGCGAGACCATCGAGGGCTACATGCGGGAGGTGCCCTGCCCGGCGTGCGGGGGCGCCCGGCTGAAGCCCGAGAGCCTGGCCGTCACCGTGGCGGGGCGCAACATCTTCGAGCTGTGCGACCTGGCGCTGCGCGACGCCACCCACCTCATGCAGGGCCTCGAACTATCGGAAAGAGACCATCTCATCGCCGACCGGGTCCTGCGTGAGATACGGGCGAGGATGCAGTTCCTGCTCGACGTCGGCCTCGACTACCTGAGCCTGAACCGGTCCGCGGGCACGCTCGCCGGCGGGGAGGCCCAGCGCATCCGGCTGGCGTCCCAGATCGGCTCCGGCCTGGTCGGTGTCCTCTACGTGCTCGACGAGCCGTCGATCGGTCTGCACCAGCGGGACAACCGCAAGCTCATCGACACCCTCCTGCGGCTGCGGGACCTGGGCAACACGGTCATCGTCGTCGAGCACGACGAGGAGACGATCCGCGTCGCCGACCACGTGGTCGACATCGGGCCCGGGGCGGGGGAGCACGGCGGCGAGATCGTCGTATCCGGCAGCGTGGAGTCGCTGATCCGGTCGAAGGGCTCCCTGACGGGCCAGTACCTCGCCGGCAAGCGCCACATCCCCGTGCCGGTGATGCGCCGGGAGCCCAAAGGCTTCCTCACCGTCCGCGGCGCCCGGGAGCACAACCTGAAGAACATCGACGTCGACCTCCCCCTCGGCTGCATGGTCGCCGTGACGGGGGTGTCGGGCTCCGGCAAATCCACGCTGGTCAACGACATCCTCCTCAAGGCCCTCATGCAGCGCATCTACCGCTCCAAGGAGGTCCCCGGCCGGCACACCCGCCTCGAGGGCGCGGAGGCTCTCGACAAGGTGATCGACATCGACCAGTCGCCGATCGGGCGCACCCCGCGTTCCAACCCGGCGACCTACACCGGGGTGTTCGACCACATCCGCCGGCTGTTCAGCTCGACCACAGAGGCGAAGGTGAGGGGCTACCTTCCGGGGCGGTTCTCCTTCAACGTGAAGGGGGGCCGCTGCGAGGCCTGCGCCGGCGAGGGCACCATCAAGATCGAGATGCACTTCCTGCCGGACGTGTACGTGCCGTGCGAGGTGTGCAAGGGCGCCCGCTACAACCGCGACACGCTCGACATCACCTTCAAGGGCAAGAACATCGCCGACGTGCTCGAGATGCCCTGCGAGGAGGCGCGGGAGTTCTTCGCCAACCAGCCCGCCATCTCCCGGCACATGCAGACCCTGGTCGACGTGGGGCTCGGCTACGTCCGCCTGGGCCAGCCCGCGCCGACGCTGTCGGGCGGCGAGGCACAGCGGATCAAGCTCGCCAGCGAGCTGTCGAAGCGCTCCACCGGGCGGACGATCTACATCCTCGACGAGCCCACGACAGGCCTGCACTTCGAGGACGTCCGCAAGCTGCTCGCGGTCCTCTCCCGCCTGGTCGACCAGGGCAACACCGTCTTGGTCATAGAGCACAACCTCGACGTCGTCAAGACCGCTGACTGGATCATCGACCTCGGGCCCGAGGGCGGCGACGGCGGCGGGCGCGTGGTCGTCGAGGGGACGCCCGAGAAGGTCGCCAAGACCCGCGAGAGCTACACGGGGCGGTTCCTCGAGCCCCTGCTCGACCAGTAGCAGCAACCGGCCCCCATCACACCCTGGGGGGTATAGTGGGAGGAACGGGTGTGTTTGCCGGAGCGCACGGGCAACTCAGCCCGGACCCGGTTCGCACCCCGGCCCCGCAAGCGAGCCGAGAAAGGGTCGATCGATGGACTACGCACGCAGCATCACCCTGGATCTCCCCTACGAGGAGGCGGTCGGGAAGGTGAAGGAGGCGCTGCGGGAGCAGGGCTTCGGCACGTTGACGGAGATCGACGTACAGGCGACGCTGCGAGAGAAGCTGGGCACCGAGACGGAGCCCTACCTCATCATCGGAGCGTGCAACCCTCCGCTCGCCCACCGGGCGCTCGAGGCGGTGCCGACGGTCGGGGTGTTCCTTCCCTGCAACGTCGTGGTACGCCGCAGCGGGGGCCGCAGCATCGTCGATGCCATGGACCCGGAGGTGATGTCGAAGGTGATCGCGGACCCGACCCTGGAAGAGGTCGCCGCCGAGGCGTCGCGCAAGATCCAGGCAGCCCTCGACGCCCTGTCGGCCCGGCGCGCCTGAAGGCCACCGCAGGACGCCGGCGTTCCGGTGCGTCAGGGGACGCGGAAGGCCCGCCCGGCGCGTTCTCCTGACGAAACGGCTGCGGATCAGGCGATGTCGAGCATCCGCCGGAGGGCGACGCGTGCCCCGGCGGCGGTTTCCTCGTCGACGGTGATGCGATTGACGACACGGCCGGCGACGAGCTCCTCGAGGACCCAGCACAGGTGCGGGGCATCGATCCGGAACATGGTCGAGCAGGGGCACACGAGGGGGTCCAGCGACTGCACCCGCAGCGACGGGTGCTCGGCGGCGAGGCGCTGCACCAGGTGGATCTCCGTGCCGACCGCGACCACCGATCCCTCGGGCGCACGCTCGACGGCGGCGATGATGTAGTCGGTGCTGCCGACCTCGTCGGCCAGTTCGACGACCTCGTGGCTGCACTCCGGATGGACGATCACGCGTCCGTCGGGGTGATCGCCGCGGAAGGCGGCGATGTGCTCGGGTCGGAAGCGCTGGTGGACCGAGCAGTGCCCCTTCCACAGGAGGAAGCGGGCCTCTTTGATGGTGCGCTCGTCCAGCCCGCCCTGCTCCAGGGAGGGATCCCACACCGCCATGTCCTCGGCGCTGAAGCCGAGCTGGAAGGCGGTGTTGCGCCCGAGGTGCTGGTCCGGGAAGAACAGCAGCTTCGTCCCGCCGGCGCCGGCGGGGGCGCCGGCCTCCGCGTCCCGGCGGCCCTGGCCGAGCGCCCAGGTGATGACCTTGCGGGCGTTCGAGGAGGTGCACACCGCCCCCCCGTGTCGGCCGACGAACGCCTTCAGGGCGGCGGAGGAGTTGATGTAGGTGATCGGGACGACCGAGGTGATGTCCGTCACCGAGGCGATGGCCTCCCAGGCTTCCTCGACGCCGTCGAGGTCGGCCATGTCGGCCATCGAGCAGCCGGCGTTGAGGTCGGGGAGGATGACGGTCTGCGCCGGGGACGTGAGGATGTCCGCCGACTCCGCCATGAAGTGGACCCCGCAGAAGACGACGAACTCGGCCTCCCGCGTGGCGGCGGCCTTGCGGGACAGGCCGAAGGAGTCCCCCCGCGCGTCCGCCCAGCGCATCACCTCGTCGCGCTGGTAGTGGTGCCCGAGGATCATGAGCCGGGGGCCGAGCGCCTCTTTGGCGGCGGCGATACGGCGCGCGAGCTCGTCCGCGGTCGCTGTGGTGTACCCCTCGGGAAGGGGTCTCTGGAGCCGAAGCATGAAAACGGAACCTCCGGGTCGGAACACCTCGATGTGGTCGGCGGGGACAGCCCGGTCGCCCGTCCGCGGGGATGTCGACCTCGGGGTGGATATGTCGCCGGATACCGGGCCGGCGTTGAGAACAGCATACGCCTCCCCGGTCCGGCTGCCACGTTCACCCGCCCGAGCCGAGGCCCCGCCGGCCCTCCTGCAGCCCGCCGGCGCCGCGTCGGCCGCCGGCTGCGGCACACTCGAAGGGTGCTGCAGCGGCCGCCCGGTTCGACGATCCCCGACGCCCCCGGCTCGTACCAGTTCCGGGACAGGGACGGGCGGGTCATCTACGTCGGCAAGGCCAAGTCGCTGCGCAGCCGCCTGTCGAGCTACTTCCAGAACCCCGCCCACCTGCCGCCCCGGACGGCGCAGATGGTCGCCCAGGCGGGGTCCGTCGAGTGGATCCAGGTCCGCAACGACGTCGAAGCGGTGATGCTCGAGTACAGCCTCATCAAACAGCACAAGCCGCGCTTCAACGTCAGGCTGCGCGACGACAAGAGCTACCCCTTCCTGGCCGTCACCGCCGGAGACGAGTGGCCGAGGGCGATGGTCAAGCGGGGCATGAAGGACAAGGACAGCCTCTACTTCGGCCCGTTCGCGCACGCGTATGCCATCCGGGAGACCCTCGACTCGCTGCTGCGGACCTTCCCGATCCGGACCTGCAGCGACGTCAAGTTCCGCAACCACCAGCGCCAGGGACGCCCGTGCCTGCTGTACCACATCGAGAAGTGCTCCGGCCCGTGCATCGGCGCCGTCGACCCGGACGCGTACGCGGCGCTGGTGCGGGAGCTGGTGGCGTTCCTCGACGGCGACACGCAGCCGGTCCTCCACCGCCTCGAGGCGGAGATGCGAGAGGCGGCCGGGGCGCTCGAGTTCGAGAGGGCGGCGCGCCTGCGGGATCGCCTTGCGTCGGTCCGCAAGGCGATCGAGAAGCAGCAGATGGTCACCGAGAAGGAGGAGGATCTCGACTGCTTCGCGCTCGCCGAGGACGAGCTGGAGGCGGCGGTGCAGGTGTTCTACGTGCGCTGGGGGCGCGTCGTGGGACGCAAGGGGTTCATCGTCGACAAGGTGGAGGACCTGAGCCGCTCCGGGCTCGTCGCGCAGATCCTCGAGCAGCACTACGACGACCCGCCTCTCGGGGTCCCGCCGCTCGTGCTCGTGCCCGAGGAGCCCGACGAGCACGGCACGGTCGAGGCGTGGCTGGCGCTACAGCGCGCCGGCGGCGCCGGCTCCCCGGGGGACGCCGGCGCGACCCCCCGACCGGATGGCGGCGCCACCCCACGGCCGGACGCCGGCGGGGCACCCCAACCGGGCGCCGGCGGGGCACCGCCCCCCGCGGCGGTGGTACCGATCAGGCGCCGATCCGCCATCGGGGACGTGGAGTGGTGGGCGGCGTCGCGGCGCTACCGGGTGGAGCGCAGCGTCAACCCCGAGGCCCGCGCCGGCGCCCGGGTCGAGGTGCGGGTGCCCCGGCGCGGCGACAAGAAGGCCCTCCTGGAGATGGTGGCGCGCAACGCCGGCGAGGAGTTCATGCGACACCGGCTGAAGCGCGCGGCGGACCACAACGCCCGTGCCAAGGCCCTCAATGCCCTCCAGGACGCGCTCGGCCTGCCGGAGTCGCCGCTGCGCATCGAGTGCTACGACATGAGCCACCTGCAGGGGACCGACTACGTGGGCTCCATGGTGGTCATGGAGGACGGCATGCCCCGCCCGCAGGAGTACCGGCGTTTCAAGGTGCGCACCGTCGACGGCAACGACGACTTCGCCGCGATGGGCGAGGTCCTCGCCCGCCGGTTGCGCGCGTACCTGGCCGAGCGGGACAAGCCGGTGGGGGACCGCTGGCGGCGCTTCGCCTACCCGCCGCAGCTGCTGCTCGTCGACGGCGGCAAGGGCCAGCTCGGCGTCGCCGTGCGGGTGGTCGAGGAGCTCGGCCTGGAGGGCGAGATCCCGGTGGCGGCGCTGGCCAAGCAGTTCGAGGAGGTCTACCTGCCCGGCAGCCCCGACCCGCTGCGCATCCCCCGCGGATCCGAAGCCCTCTACCTGCTGCAGCGGATCCGCGACGAGGCTCACCGCTTCGCCATCGGCTACCACAGGAACCTCCGGGGAAAAAGGATGACCGCCTCGGCCCTCGACGGGATCGCCGGCCTGGGGCCCGCGCGCAAGAAGCGTCTGGTCAAGGACCTGGGCGGCGTCAACGCCGTCAAAGCAGCGTCGCTCGGCGACCTGAAGTCCCTGAGCTGGCTGCCCGACGCGGTCGCCGAGGCGGTGTACGCCAAGCTCCACGTCGCGTAGCTTCAGGGCATGCCCTCCACCACCGCCAACGGCGTCACCCTCGAGTACGAGACCGCCGGCGACCCGGGGAACCCGCCGCTGCTCCTGGTCATGGGTCTCGGTGGTCAGCTGATCGCGTGGGACCCCGAGCTCGTGGGCGCCCTGGCCGGCCAGGGCTTCCACGTGATCGTGTTCGACAACCGTGACGTCGGCCTGTCCACCTGGTTCGACGACGCCGGGGTGCCCGACCTCCGAGCCGCGCTGGCCACCGGCGGCGTGCAGCCCCCCTACCCGCTGGCGGACATGGCCGACGACGCCGCAGGCCTGCTCGAAGCACTCGGACTTGCTCCGGCCCACGTGCTCGGGATCTCCATGGGCGGCATGATCGCCCAGGGCCTCGCGATCCGCCACCCCAAGATGGTGGTCAGCCTCGTGTCCATCATGTCGACGACCGGGGACCACTCGGTCGGGGCGCCCCACCCCGATGCGATGGCGGCGCTCCTCGTCCCGCCGCCGCCCGACAGAGACGCAGCGGTCGCCGCGGCGCTCGCAGGGTGGAGGGTGATCGGCTCGAAGGGCTACCCGTTCCATGAGGACCGCGTCGCTGCGCGCGCGGCGGCCGCGTTCGACCGGGCCAACCACCCGGCGGGTACGGCCCGCCAGCTCGCCGCCATCCTGGCCTCTCCCGACCGCACACCCGGGCTCAGGAACCTGACCTGCCCGACCCTGGTCATCCACGGCGAGGGCGACCCGCTGGTGGATCTCTCCGGAGGGCGGGCGACAGCGGAGGCCGTGCCGGGGGCCGAGCTGTGGACCGTCCCGGGGATGGGCCACGACCTGCCGCCGGAGCTCTTCGGCGAGATCGCCGCGCGGGTGGCCGCCCACTGCGCACGGGCATGAGCGACGCCGGCGACCTGTGGGAGCAGCACGCCCGCTGGTGGCAGGAGGGCTTCACCCAGGGCGCCGACGCCGAGTACGAGGAGCAGATCCTTCCCCTGGCCGCCGCCCACCTGGCGGGGGCCAGCCGGGTCCTCGACGTCGGCTGCGGGGAGGGCCAGGTGGCCCGAGTCGCAGCAGGCCTCTACGGCGTCGGCTTCGTGGCCGGTGTCGACCCCACGTGGGCGCAGGTCACCGCCGCCGCCGAGCGCGGCGGGGGAGTGGCGGTGGCCCGGGGCGAGGCCGCCGCGCTTCCCTTTTGTCCCGGGTCCTTCGACGCCGTCGTCGCCTGCCTGGTCTTCGAGCACATCGAGGACGTGGACGGGGCGGTCGCCGAGGTGGCCCGCGTGCTCGCACCGGGCGGCCGCTTCGTGCTGATGCTCAACCACCCGCTGCTGCAGACCCCGGGCTCGGGGTGGATCGACGACACGATCCTCGAGGAGCAGTACTGGAGGATCGGGCCGTACCTGGTCGAGGACAGGAGCCTCGAAGAGGTGGAGAAGGGAGTGTGGATCCCGTTCATCCACCGTCCGCTGTCCCGGTACGTCAACGTCATGGCGGGCGCCGGGCTGCTGATCACCCGTATGGAGGAGCCGGCGCCGCCGCCGGGGTTCCTGGCCCGAGCGGAGGAGTACCGCGAAGCTGCGAGCATCCCCCGGCTCCTGCTGCTGCATGCGGAGAAGGTCGCCGCCGGCGGCCCGCCGGCGGATCAGGCTGCGAGCGCCCGGTAGGTCGCGGCGATCTCGACTGCGACGCGATCGGGTTCGTGGGTCACCTCCCACCAGTTGTACCGAAGGACCCTCCAGCCCGCCCGGGTGAGACGGTGGGCCCGCCGGTTGTCGCGGCGCTGCTGCCCGGGCGCGAAGTGGGCCGCCCGGCCATCGACGTCGATGGCGGGGCGCAGCCGGGGGTAGGCGCCACAGCCACGCCGCCGAACGGTGCGACACGGGTCGCCGGGGGCGCCGGGGGCGCCGGCCGCCCGCCGGCCGCCTCCCGGCGACGCCTCCGCCAGCACCCCTGCCGGTAGGCGGCACAATAGAAGCCGATGGCCGAGTTTCTGATCATCACCGGGATGTCCGGGGCGGGGCGGTCCCAGGCCGGCGCGACCCTCGAGGACCTCGGCTGGTTCGTGATCGACAACATGCCGACCGCTCTGGTCACCAAGGTGGCCGAGCTGATCGCCGCGCCCGAGTCCACGACCGAGCGCGTCGCGCTGGTCGTGGGGCGCGACACGGAGCAGCTCGACGAGCTGGAGGCAGCGGTGGCCCAGCTGAGGGGGAGCGGTTCTCAGGTACGGATCCTGTTCCTGGAGGCCTCCGACGAGGTGCTGGTGCGCAGGTTCGAGGGCACGCGCCGGCGGCACCCCCTCGGGCAGGAGGCGGTGATCGACGCGATCGCGATCGAGCGGGCGCGCCTCGAGCCGATCCGCGCGGTGGCCGATGTTGTCGTCGACACGACCGACCTCAACGTCAACCAGCTGCGGGACCGCCTCATCGACCTGTTCACCGCGAACAGGGCCGAGCCCATGCAGATCTCGGTCATGTCGTTCGGCTTCAAGCACGGTGTTCCCCTGGACGTCGACGACGTGTTCGACGCTCGCTTCTTGCCGAACCCCCACTGGGTGGACGAGCTGCGTCCCCTCACCGGACTCGACCTCCCGGTGCGTGACTACGTGCTCGGCAACGCCGATGCGGTCGAGTTCGTGGAGCGCATCGACGACCTGATGGGGTTCCTCCTGCCCCGGTACGTGAAGGAGGGCAAGTCGTACCTGACCGTGGCGATCGGCTGCACGGGCGGGCGACATCGCTCTGTGGTCCTCGCCGAGGAGATGGGCGCCCGGATCCGCGCCCGTGGGTATGACCCGGTCGTGTACCACCGGGACCTGAAGCGTTGAGCGCGCGCCCCGCCGGGCCGCACGTCGTGGCCCTGGGCGGCGGCCACGGCCTGGCCGTGACCCTTCAGGCGGTTCGTCGGTACGCCGGGCGCGTCACCGCCGTCGTGTCGGTCGCCGACGACGGGGGGTCGAGCGGCCGGCTTCGGCGAATCGCCGGCATCCCCGCTCCGGGGGACCTGCGGCGCTGCCTGGTCGCCATGGCCGGGGAGGAGTCCGTGTGGAGCCGCGCCTTCGAGTACCGCTTCCCGTCGGGGGACCTGCAGGGTCACGCCCTCGGGAACCTCATCCTTGCCGGGCTGGCCGAGATCACCGGCGACTTCGGCGCGGCGCTGGACCTCGCCGGCGGTCTCCTCGGCGCCGTCGGGCGGGTGCTCCCGGCGACGTCCGTCCCGGTGGTCCTCAAGGCGGAGGTGGCGGGCACGGAGGTGGTCGGCCAGGTGAACGTCTCGAAGTCGGCAGGCTCCATCTCGACCGTTTCGATCGTGCCTCCCGACGCGCCCGTGCCCGAGGAGGTGGTGGGCGCCCTCGCCGACGCGGACCAGATCGTCATCGGTCCGGGCTCGCTCTACACGAGCGTCCTGGCCGTGTGCGCGGTTCCGGGTATCCGTGCGGCCCTCGCCAGCCGCGGCCGCGGACGGCGCGTGTATGTGTGCAATCTGCGTCCGCAGCTCCCGGAGACCGCAGGATTCGGCCCGGCGGACCACCTGAGGGCGGTGCTCGACCATGGCGTCCCCGTGGATGTCATGGTTGCACCGGCGGGCGGCGGCCCTGACGATCCCGGCGGAGAGCGGGAAGACGCGGCGATTCTCGGGGTGCCGGTGGTCGCGGGACCTCTGGCCAGGGCGGACGGGGGTGGACACGACGTCGAAAATCTGGCCGAGATACTTCAGCACCTGACATAGTGGCCTCGTGGCACACGTGGTGCTGGCCCGGTTTCGCGGCCGCGAGGCGGAGAACCCGGCGGACGAAGCCCCGGACGAGCCCGATAGAGCCGGACATATTGAAGCGTGCAGATTGAGGCCCCGGAGTACACAAGGAGCAGAGCGATGGTCGTGCGAGTAGGCATCAACGGGTTCGGACGGATCGGGCGGAACTTCGTTCGCTCCGCACTGGACCAGGCGAAGCGGCGCCCCGACGCCGACGAGGTCGTGGTCGTGGGGGTCAACGACATCGTCCCGGCATCCACCAACGCCCACCTTCTCAAGTACGACTCGACACAGGGCACCCTCGACGAAGCCGTCGCCCACACCGAGTCGACGATCAGCGTCGGCGGCATGACAATCAACGTGTACAGCGAACGGGATCCCAAAGCCCTGCCCTGGGGCGATCTCGGCGTCGACGTCGTTGTCGAGTCGACGGGCAAGTTCACCGACCGGGAGAAGGCCGCCGCCCACATCGAGGCTGGAGCACCCCGGGTCATCGTCTCGGCGCCGGCGAAGAACGCCGACGCCACCTTCGTCGTCGGCGTCAACGACGACACCTTCGAGGCCGAGAGTCACGTCGTCGTGTCGAACGCGTCGTGCACCACGAACTGCTTCGTGCCGATGGTCAAGGTCCTCGACGACGCCTTCGGGGTGGAGAAGGGCCTCATGAGCACGGTGCACGCCTACACCAACGATCAGAACCTGCTCGACCTCGCCCACCGGGACCTCCGCCGGGCGCGCGCGGCCGCCGTCAACATCGTGCCGGCCTCGACGGGCGCGGCGCGGGCGACCAGCCTCGTGCTCGAGTCGATGAAGGGCAGGCTCGACGGCAGCGCCCTCCGGGTGCCTGTGGCCAACGGGTCCATCACGGACTTCACGGCCATCCTTGCCCGCGACGTCACCGTGGAGGAGATCAACGAGGCGTTTCGTGCCGCGGCGACCTCCGGACCTCTGTCCGGCGGGGTGCTCGTCTACACCGACGAGCCCATAGTGTCCTCCGACATCGTCGGCAGCTCCGCGTCGTGCACCTTCGACTCGCTGCTGAGCATGGCCATGGGCTCGCTCGTCAAAGTGTTCGGCTGGTACGACAACGAGTGGGGGTACTCCCACCGGCTCGTCGACCTCGCTCGCACGATCGGCGCGGCGAATCGCTCCGCCTGAGGCCGGCGTGGCCTCCCTGCCGGCGCTCGAAGACCTGATGCCCCTCGAAGGGGCCAGCGTCTTGATGCGCACCGATTTCAACGTGCCCATGGTCGACGGCCGGATCACCGACGACCTGCGCATCCGCCTCACCCTCGAGAGCCTCACCTGGCTGCTCGACCAGGGCGTGGCACACGTCACCACGGCCAGCCACCTGGGAAGACCGAAGGGCAAGCCCGACCCCCGTTACAGCATGGACCCCGTCCGCCGGCGTCTGCACGAACTGCTGTCGGAGTCCGGCGCCGATGCAGACCGGGTTTCGGTCGCCGAGAACCTTCGGTTCGACCCCCGTGAAGAGGCCGGGAACCTGAGCTTCGCGGAGGAGCTCGTCTCCGGGCATGACCTCTACGTCAACGACGCCTTCGGCGCAGCACACCGCCCGCATGCCTCGGTTGTCGGGCCCCCGCGGCTGCGGCCCTGCGCGGCCGGCCGTCTGATGGCGCGTGAGGTGAGCGTGCTCGAGGGGCTGCTCCACGGCGCCCAGCGACCGTTCGTGGCCGTGCTGGGCGGTGCCAAGGTCAGCGACAAGATCGGCGTGATCGAAGCCCTCCTGGACCGCGTCGACACCCTGCTGGTCGGAGGCGGAATGTGCTTCACCTTGCTGGCTGCCGCCGGCCACTCGATAGGAGGCTCGCTGGTGGAGCCCGACCAGGTCGAGGCCTGCCGCAAGCTGCTCGGCAGCGGCCGGGACGTGCGGGTGCCGCAGGACCTCGTCGCCCTCAGCCCCGGTGGGTCCTTCGGCGCAGGATCGGAGCGCACCGGCGAGACCCGTCAGGTCGGGCGGGACGTGCCCGAGGGCTGGGTGGGCCTCGACATCGGACCGGGCACCGCCGCGGAGTTTGCCGACGTGATTGCTGCGGCGCGCACGGTGCTGTGGAACGGGCCGATGGGCGTCTTCGAGGACCCCCGCTTCGTCGCAGGCACGCGGGCGATCGCCGATGCCGTGGCGGAGGCGTCGGGCTTCACCGTAGTCGGCGGTGGCGACAGCGCGGCAGCGCTGGCGAGTTTCGGGTTGGCGGACCGCGTCGACCACCTGTCCACGGGCGGCGGGGCGTCCTTGGAATTCATCGAGAACGGTGACCTTCCGGGCGTGGCCGCCCTCCGCGACGGGATGCGCCGGTGAGCACGCGCGCCGGCGCCTCCCGGCCCCCGACCGCGGAGGCCACGTGTCGATGAGCGGCCGGCGCCCTCTGATCTCGGGCAACTGGAAGATGAACCTCACCCATCTCGACGCCATCAATCTCGTGCAGAAGCTGTCCTATAGCCTCGCGGACGCCACCCGCCGGGTCGACGTTTCGGTGCACCCGCCCTTCACGGCGCTGCGCTCGGTGCAGACCATCCTCGACGTCGACGACGTGCCGATCGCGCTCGGGGCCCAGAATGTCCACTGGCAGGCCGGCGGGGCCTATACGGGCGAGATAAGCCCGGCGATGCTGGCCAAGCTCAACGTGCGCTACGTCATCGTGGGACACTCGGAGCGGCGCCAGTTGTTCGGGGAGACTGACGAGGACGTCAACAAGAAGGTGAAGGCCGTCCTGGCCGCAGGGATGGTTCCGATCCTGTGCGTGGGGGAGACGCTCGGCGAGCGCGAGGAGGGGCGCACCGCGGAGAAGGTCCTCGGCCAGCTGCGTGCCGGCCTGAGCGGCCTGGACTCCGCGGCGATCGCCGGAATGGTCGTCGCCTACGAGCCCATCTGGGCGATCGGAACCGGGAGGACCGCCACGCCCGACGACGCCCAGGCCGTGTGCGCCGCGGTGCGCCGGGCGATCGCCGCCGATGCAGGAGAGGCGGCCGCTGCGTCGGTGCGGATCCAGTACGGAGGGTCGGTGAAGGCCGGCAACATCGCCGAACTGATGTCGGGGTCCGACATCGACGGTGCCCTCGTCGGCGGAGCCAGCCTGGATCCGGAAGAATTCACGGCCATAGTGTCATATAGATAGACATGAGTGAATATCATTCACAGAAACGTTTGTTGCAGCACGCGTTGATGCCAACACAGGTGTCTCGCCCCCTGGGATGATGTGCTGCTATGTTGCGACCGCCGCCTGAATACCAGGTGAGAAAAAAGGCAGAAGGAGAGAGGGAGGCGATCGACCAGTGCTGACCGCTGCCATCGTCGTCATCCACATCATCGTGTCGCTGCTGCTGATCGGGATGGTCCTGCTGCACAGCGGCAAAGGTGGTGGGTTGTCGGAGATGTTCGGCGGCGGCCTCGGTCAGGCTGCTGCAGGGTCCACCGTGGCCGAGCGGAACCTCGACCGGGCAACGATCGCCAGCGCCGTCTGCTTCTGCTTCACCACAATCATCCTCGCCATCCGCCTGCAGTAAGCGGGCATGGGAGCACGAGGGGAGACTGAGATGGGGCGGATCACACAGGAAACCGGCACTGCGGTGACGGTCAAGAGACGAGGAGGGTCTCGAAACGTGCGACCTTTGAGGCGAAGGACGCTGCTGGTCGGCGCGGGCATCGCGGGCATCACGCTCGTGGCCGCCGCCTGCGGCAGCAGCCATAAATCAGTGTCGAGTCCTACGACTGCGGCGACGGGTACCACTGCGAGCACGGCGCCGGGCGTCACGACGGCGCCGGGTGGTGCGACGACGACGCTGCCGAACCAGATCTTCAACCCCAACAACTCGGGCACCCCCAAGACGGGTGGAGTCTTGACGATGCTGGGCACGGGCGACGTCGACTACATGGACCCGAACGTGAGCTACTACTCGATCGGGTATCTGGGGCTCCGTATGTGGTCCCGGCAGCTGTACTCCTACCCGGCTGCGGCCGGCCAGACCACCAGCGTCGTGCCGGATATGGCGACGGCGATGCCCACGATAAGCCCGGATGGCAAGAAGTACGCGGTGACGATCAGAAGCGGCGTGGAGTGGAACACCACCCCGCCGCGCCAGGTGACCGCCGCGGACGTGGTGCGGGGCGTGAAGCGCCAGTGCAACCCGACGCAGCCCTTCGGCGGCCAGCCCGACTTCAGCACCTTGATCGTGGGCTACACCACGTTCTGCAACGGGTTCGCCAAGGTGTCGGCGACGAGCGCTGCGGCGCAGAAGGCCTACATCGACTCGAACAACATCGCGGGGGTGTCGGTGGATTCGGCGAACCCCTTGACGGTCGACTTCACGCTGGTGCACCCGGTGTCGTATTTCACGAACATCCTGGCGATGCCCGCGTTCTCGGCGGCCCCGGTGGAATTCCTGAACTATCTGCCGGCGAGCAACGCGCTGGCGCAACACACGATCTCCGACGGGCCGTATGAGATCCAGAGCTACGACCCGACCAAGTCGATCGTGTTCGTGCGCAATCCCGCGTGGCAGGCGTCCACGGACCCGATCCGCAAGGCGTACGTCGACGAGATCAAGGTCAGCGAGACCGGCCAGCAGACCGCGATCGAGCAGGAGATCCTCACCAACTCGCCGTCCGCGGACATGGAGTGGGACTCCTTCGTGCCGCCGAACGACGTGCCGGGCCTGGTCTCGAGCCACGACAACCGGTTCAACCTGCAGTCGGAGTACTCGAGCAACCCGTACATCATCTTCAACACGGTGTCGCCGAACAACGGCGGGGCGCTGGGGAAGGTGGCGGTTCGCCAGGCTCTGGAGTACGGGATCGACCGCACGCACCTGGTCCAGGACATGAACGGTCCCAACGTGTCGCCGCCGCTGACCCAGATCCTGCCTCCGGGTATCGGCGGGTCGAGCCCGACCTACGACCTGTACCCCTACGACGCCTCCAAGGCGAAGTCGCTGCTCGCCGCAGCGGGGGTGTCGCACCTCACGCTCAAGTTCCTCTACCGTCCGGCCTCCGCTGCGTCCAAGAGCATCTTCCAGACCGTGCAGGCCGACCTGGGCAAGGTCGGCATCACCGTGACCGGTGTGGGCGTGCCGAACGCGGACTTCTACACCAAGTGGCTGGAGGTGCCGGCCAAGGCCCGTGCGGGCGGCTGGGACCTGTCGCTGGCCGGCTGGTCCCCTGACTGGTACGGCGAGGCTGCTGCATCGTTCTTCTCGCCGCTGTTCGACGGCCGGGTGCTGCCGCCCACGTCGTCCAACTTCGGCCTGTTCAACGATTCGACGGTCAACTCGCTGATCGACCAGGCCCTGGTCGCCACGTCGACCGCCCAGGCGGACACCCTCTGGCACCAGGCCGACGTGCAGACCATGAAGGACGCCGCGATCTTCCCGATCAGCGACCCCAACCTGCCCCTCATGCGCGGCTCGCAGGTGCACAACGCCATCTACGTCCCCGAGCTCGAGCAGATCGACCCGACCAACGTCTGGCTGAGCTGACCAACGGGTAGGGTCGCATCAGGCGACACACTGAAGAGGTCGACGGTCCCCGGCCGGGAGTTCCCGGCCGGGACCGCCGGCTGCCGCTACGATTTAGGTGACTCGAAACACATGAGAAGGCAGGACGCTCCGTGGCGTTGCTAGAGGTCAAGGACCTTTACGTATCGTTCTCGACGATGGACGGTGTCGTCCAGGCGGTGCGGGGGGTGTCGTTCTCCGTCGACCGGGGCCAGACCCTGGGGATCGTCGGGGAATCGGGGTCGGGCAAGAGCGTGGCCACGCAGACCGTCACCGGACTGACGCGGGGGGCCAAGATCTCGGGGCAGGCGTTGTTCGAGGGCAAGGACCTGCTCACGATGACGCAGAAGGAGCTTCGCTCGGTGCGGGGGGCCAAGATCGGCATGATCTTCCAGGACCCGCTGTCGAGCCTGCACCCCTACTACCGCATCGGCTGGCAGATCGTCGAGATGATCCACGCCCACGAGCCCGGCACACCCAAGGCCAAGGCTCGCGCCCGCGCCGTCGACCTGCTGCGGCTCGTGGGCATCCCCCAACCCGAGCGGCGCATCGACGACTACCCCCACCAGTTCTCCGGGGGGATGCGCCAGCGGGCGATGATCGCCATGGCCATGTCGCTCAACCCAGTGCTGCTGATCGCCGACGAGCCGACCACCGCCCTCGACGTCACCGTGCAGGCCCAGGTCCTTCGTGTCATCGAGCGCCTTCAGACGGAGTTCGGAACGGCGGTCATCCTGATAACCCACGACCTCGGGGTCATCGCCGAGGTGGCCGACGACGTCGTGGTCATGTACGCAGGCGCCGCCATGGAGTCCGGCGCCCGCGACGAGATCTTCTACGAGTACCACCACCCCTACACGGAGGGTCTTCTGCGCTCGCTGCCGGCCTACGGCGAGGAGCGTGAGAGGCTCCGGCCCATTCCCGGCCAGCCCCCGAGCCTCATCCGGCTTCCGTCCGGCTGCCCGTTCCACCCGCGCTGCCCCTACGTGTTCGACCGCTGCCGCAGCGAGACGCCTCCCCTGGACCCGACGTGGGGTGGACCCGGCCACCGCTCGGCGTGCTGGTTGCCGCACACCAAGGCGGAGCGGGAGGCCGTCCGCGACCGGGTCATAGGAGAGGCGGTGCCGTCATGAGCGACGCTCTGCTGTCCCTCACCGACGTCGTCAAGTACTTCCCCGTGCAGACGGGACATCTCCGCCGCAGCCGAGACATGGTGCACGCGGTCGACGGGGTGTCGTTCGAGGTGCGCCGCGGCGAGACCCTGGGTCTGGTCGGGGAGACCGGCTGCGGCAAGTCGACCCTCGCGCGCTGCATCAGCCGGCTGTTCGAACTGACCTCGGGCCAGATCATCTTCGACGGGCGCGACATCAGCCGCCTGCGTCCCCGCCAGCTGCGGCCGCTGCGTCGCGAAATGCAGATGATCTTCCAGGACCCGTACGGCTCACTCAATCCCAAGCGCCGCGTGGGTTCGATCATCGGCGACCCCTTCGCCATCCACGGCACCGCCAGCGGCGCCGAGCGCAAGCGCCGCGTCCAGGAAGCGATGGAGCTCGTCGGGCTCAACCCCGAGCACTACAACCGCTTCCCATCCGAGTTCTCCGGGGGTCAGCGCCAGCGCATCGGCGTGGCCCGGGCCCTGGCCCTCAGGCCGAAGCTGATCATCTGCGACGAGCCGGTCTCCGCCCTCGACGTGTCGATCCAGGCCCAGATCATCAACCTGCTGTCGGACCTGCAAGACCAGCTCGATCTGACCTACGTGTTCATCGCCCACGACCTCTCGGTCGTGCGCCATGTGAGCGACCGTGTCGCCCTCATGTACCTCGGCAAGGTCGTCGAGATCGCGCCTGCGGAGGAGCTGTACCAGCATCCGCGCCATCCGTACGCCAACGCCCTGCTGTCCGCCGTGCCGATCCCCGACCCGATTGCTGCCGCCAAGCGGGAGCGGATCGTCCTCGTGGGCGACGTACCGTCGCCGGTCCACCCGCCGTCGGGGTGCAACTTCCACCCGCGCTGCCCGAAGGCTCAGGACCGCTGCGTGGTCGAGGAGCCGTCCCTCTTGCCTCGTTTCGACGACGACGAGCTCCATGCCACCGCCTGCCACTTCCCGGTGGCCGACGGCGAGGATCTGAGCGAGGCGCGGCCCGCCATCGGAGTCGAGCACCGCATCGTCGAACCCGACACCGCCGGCGCCCCCACGGGGCTCGGGGTGTCCGTAGCACATGGCAGCCCTGGCTCCCCGGAGAGCCCTGAGCCTGTTGAAAGGAGGAGGTCGTGAGCGTCGCGACGTCCATCGAGTCGGGCATCGCCGGACCCGCCGAGCCCTTCGGGGTCGCGCCAGGCGAGGCTGACGCCAGGATCGAGGGCCGCAGCACCTGGGAGCTCGCGTGGGCGCGGCTCAAGCGCGACCGCGCGGCGATGATCTCCCTCACGGTCATCATCGTGATCATCCTGGTGGCGATCTTCGCCCCGGTGTTCGCCGCGATCACGGGTCACGGGGCCGACGCGCAGTTCCGCACCACGGGCATGACCCCCGATGGCTTGCCCGTGGCCCCGGGCAGCCGCTTCGTGCTGGGCACCGATGACCAGGGTCGCGACCTTCTGGTGCGAATCGCGTACGGGGCGCGGATCTCCCTCCTGGTCGGCGTCGTGGTGACCGTGCTGGTGGTCGCCGTCGGCGCGGTGCTCGGCCTCGCCGCCGGCTACATGGGCGGCCTCGTGGACACGATCGTCGCCCGGCTGATCGACGTGGTCCTGTCGTTGCCGTACCTGCTCTTCGCCATCTCGCTCGTGTCCATCAACTTCCTCGGCGGTCCGGGCCTGCCCATCATCGTGTTCGTCATCACCGTGTTCAGCTGGGCGGCGATCGCGAGGGTCGTGCGAGGACAGGTGCTCTCCATACGCGAGAAGGAGTACATCGAGGCGGCCCGCTCCCTCGGCTCGGGCTCGTGGCGGATCATGTTCGTCGACATCCTGCCGAACGTCGTCGCGCAGCTCATCGTGTACGCCACGCTGCTCATCCCCGTGGTCATCGTGTTCGAGGCGGCGCTGTCCTTCCTCGGTCTGGGCATCCCCCCTCCGACGCCGGACTGGGGTCAGATGATCTCCGAGGCGCAGCAGGGCGGCCTCTACCAGCAGGCCTGGTGGTTCCTGGTGTTCCCGAGCGCCGCGCTCGTCATCACCACCCTCGCGTTCAACATCCTGGGAGACGGCGTCCGAGACGCCCTCGACCCGCGACTCGAGCGGCTGTAGGAGGCGACGATGGCTCGATTCCTGATCCGGCGCAGCATCCTCGGCCTCTTCGTCATCTGGCTGGTCACGCTGCTCGTGTTCATCATGTTCTACATGGGCTCCGGCCCGCAGGATGTCGCGAGGCGGCTCGCCGGCAAGCAGGCCGACCCCCAGACGATCGCCATGGTCATGCACCGCCTGCACCTCGACGAGCCGTCGTACAAGCAGTACGGGCGGTTCCTGTGGAGCCTGCTGCACGGCAATCTGGGGTTCGACTTCTACCACGGCCAGCCGGTCACGACCGTGCTGAAGGAGGCCTTCCCGATCACCCTGTCCCTCGCGCTCGGCGCGGCGGTGATCTGGGTGGTGATCGGCGTCCTCTCCGGCGTGCTGTCGGCGGTGCGGCGGGGCTCGATCGCCGACCGGGTCGTGACGGTCCTGGCCCTGATCTTCTACTCGATGCCCGTGTTCGTCCTCGGCCTCCTGCTGCTGTTCGTGTTCTTCTACGAGCTCAGCATCCACGGGTTGCACTTCTTGCCCGGCCAGGGGTACACGTACTTCACCGCGAGTCCCCTGCAGTGGTTCAAGGGGCTGATCCTGCCGTGGATCGCCCTCGCCCTCATCTCCGCGGCCACCTACACGCGGCTCACCCGCGGCTCCATGCTCGAGGTTATGGGCGAGGACTACATCCGTACCGCCCGCTCGAAAGGCCTGGTCGAGCGCCGGGTGATCTATCGCCACGCGCTGCGCTCGGCGCTGACCCCCGTGGTGAGCCAGTTCGGCATCGACGTCGGGACCCTCCTCGGCGGCGCCATCCTCACCGAGTACACGTTCGGAATGCCGGGTCTTGGCTGGACGGCGGTGCACGCCATCGAGGAAGGCGACCTCCCGGTGATCGTCGGGATAGTGATCGTGGCGACCGCGGCGGTGGTGATCGCCAACATCCTCGTCGACATCGGCTACGCCGTGCTCGACCCCCGCGTCCGCCTGCACTGATCCCGGCGCGGCCGGCTGCGGCGCGGGCTGGGCCGGCGCGGGGTGGGCGCAGCGCGTGGCTCGGCGTAGTGTGAGCGACCATGACCGCCCCTCGAGCTGCTGTATCGGAGCTGTTCGACCCGGACGCCTGGCGGGAGGTGGAAGGGTTCTCCTTCGAGGACATCACCTATCACCGGGCCGTCGACCAGGGGACGGTGCGGGTGGCGTTCAACCGGCCGGAGGTCCGCAACGCCTTCCGGCCGGGCACCGTCGACGAGCTGTACCGGGCACTCGACCACGCCCGCCAGTCTCCCGATGTCGGCTGTGTCCTCCTGACCGGCAACGGCCCCTCGCCGCTCGATGGTGGCTGGGCTTTCTGTTCAGGCGGGGACCAGCGCATCCGCGGCAAGGACGGCTACCGGTACGCGTCGGGCGACACCTCCGACACCGTCGACCCGGCGCGTACCGGGAGGCTGCACATCCTCGAGGTGCAGCGGCTCATCCGTTTCATGCCCAAGGTGGTGATCTGCGTCGTCCCGGGGTGGGCCGCCGGCGGCGGCCACTCGTTGCACGCCGTGAGCGACCTCACGATCGCGAGCGCCGAGCACGCCCGCTTCAAGCAGACCGACACCGACGTGGCGAGCTTCGACGGTGGGTTCGGCTCCGCCTACCTGGCGCGCCAGGTAGGGCAGAAATTCGCGCGCGAAGTGTTCTTCCTGGGCCGCACGTACACGGCCGAGGAGATGCACGCCATGGGTGCCGTCAACGCTGTCGTGCCGCACGTCTCCCTCGAGAAGGCGGCGCTGGAGTGGGCGGCGGCGGTGAACTCGAAGAGCCCTACCGCCCAGCGCATGGTCAAGTACGCCCTGAACCTGATCGACGACGGCCTCGTCGGCCAGCAGCTGTTCGCCGGGGAGGCGACGAGGCTCGCCTACGGCACCGACGAGGCGGTCGAGGGGCGGGACGCGTTCCTGGAGAAGCGAGCCCCGGACTGGTCCCCGTTCCCCTGGCACTATTGAGCCCGCACGGCAACGCAACCGGTGACCGCGCCGGGCCGATCGAAGGATAGGGCTGGCGCCGAGCGGCTATGATCATCGGCCACGCCGGGCGATCGGCAGCCACGTCGGAGTGGCGGAATAGGCAGACGCGCCAGCTTGAGGGGCTGGTGTCCGCAAGGACGTGGGGGTTCAAGTCCCCCCTCCGACACTCGGTTTTACCCCAACAGCTCCCAGCGGCGTGATGGAGGCGTGGACGATCTTGTCGGTGGGGTCGTAGTTGATCTCCAGGCCGAGGGCTTCGTGGAGCTGGTGTCGTTGGGTGTCGGTGGCGCCGGCGAGCGCGACGGCGAGGCTGCGGGCGTGTTCGAGCGCGGCCTTGAACTCTTCGGGGGTGAGCCCTTCGGGTTGGTGGTTCTTGATCCGGGTGAGCTCCGCCTTGGCTGCGTCGCGGCCGATCTCGTGCTTGCGGGCGAGGCGCACGAAGGTGGACATGGGGAGTCCGTCTTCTAGGGCTTGTTCGAGGCGGGCTATCTTGCGGTCGGCGTCGGCGAGAGCTCGTTTGGCTGTTTTCTCGCGGGCTTCCAGCTCGGCCGAGTGCCGGTTGGCCGCAAGTTCTTGCGCGGACCGTTCGGCCGCTTCCTCGGAGAGGGCCTCGGCGAGCCATTCGTCGAGCGGGCGCACCACGACATCCTCGCGCAGGTAGACCGAGACGGGGTGGCCTCCGTGGCTCTGCGAGCGGGCGGAGCCGGCGGTGGGGCAGCGGTAGTAGCGGCGTCCTCTGCGGGTCTCGCCCTGGAGTCGCCGCCCGCAGACGGCGCAGCGAGCGAAGCCTCGCAGCGGGTAGGCGCCGTGGCTGGAACGAGCGGCTCGTACCTCGTCGCTGGGGCGCCGTACCCGGAAGCGCTGTTGGACCGCTTCGAACAGATCGGGAGGTACGAGAGCCTCGTGGCTGGGTTGGTTGGATCGGTACCAGGCCTCTTCTGGTGCCCAGCGCTGGACGGTAGTGACGCCGGCCGCCACATCGGTGGGGTCGAGAAGGATCTCGTTGCGCGGAGCGCGGCCCCAGACCTGGTAGCCGCTGTAGCGGGGGTTGGCCAGGATGGCTCTGATGGCGCTGTCACGCCACGCGGTGCGGTCGCGGTGCGGGTTTCGAACAGGGTCGTGGGCGGCGGGAGAGGGGATACCGCACTGGTTGAGCCCTTGGGCGATGGTGCTAAAGCCGCGGCCGGCGGCGTACTCCTCGAAGATACGCAGCACCACCGGGGCGGTTTCAGGGTCGGGGACCAGCTGGTGCAGGCAGGCGCCCTCGGCTGCCTTGCGGGGGTTGGGGTGCGGAGCGGCGGCGTCGAGGCGGTAGCCATACGGTGGGCGGCCTCCGAGGAACCGTCCCTGATGTTGGGTCTGGGAGGCCATCGAGGAGCGGACTCGGGTGCGGATGCGGTTGCGCTCGCCTTTGGACATCCCGCCGTAGAGCTGCATCATCAGGTCGTGCGCGTCGGAGTCGGGGTCGATGCGGCCGCCCACTTCGGGAACCCACAGGCCGACTCCATAGTGGACGAAGAGGGGGAAGGTCAGGCTGTACTGGTTGCCGTGGAAAGCCCGGGCGGGCTCGCCGATCACTACCGCTGAGAACCCCCGGCCGGCATCTGACAGCGCGGCGAGGAGCCGGGAGGCTTCGGGGTGGCGCGCCCAGGGCAGGGACCGGGAGTGATCGACGTCGAAGTACTCGGCGACTATGTCGGCGCCGGCCGGGGGGATGACGGCGCGTGCCCGGTCGAGCTGCCACAGCCGTGACGCGACGGGGTCTTGCATGTCCTCGGTGGACACCCGTCCATAGAAGGCGAAGACTTCGTTCATGGAGTTCTCCCTTCATCCGGCTTGGCGATCATCGTTGTTTGCTTCCGTCTTGACGGGGTGGGCTGCGTCGATGATGTCATACAGCACGGACAGGACGGCGGGAGTCAGAAGCGTTCCCGCGTAGGCGACTTCTAGGCGGACCTCCCCCGGCTTGGTGCGGCGAGTGTCGACTGCCACCCCGAGGGAGTGTCGGGCGCCGGGCGGCGTCGAGGTGGAGTCGCGCTTGGGCATCAGTTCGTGTCGCCGCCGGGAGGGTCGAAGAAGCTGCCCTGTTGCTGGCTGGTCAGGTCGGGGCGCGTTCGTTGCCTGATGTGTGTCTTGGCCGAGCGCGCACTCGAAGCAGCAGACGTGAGCGTTTGGCCTGAGCCGTTCATCGAGTATCGATCCCGGGCGCTGTCTTCCCCATCGGGACAAACCCCGTCGCTGTATTCCCCATCGAGACGGTGGGTGTATTCCCCATCCGGACGGACACTGGGCGTGTGCTGGTCGAGGCGAGCGTCGTCGTCGACCGGGCAAGTTCTGATTGTGATCCCGTCCGGCAGGTGGAGGTGGTAGCCGGAGCGGGTCCGGCCGTCTGGTCCTGGTACGCGTTCGGCGCTGAGGAGTCCTGCTTTGCTGACAGTGTTGATGGCACGGGCGGCAGTGTCTTTGGTGACGCCGACGGCGGTCCCGATGGCCCGTACCCCGACGGGTGCTGCCCAGCCCTGCTCGGTGAGGCGGGCGGTCAGGGCGAGCTCTTCGAGGACGGCCCAGGCGAGTGGTCCGAGCCGGCGCCGCCAGCTGCGGCTGGCCGGATCGAGACGGATCTGGTTGGTGGGGGAGCCGGTCATGTGCTCGCTCCTATGGCGATCGGTGAGGGTCTTTCCAAGTCCTGGGAGGCTGCGAGCTCTCGTCGCGAAAAGGATGAAGCTGGCGGGCGGGTTCTCCCACCTGATAGCGGCGAGGCGCCAGTCCAGAAAGCAAATGATCCCCGTCCTCGACCGACACTTCTCCGGTGACGTCGGGGAGACCGAGCCAGATCCGTATCGCTCGGCGCGCTCGTCGGATCGTCCGCTCGACCGTCGCGTGCCGAACTGCGAGCCTGCGTGCCGCCTCGGTGGCGGGGTAGCCGAGCACTCCGGTCATCGTGAGAAGGAGCGCTGCGGGGCGGTCGATGACGCCGGCGCGGGCGGCTTCGGCGATGAGGGCCGCGGCTTGTTCTTCCTGGCTGGTCGTGGCGTCGGGAAGCGGCAGGGCTGAAACCTGATGGAGGGGCCGGTGTGCTTTGGTTTGGTTGATCCACCGGTGGTGGGTTCGGCGTAGTGCTGCCTCGACGTGACGGACGATCAGCTGGGCCGGTCGTGGGTGGTGTTGGCCGGCGTGGCCGTCGATGGCGTCCCAGGCGGCGCTGATGGCGTCGGCGGCGATCTCGTCAGCTGTTCGCCACGGGCCGCCGGAGGCGGCCTTGCCCCAGCGGGTTGCGGCCGCTCGTCGGATCCCGGGCGTAACAGCTTGGAGGACTGCCCGTCCCGCCATCGGATCGGACCTGGCGATCACGAGCAGCTCGGCGAGGAGCGCGCAGGAGCGGGCCGGCTGGCCGGGGCGGTTGATCTCGGCCACCACCGTGCCCGGCGTGTCGAAGCCCGCGAGCAGCGGCGCGGCTTCACCCCAGGCCGCTACGCTCCGCCGGGCGGTGTCGGCGCGGGCGTTGGCCTGCCAGTCAAGGGTCAATGCCGCGAAGAGGTCCACTGCCCTATAGCCACGGGCGTCGGAGCCCGTCTCGATCTTGTGGTCATCGCTAGTTCGGCACCTCCTTATTGGTCGCTCCTGGTGGAGTGAACCTCCCCCCGTAGGCCGGACACTTCGGGCCAGTATTACTGGAGGAGGTTTTGGTTATGGGAAAGGGTTCGACTTCTCGTCGGTATTCGGAGGAGTTCAAGCGGGACGCGGTGGCGTTGTATCG